>CAZVJJ010000106.1:0-2142 GCA_964627295.1 uncultured Oscillospiraceae bacterium | reverse complement strand
GATGTGCCCGAGGAATGCATGGGCGCAGTGATCGAGAAAATGGGTCGCCGCAAGGGTGATCTGCTCGGCATGACCCCGATGGGCAGCCGCTACCGTCTGGAGTTCCTCGTTCCGAGCCGCGGACTGTTTGGCTACCGTAGCGAATTCCTCACCGATACCAAGGGCGAGGGCATCATGTCCTCCGTGCTCGACAGCTATGCACCCATGAAGGGCGAGATCGAGCGCCGTCTGGTCGGCTCGCTGATCGCGCACGAGAGCGGCGAAGCCGTTGCATATGGCCTCGGCGCGGCGCAGGAGCGCGGACAGCTCCTGATCGGCGCGGGCACGCCCGTGTATGCGGGCATGGTCGTCGGCATTTGCAGCCGCAATGAGGATATGACCGTCAACGTCTGCAAGCGCAAGCAGCTGACCAATATGCGCGCCGCAGGTTCGGACGACGCGATCCGCCTCGTCCCCCCGCGCACGTTCTCCCTTGAGCAATGCCTCGAGTTCCTCGCCGATGATGAACTCCTCGAGTGCACGCCAAAATCCCTCCGCATCCGCAAACGCACCCTCGACCACGCGACCCGTATGCGCGAGCTGATGAAAAAGCGCGCGCAGGAGTGAGCATAAACGCGCTATGAAAAAACGGATCTTCATTGCGCTGATCGCACTTGTCTGCGTGCTCATTGCAGCAGAATTTTGTTTTCTGATCACGCTGGAGCGTGGCACGCCCGCGCCCAGCACACAGACAGAGCCATCTTCCGAAACGGAGCAGGGGGCGTCTGCGCCAGAGCAGGAAACGACTGCTCCGACCGAATCGGAAGCGCCGACCGAAACCACGCTTCCCGAGACCGAAGCTGAAGAAACGCAGGAGACCCAGCCACCTGTGCAGACACATTTTATTTTGACCTTTGTCGGCGACTGCACGCTCGGCACGCAACCGAAAAAATTCATGCAAGCAAGCGCCTTTGTCCAAACGATCGGTGAGGATTATGGCTATCCGTTCCGAAATGTCGCTTATTATTTTGAAAACGACGACTTCACCATGGCAAATCTCGAGAGCGTGCTTGCCGATTCGGGGTCAGCGAAAGATAAGACCTTTGTTTTCCGCGGACCGACCGCCTACACGGCGATCCTGACGGAAAGCTCGGTGGAAGCGGTGACACTTGCCAACAATCACACCTATGATTTCGGTGAGGATGGCTACGCGTCCACCAAAACGGCGCTAGATGATGTGGGCATGACCTATGTGGAAAGGGGCACGACTGCGCTCTATACCACCGAGGGTGGCTTGTGCATCGGCATTTACGGCATAGCATTCAATCGCAACGACGAAGAAATGGAGCAAGCAGTCGCATCGCTCCGCCAGCAGGGCGCGGATATCATCATCGCCGCCGTCCATTGGGGCAAAGAGGGGGCATACCGCCCCGATTCGAGCCAGATCGACTGGGCGCACGCAATGATCGACGCGGGCGTGGATATCGTCTATGGGCATCATTCCCACGTCCTGCAACCGATCGAGGAATATCAGGGCGGATACATCTTCTATTCCCTCGGCAATTTCTCCTTTGGTGGCAATCATTACCCGCGCGACCTCGATACCGCGATCCTTCAGGTGGATATCTTCAAAAATGAGGGCGAGGAAGCAGCGCTTGCTACATACCAGATCATCCCCTGCTCCCTCAGTTCCATTCCTGTGCAGAACAATTTCCAACCGACCCCATATGACCCCGAATCCGAAGAATATGCCCGCGTTCTTTCCAAGCTTGATGGAACATACAAAGGTGCAAACCTCACCGTAGACTACGCGGGGCAAGAGTAAGCAATAAACCGCCCGAAGACACGCAAAACCGTGCTCCTCGGGCGGTCTTTTGTTCTCTTCACTTTTCTCTTTTACATCTTCTCTCTTCTCTAAAAACAAATCTTCAACCACGTGCAAGCCCCCACGCCCTCAGGTGTCCGCTTACCGCATCCGAAACTAGCAAATATGTCCATTTTTCGCGAAATCCACCGTCCATAGACCGTAGGGTGGGGGTACACCCCCACCGACGCACCCTCGATTTCTGCACGGTCGGTTTTTTCGCGCCAACCGTCGATGACTGAGGAAAGCCTTCTCCTTGGGGAGTGGTGCTCCGCGCAGCGAATCAAAATATCCATGAT
>CAZVJJ010000105.1:0-2509 GCA_964627295.1 uncultured Oscillospiraceae bacterium | reverse complement strand
ATCATACCATTAAAAACTGGTGGCACGGCAAAGCCGTGACGGATGTGGGGCTACCACAGTACGTATACCACAACTGCTCCCGAAAATCCGACGTTGCTCCCCCACATCAGTCACAAAAAATCGAATAGATTTTTTGTGACTGCTTCTCCCCAAGGAGAAGCCTTTGGCGCTCCCGCGCCAGTAGCAAAAACGCACATTTCTATCATCGCGACGTTGTCGGTGGGGGTGTACCCCCACCCTACAGAAAAATCGCCCGTATGGCATAAAAAGTGGAGCGTATCGGTGGGATACGCTCCATGAATTGTTTGCAGAACCCTGAAAAGGGCGTTTTACAGGGGCGCTTGCTTGATCTTTGCGAAGCGGCGGGGGTACTGCGGGGGCGTGGGGGCGATCTTGCGCAGGACGATCACCGCGTGGGTCGCGCCATCGATGGAAAATTCGCGCACAGTTTCGAGCTTTAGTCCTAGCTTTCGGATCGCGCCTGTGCATTCGGCGAGTTCCTCGCGCGCGGCAGCGCCTTTCAGCGCAAGCACAGCGCCACCGACCTTGACATACGGCGCGGTGAGCTCAAGCAGGATGTTCAGCCGCGCGACTGCGCGGGAAGTCGCGAAATCATAGCTTTCGCGCCGCGCCGTGACGGCTTCTTCCGCGCGGGCGGTGATGCATTCGGCGTTTACACCGAGCGTCGGCAGGACGGTTTCGAGCCATTTCATGCGCTTTCCGAGGCTGTCGAGCAGGGTGATGTGCGCGTCGGGGCAGGCGATCGCGAGCGGGACACCGGGGAAACCCGCGCCGCAACCGACATCGATCAATCGCTTTCCCGAAAGCTGTGTGCAGGCGAGCACGGTCAGGCTGTCGAGTAGATGCAGTTTTGCAACGGCTTCGTCCTCGGTGATGCCTGTGAGGTTCATCACTTCGTTCTGCTTGACCATCGCGCGCGCAAACGCGCAGAGCGTGTCGAGCGTTTCATCGGGGAGAGAAAGACCGAGGTCGGGAAGCCCCGCGTGCAGGGTCTCGAGCATTTTATCCATATCAGGCGGCCTCCGTCGTTTCTTCGGGGTAGACCCAATTCTTGTCGAATGGATCAAATGCCTTTTCATCGTCCGAGATGGAGGGGAGCACGATCTGCTGAATGTGCCACGATACGAGCAGGTCGCAAACCTCGCCATAGGATGCAACGCCTGCGCTGTCACCGCTCGTCTTGAGGTAGGTATCGTTTGCAACGGTGGCTACTTTCGTCGCCGACTCGCTGCGGTTATCCTGAAAGAACTTGCTGTAGGAAGCCATGTCGGCATAGAGCTTCTCGTTCACGCCCTTTTGCACGCGGGCAGCGGCGGCAGAAGCGTCGGTCGTGCCAGCGGAGAGGAGCGCGCTGTAGCAGTAGCGGTATGCCATGAAATAGCCCGAATACTGAAATTCGATGTCGCTATGTGCCATGCACGCGAGAAATGCGGAGAAATTCGCATCCCGCTCGGTGGCGATGCACATACGGTGCGCCATTTCGTGACACATGGTGAACGGAAGCGACACCGCAGGGATCTGCGGGTTGACTGCCGCCTCACCTGTCAGACCGATGGTGATGCCCGTGATGCCCATGGAAGTGTACATATCCGCCCACCCGAGCTGCTTGACAGGCAGGGTAGAGCCCGCAAAGATCGGATAGGAATAGTCGTAGGTCAGATTCTGGAAGCCCTCCCCTGCGGAAAGCGCGAGAGTGTCAAAATCGGGGTAATCGACCGTTCCGTCGGCATTGCGCTTGACCTGAAGCGCGAGGGCATTTGCCTGATCGCGGTAGTATTCCGCGGCTTCGGTCAGCTCGTCCACACTGTAGGTGACAACGTCGAGCCGAATGTCGTCAGCCAGCGGACCAGCGTAGTAATTCAGACCGAACAGGAGCGTGTGCAGCATATAAATGCCAGTAAACACGGAAAGCACCCAGCCGAACCATTGGATCGGATTCCATTTCAGGATCACCATGAGCACGATGCTTGCCAGTCCCAAAACGGCAAGTGCGATCAGCACGAACTGCCAAAGGCAGAAGCTCACGCCGCTGCTCCACTCGGCAAGCATCGTCTGGAGCGTGCGGATCACATAGGGATAGACCATATCGATCAGGGTCGAAAACCGTGAGCCCATCTGCATGAGCACCACCGTGATCGCACCAAAAATCGCGGCAACAACATATCCGCGCCAATATTTCAAAGGAAACGCCTCCTTGTGTCGTAGAGTATCAAATGCATAAACGGATCGCTGATTTGATCCGATATCGTTTAGTATAGCACATTTTTCACCGCTTGTCTCCCCCTTGAATTCTTAAATTTTTATTTCGAGGAAGAAATGCACACAGCAACTTCTTGCCCCCCTCGTAAACGTGGGGGGTGTCAGCGCCAAAAGCGCTGACGGGGGGAGTATACTACAGAAATCCCACGTCCCAGACTGTAGGGTGGGGGGTATTGTCAAGAGGCACATGGTTTACACTTTGTGTAAGCACATCATTTACACTTTTTCT
>CAZVJJ010000104.1:0-2576 GCA_964627295.1 uncultured Oscillospiraceae bacterium | reverse complement strand
GTCTCGGCAAGCTGAAGGGTCACTTCATCCTCGAGTCCACCGATCCCGACAACGGTACTGCTGAAGCACGTGCATACGATGTCATTTCCTCCGAATGGGCTACCACGCTTGGCTCTCTGATCCTTGCGGAGTCCGATGCGAAGTTTGACGAGATCCTTGCAAGCTACAAGTCCTTCCTCGAGAGCAACGACTATGATGCTGTCGTCGCGATCAAGAGCGAGAAGATGCAGGCAAATGCTGAAAAGCTCGGCTATTGATCGATGAAATTTCCCTTTTTACACAAAAAAGCAAAGAAAACTATGAAATGTTACCTTTCTAATGAAAAAGAGCAATTTAAGTACAGCGAAACTTCCTTCTCCGGCGTTGCCGGAGAAGGAAAGCAGGTGCATGTCTACCCCGAGCACACGTTTCAGGAGATCCTCGGATTCGGCGGCGCATTTACGGAAGCTTCTGCTTACGTGTATTCGCAGATGAGCGATCGATCTAAGGAAAAGTTGACGGAGCTGTACTTTGGCGAAAGCGGAAACCGCTATAATTTCTGCCGTACCCACATTCAAAGCTGTGACTTTGCGCTGGGCAATTATGCTTATGTAGAGGATCAGGCGGATACGGAGCTGAAAACGTTCAGTATCGCGCGTGACCGCGAGTATATCCTGCCTTTCATCCATGCCGCGCTTGAAAAGAATAGCGGGATCGCATTCCTTGCTTCTCCGTGGAGTCCGCCCGCGTTCATGAAGACGAATGGCAACATGAATCGCGGCGGTAAGCTCAAACCCGAATTTTATGCCATGTGGGCTGATATGGTCGTTGCGTACATTCGGGAATTTGAGAAAGAGGGCGTTCACATCACCCGCCTGACGGTGCAAAATGAGCCTGCGGCAACGCAGACGTGGGATTCTTGCATCTATAGCGCTACGGATGAAGCAAATTTTGCAGTCAATTATCTGCGCCCCGCACTCGATCGTGCAGGATACGACAAGGTCAAGATCAGCATTTGGGATCACAACAAGGACATCATCCTTGACCGTGTGACCGAGAGCTTCGCAGTCGAGGGCGCAAAAAACGCCATCGATGGCATCGCGTTCCATTGGTACACGGGCGATCATTTTGAGGCGCTTGCGCAGGTGCGTAACCTCTATCCCGATAAAGAGCTGATCTTTACCGAGGGTTGTGTGGAGTATTCGCGATTTGCCTCCGCAGGTCAGGTCGCAAACGCAGAGATGTATGCCCATGACATGATCGGCAATTTCAATGCTGGCGCGAACGCATTCATCGATTGGAATATGATCCTCGATGAAAAGGGCGGTCCGAACCATGTCGGCAACTTCTGCGATGCACCTGTTATGTGCCGTGCAAAGACGGATGAGATCAATGTGAAGCTGTCCTACAGCTACATCGGTCATTTCAGCCGTTTTGTCAAAGCTGGCGCAAAGCGTGTGCTCGTATCGAAGTATCACCCTGATCTTGAGTGCGTTGGCTTCCTCAATCCCGACGGTGAGCGCGTGCTCATCCTGATGAACGCATCCGAGAAGCCCATTTCCTACTTTGTAAGCGAAAATGGTACATCTGTTTCGTTCAAGCAGGAGGCACATTCTATCCAAACCCTTTGCTGGTAACCTTGAAGGACGTGCTACGCCGTAGCACGTCCTCTTTGCAGGAGATGTTTCTATGAATACGATTCAAATCAACCATGCAGGAACGCGCATGATCGCGCATCGTGGCTTGAGCGGTCTGGAACGCGAAAATACCAACGCCGCATTTGTTGCGGCTGGCAATCGAAGCTATTTCGGTATTGAAACGGATGTCCACAAGACATCCGATGGCAAATTTGTCATCATTCACGACGAACACACACGCCGCGTGTCCGCAGGTGCGCACGATATCGAGGTCGAAAATGCGCCGCTTTCCGATGCGCAGTCGATCACGCTTCCCGATCTTGACGGTGCGCTCCGTAGCGATCTTCGCATCCCGACGCTTGACGAATATGTGCGCATTTGCAAAAAATATGAAAAAATCTGCGTTCTGGAGCTGAAGAATCCGTTTGCAGAGGAAGATATTTGCGCGATCATTGCGACCATTCGCGAGCTAAATTATCTCGAGCATGTGATTTTCATTTCTTTTGTTCTCGAAAACTGCATCACGCTGCGAAAGTTGCTTCCCGAACAGTCGATCCAGTATCTCACATCCTGCCCGATCGACGATGCGCTGATCGCGATCCTTTGTAGCCACCGCTTCGCGCTTGATTCGGACTATAAATACCTCTCGCAGGATGTCGTTTCCAAGCTCCATGCCAATGGCGTAGAAGTCAACTGCTGGACATGCAACGACCCGACCGACGGCGAAGCCCTCGTAAAAATGGGGGTCGATTATATCACATCCAATATTTTGGAGTGATAAAATACGCAAGTTGACAGTTCAAAATGAGCATAGCCTGCACAAATGGCTATGCTCATTTTTTGAAAACATTCGCTCTTGTGATTGACATTATACTCCTTTAGGAGTATAATGTAGTCAAAGGATGGAGATGATAGCCCTATGATCAAAACACTTTACCACGGCTCTGCCAACATCATTGA
>CAZVJJ010000103.1:0-2649 GCA_964627295.1 uncultured Oscillospiraceae bacterium | reverse complement strand
AATGAGTAATATTATGACGACGAGATTTAATTCTCGTGAATGGCAAGCGGTCGATAAGATTTGCCCCAGTGAAATCCCGACAATGAAGCCTTGCCGATGCGCTATTGCAAGCCGTGGGCAGCAGCAATATGAAAAAGCCGAATGTCGTTAAGGTCACGAATTGGTTAATGGAAAAAGGATTCCTTACTAAGGAACTTGCGCCCGATGGCAAAAGCCGCCGTGTTCCCACCGTCGCAGGAAGAAATCTTGGCATGAGTACACAACTGCGCCAGTCCCCAGACGGCGAGTATCTGGCTATTTATTATGATTCCAACGCCCAACGATTTCTGCTAGATCATTTATATGATATTCTTCAATAACTCCGCTATAGCCGTGCTTGAAATCTTGCATTCCCCCTTGACAGTTCTCCCCAATTACTATATGATATTTCCATCAACAAACCACAAAGGAGCAAGATGATGGAAAAATTTATCCCTTACGAGAAGCTTTCCAAGAAGAAAAAGCGCGAGTTGGACGCGCAAGGGCGTAGGACTTGGGGTGTGCTTTCCCCTGTTACGCGCAAGCCGAAAAGCAGCAAGGCATATGACCGCAAAAAATCCCGAGACTGGAAACGTGAACTACACGGATCAGTTTCGGGATTTTCATTTTTTCATACTGATTTCAAATCGAACTCTTTAAGTTCCATTTGAATCGTCACGCGGTCGCCCGATAGGCACCCCGATCAGCACTTCCTGATGGGGTGACGGATGACAGTTTTCCACTTTTCGGGTGCGACTTTTCTCGCATCGGACAGATAGATCTCATGGTGCAGGCGTGTGTCCGAAAAGTCGTTTTGATAGCCATTTTCCTGCAAAAATGCATCCATTTTTGCAACCGTTGCAGGCTCATCGTCGAACGCGCCCAGATGCATGATCTGCACGCATTCGCCCTCATCCACGCGCAGAAATTCTGCCTTGGAGCAATCGAGCTTTTTCTTGTGCGTTGCCTCCTGCACCGCCCAGTCAAACTCCGCCTGCGTCACAAACTCTGGCAAGCGAATGACGCTGATCCATTGAAAAGACGACTTATCTGCATAGTCAAACCCATCTTTTCCCGCCTGCCACCAGAAGCCCTCGAGCGGTGGCACGACATAGTCAAAATACCCCTCGATGCGGTGATCGCCCATTTTGCTCATTTTGATCGTGTACGCGATCGCATACAGCACCGCGATCGATGCCTTATACGCGCCACCCTCTTCATTCGGGTCGCCCGCTCCGCGCACAGCGATATAGTTCATCGGTGGAACAGTCACGATCTGCGGTTTGTTCTTCGGAAGATAAAATTCCTTGTATACTTTCTTAAAATCAAAAGCCATTTGGCATTCCCCGCTTTCCTTATGTTCGCTCATTATAGCACATATATTTCTAGATGTAAATTGGGTTTCGCAAAAATGGGCGCAGTTCCCTGCGCCCGCAAATGCGATCATTTTTGCTGTTCCTGTGCCATTTTCTCCCGCGCAACGGGCACGCATTGCAGATTCTTCATGCGCTCAGAAATAGCTCTCGGGGTGCGTTTCAAGACGCTTGCGATCTGGTACAGATTCTTCCCCCGCCGCAGCATGGAAAGCAGTTCCTGCTCTTCCTTCTGCGTCCATGGTTCACCGCCGCGCGGGTAGCGCTGTGCATTCTTCGCCGCACGCGCCTTGCGCGCCGATGCCTTATCCTCCTGCACGCGCAGGATATACTGCTCGACCGATTCGATGGTGCAATGCGCAAGCACTTCCTCAAGCGCTTGCTGGATCTCCTCTTTCGCGCAACTGTCCCTTTGCGCGAGCACGCGTCCCGTGAGCGGGTCAACGCCCCTGCTCAGCGCTTCGACCATCGTTCTTGCCAAGAATGGATCCATGCGTCTTTCACCACCGTTTTTATTTCTCTATATATGCATTATAGTGCAAAATTTCGCCCGCGTCAATGTATTTTCAGTAAAATCTACAAATAATTATAAAAGCTGTCCGCAAATTTGCAGACAGCTTTTATTTTACCATTCATAATCCGCAGCGCAGCGAGTTTCAATGAGGTGGAAGAAATGGGATTTTGCTTCCAAATGGAGCGGGTGCTGGGCATAGGCTTTCAGTGCCTCAGCGCTTTCAAATTCCGAATAGAGGGCGTAATCCATGCCCTGATAGGCGCGGCGCACCTCAAGATGGTTCAGTCCTGCGATTTTTCCGACCAGCGGTTCAAGATGCGATGCGATCATTGCAACTGCCGCATCCTTATCCGTCCCCTCTTTGAGTGTGTACAAAACGATATGCTTGACCATGAGAGTTTCCCCTTTCTATAAAGAAATCGGGACGGCATAAATGCAGTCCCGATTTGGTTGTGAAATTACTCAGCGTCCTCAGCAGTCTCTTCAAGCAGAGCGCGGATGGACAGGGAAATGCGCTTGTTCTCTGCATCGACCTCGGTGATCTTGACCTTGACATCCTGACCCTCGGACAGAACATCCTCGGGCTTGCCGATGCGGCGGTCAGCGATCTGGGAAATGTGGATCAGGCCATCAACGCCGGGCAGGATCTCTGCGAAAGCGCCGAAGGTCATCAGCTTGACAACCTTGGCATCCACCACGTCGCCAACGTTGTAGTTCGTCATGAACTGGTTCCAGGGATTCATC
>CAZVJJ010000102.1:0-2933 GCA_964627295.1 uncultured Oscillospiraceae bacterium | reverse complement strand
CCCACATCCGTCACGGCTTTGCCGTGCCACCTTCTCCCCAAGGAGAAGGCTTTTTCTCTGTCATCGACAGATGATTCAACAAACCGACCGCGCAAATATCGATACTGCGTCGGTGGGGGTGTACCCCCACCCTACGGTCTGGGACGTAGGTGCGTTGCGGTATACTCCCCCCCATCAGTCCATTCAGGCTGCCACCCTCTCCATAGGAGAGGGCTTTTTTAATTCACCAACGGCATTGTGAATGTGAATTCCGTCTTGCCGTCGCGGGAGGTGACGGAGATATTTTCGCCATGGGAGCTTACGATGGTTTTGACGATGTAAAGCCCCAGACCCCAGCCGTCGCGGTTTTGCGAGCGGGATTTATCGGTCTTGTGGAATCGGTCGAATACGAGCGGAAGCTCCTCGGGCGGGATGGTCTCGCCATCGTTGGAGATGCTGATGTATGCCTTGCCACCGCCCTCGCGGATGCGAAGCCCAAGCGTACCGCCCTCGGGGCAGAATTTCACCGCATTGTCGATCAAATTATAAATCACCTGCGTCACAGAATCCTGCTCCGCAAGGGTATATACGGAGTGCTCGGGAAAATCGACATCGACTTCCAGCTTTTTCTGGTTGATCTTCTGCTCGAATGTGATGAGTACACGCCCTGCGCATTCTGTCAGGTCGAAATGCATCTTCTTTTCCTCTGGAATACCGCCCTCGCTTTGCAGTCGGGAGATATCGAGCATACTGCACACCAGACGGCTCAGGCGTTTCGTTTCGTCGGAGACCATGTTCAGGTAATATTCCTGCCGCTCTGGCGGGATCGTTCCATCAAGAATGCCGTCGATATAGCCCGAGATCGTGGTCATGGGCGTTTTCAGCTCGTGCGAAACATTCGCGACGAATTCCTGCCGCTGATATTCGCTCTTTTGAAGTGCCGTCGCCATATTGTTAAAGGCGATCGCCAGTTCTTCCATCTCCTCGGTATAACCGTTGCTTATCTGCACGCGGGCATCGAGGTCGCCGTGACCGAAGCGCGTCGCGGTGCTTGCCATATCCCTGAGCGGGCGCGAATGCGAGCGGGCAAAATAGCTCACCGCGACCACCGCAACAAAAATGACGATGATCGACACGGAGAGGAACATATTCGTGATCTTGCTGATGACCGAGAGCGAAACGGAAGTCGGCGTAGAAACGATCACGATCCCCGCCGCGACCGAGCCATCCTCGCTCAAAATGGGCGTGGAAACGATGTAGCGGCGCTCATCGTATAGCCCTTTTATCATGCCTGTTGATGTGATGCCGCCATTATCGAGCACTTTTTTCAGGTAATCGGAATTCACGCGAAGCCCCTGATGCACGCACCCTGTGAGCGAATCCGAGCAGAGGATGACCGTGCCGTTTCCATCGCAGATCACCGCATCGGAATCAGAAATGCGCGAAGCGATGTCGATATTCAGCAGAAAATCTCGGCTCGTCAGCGAGCCCTCGATGGCATACGATGCCGCAAGCTCCGCGATCACAGATGCATCCTGCTGAAGATCGTTGATGGTCGATTCCGTCAGATAATCCCGCACCAGATAGCGAAACACCGTGCCCAGCAGCATCAGCGCAAGCAGCAAAATTGCCGCCGCAGAAGAAAACGTGCGGCTGAATGCACTTTTCATGCCTTAAAGCACCTCGAATTTGTAGTACACATCGTGCACCGCATATGTTTTCACAAACATTATTTTACCTCATTTAACTTCATTTTCTTTTGTGGGCAACCGCATTTAACCTCATTTGCTATCACTGAAATCATTAAACTTCAGTATTGCGGTAGTTTTAGTGGTAGTTTTAGTGGTAGTTTTTTGAAAAACTACCAAGGTCAGGGGAATATAAAATCCCCCATCCCTCAGTTCCCACAGTACCAAGCCCAAAAGGATTTCGCATTGATAAAGATCAATTTTCCAGCCTTTTCAACTCGGAAAGGGGCGCTTTTTAAGTATCTGTAACAGCTTGCTTCGCCAAAACCGAAAATACCCATAATATCTGTCGGGGTCAGAAACAGCTTGCCCTGATACTCAGCAGGACAAGCACCGACAGAGAAAACATTATCATTCATAATGAGCCTCCATATTAGTGTGTTTTGTCCTGCCATGGAATGGATTTTCCGTCCAACCATGCAGCGGCATCCGTTTGGTGGATACATCCCACTACATATCTTGGGATCAGCGGTGACGGATTTTCAGTTCGTTCGCAGTCACCCGCAATGTAGCATATTTATTATAATCAAAGCTTGGTGGAAATTCAACAGTATGGATAAAAGTTTACATTTAGGTAATAAAAAGTACGAAAAATCCAGACTAATCTAGGTCTGGATTTTCAACTGAACAAAAACGATATATAATTTTCCTTGACAATTCTTTTGGTATTCTCTATAATCAATATAGAAAAAGGGTGCTACCGATAGACGGTTGACCCCCGAAATACCATTACAGAGAAGTAACCGTAAAGTTTTCGAGGCTTTGGGCGGTTACTTCTTTGCTTTTATGAGCTCTATGAGTAGCTTAACGATGATGCCAATGATCGAAACTAGCAGAGCTAGGCTCGAAATGACGATCGCAAGGACTTCGTATGTAGTCATAAGCAACACCCTCTTTGGCAGATTTCCGTCGAAACGGATTTCTATGTCAACAGAGGGCTTTGAATCTCCCTCTGAACAGAGGGTCAACCGCCTATCCGTTTTGGGTAGCACCCAGCACACCCGAAAGTGTACCATCTGCATTATAACAGAAATATCAGAAAAAGCAAGACAATATAGAACTTCTGAACAAAAATATCATTGGAACGCTCCCATAGAATATTCACAGAAGCATTGCAATTATCTGCTTATATGGTATCTTTTTTCTATGAGATTCTCCTTTATTTCAGCGGCGGTGTCTGCGGATTTTTTGTGTCCGCTGCTCTAA
>CAZVJJ010000101.1:0-2954 GCA_964627295.1 uncultured Oscillospiraceae bacterium | reverse complement strand
CCATTAAAAACTGGTGGCACGGCAAAGCCGTGACGGATGTGGGGCTACCGCAGTATGAATAACGCAACTGCTTCCTAATATCCGACGTTGCTCCCCCACATCAGTCACAAAAAATCAGATAGATTTTTTGTGACAGCTTCTCCCCAAGGAGAAGCCTTTGGTGGTAGTCGGTAGTCGGGCAGAAAAACAAGCATTTCTATCGTCGCAACATGGTCGGTGGGGGTATACCCCCACCCTACAGTCGAAATTGGCAAATTGTGCGAAAAACGGACATCCGAGGACGGTTTTTCCTACAGTTGATCTTCAGAATACGTGCGAAAATTGCAAAAAAATGACCCAGAGTGCGTCTGCACTCTGGGTCGAAGTTTTATTTGGTCGTTTCTTTGATCTTCTTTTGCAACCAGTCCTTGCCGTCTACGAAGCGGGCGACGATGTAGCTCACGACGTAGTCACCTGCGGCGTTGACCATGGTCGCGGGGGGATCGACGAGGTTGCCGAGCGCGATGGCGATGGGGTATGCGATCGCCATTTCATTCGGGAAGAACACGGTGCACAGCACCAGCTCGCCTGTTCCACCACCACCGGGCACGCCCGACATGGCGACGGACGAGAAGACTGCCACGATGATCGCGAGGACTGCTTCCCACGTGCCGAAATCCTTGCCGAAAATGCCGAACAGGAACGCGACTTTTACGATCGCGGACATGGCAGAGCCGTCCATATGCATCGTTGCGCCCATGGGCAGCACGATGTCGGAAATGTCCTTGGAAATGCCAGTTTCCTCAGCGGCTTCCATGTTGGTCGGGATCGTCGCGACAGACGAGCACGTGCCGAAGGACACAGCCGCGGGCTTAAACAGGTGCTTAAACATCACCTTTGCGCCCCCCTTGCCACCGCCGAAGCGTGCATAGATGGGGAAGAACACGAACATATACGCAAAGCACATCGCGTAGTAGATGATGAGGGTACGGCTGTAGTCACCGATGAGGGACGGACCGTAGGTCGCAACGAGCGTTGCAAAGAAGCCGAAGAAGCCGACGGGTGCGTAGTAAGTAATGATCTTGACGAATTTCATAATGACGTTTGTCAGGTCGTTCAGGAGCTTCGCGGTCATCGTCTCCTTGCCACCAGCCATCTGGGTCGCAAAGCCGAAGATCACGGCAAATACGATCAGCGGCAGGATCGCCTTGCGGCTCCAAAGCTCGGGGAAGTCGGGCTTGGTGAAGAAATTGATCACCATATCCGCAAGACCGAGCGTCTCACCGACCTCGCCAGCGGTCGTCTCGTACTGACCCTGAACGAGCGGGAAGATGCGGCACACGACATACATCAAAATCGCGGCGATGCCTGCGGTGACGCAGAACGTCGCAACGGTCGTGCCCATGATTTTGCCAGCTTTTTTCATGGAGTCCATGTTTGCGATCGCGGATGCGATGGAGCAGAAGACCATCGGGACGACGATGCAGAACATCATGTTGATAAACACCGTGCCGAGCGGTTCGAGCACCGTTGCGCCAGCGTTTACGACCACGTCGCCGTCTTTGACCACGGGGAAGATCGCGCCAACGATGCAGCCTGCCACGATGCCAGTGAGCATCATAAGGATGAAGCTGTAATTTTTGAGAAACTTTTTCATATTGTTTCCTCCTACCGTACTATTTCCACCGCTATTATACACCGCACCTATTGCAAAATAAATGCAATATATGCTATAATTATTGCAAAAGATGCTATATCGGAGGTGCGCTATGGAAACTGCGATCGAAAGCCGCGGATATCTGCTTTCCAGCTTCCGCCTATTTCACCTGCACGACGACCGCGGCACGCAGGTCGATCACCATTACCACGAATTTTGCAAGCTCGTTCTGCTCAAATCGGGCAGCGGGAGCTATACCGTCGAGGGTCAGCGCTATCAGCTCAAAGCGGGCGATATCGTGCTCATCGACCGCCATGCCATCCACCGCCCTGAGTTCCAGCCACGCGTGCACTATGAGCGCATCATCATATATATTTCGCCCGAATTTCTGGAGATGCATTCCCTGCCAAATTGCCCGCTTGCTGATGTATTTTCGGGCAAGGATGGGCACGTTCTCCGCTTGGGCGAGCAACGCGCGAGCAAGATCTTTGCACAGGCGCTCCAGTTAGAGCGGGAGCTTGCGCGCGAGGAGTATGGCGCGGAAGTGCTCGGTGCGGCGCTCCTCGTGCGGATGCTCGTGGAGCTTGCGCGCGCCCGTAGGAGCGGAGCGGAAAACTGCCTCGCGCCACTTGCGCCCGAAAATGCCCGCGTCCGGGATATGTTGCGCTATATCGACGCACATTTGATGGAAGATATCACCATCGAAGAGCTTGCCGAGCGCTTTTATATCAGCAAGTACCATATGATGCGCCTGTTCCGCGACGAAGTCGGGCAAACCATCCACGGCTATATCTCCGATCGCCGTCTCCTGCACGCCCGCGAGCTCATCCGCGCAGGCGTGAGCGCAACGGAAAGCTGCTTCCGCTCGGGTTTTCGGAGCTATTCCTCATTCACCCGCGCATGGAGCAAACACTTCGGCGGCACGCCGACAGGTAGAAATGTCCAAAATGAAGAGATGATCGAGTGAATTTGCAAGAAAAGGTGTATCATGCGCCCACAGCCGCGATCCCTCTGTAAAAACCCCCACCCTCGCCTATTATACTGTAGGGTGGGGGTATACCCCCACCGACGCAGTATCGATTTTTGCACAGTCGGTTTGTTGAACCATCTGTCGATGACTGAGAACGGCTCCCTTGTGTAAAGGGAGCTGTCACGCGAACAGCGTGACTGAGGGATTGCGCGGGGAAATGTTGCGAATACTGATAGCCGTCGGCGAATTCGTACTGCGGTAGCAACCCCTCAGTCAAAAATCAAATAGATTTTTGACAGCTCCCCTTACACAGGGGAGCCAAGGGCGCTCCCGCGCCAGTAGCAAAAA
>CAZVJJ010000100.1:0-2979 GCA_964627295.1 uncultured Oscillospiraceae bacterium | reverse complement strand
AAACCGACCGCGCGGATATCGATACTGCGTCGGTGGGGGTGTACCCCCACCCTACAGTATAATATGCGAGTGCGTTGCTGTATACTCCCCCCGTCAGCGCGATTGGCGCTGACACCCCCCTCATAAATGCGGGGGGCAAGAGGGGGCGGTAGAACACCGTGACCGCTTCCGAAAACTACGGAAATTCTACAAAAGAAAACAACTTTAGACTAGAATACCGAAATCAGATGTGCTATAATGAATGTTGTTATGTGGATAACACCCATTTCTCTAAGGAAGGTGAGCTATTGGAAAACTATACCAAGTATCGGTTGAAGGCAGAAGATGAACTGCGCGGCATTTTGGCTGACGTGGACAACTTCTTCGTGATTGCCTGCAACAAGTGTTTCAAGGAATTTGAAACAAACGACGAGCCTGATTGCGAGGCATTCCTGCGCTTCGCGCAGTCGCTTGGCAAAACCGTGACAGGCAGCGCTAAGGTCGATTTTCTGTGCAACAAGACGAAGACGGCGAAGCTTCTTTCGGAACTGATCCCTGAGGGCACACAGCACATCGTGACCATTTCTTGTGGTCTGGGTGTGCAGACGGTCGCAGATGTGAGTGGCGCATCTGTGTACGCCGCTTGCGATTCGCTCAACTACACGGGACATCACGGCATGGCGCTGACGAAAAAGGCGTGCGATGCCTGCGCACAATGCTACCTGAACATCACGGGCGGCATCTGCCCGATCGTGGACTGCTCGAAGAGCCTTGTCAACGGTCAATGCGGCGGCGCAAAGAACGGCAAGTGCGAGGTCGACCCGAACAAGGACTGCGCATGGCAGAAAATTCAGGAGCGTCTCGAGGCACAGGGTCGTCTGGACGAGCTGAAAGCGCAGAGCGTTCAGATCCGCGACTATTCCAAGGTCAATTTCAAGGTCATCAACGACTACGTCAAGTCCATCCGCGAGAGCCGCTTTGCTGGCTACTACGGTGGCGTGCACCCCGTTGAGGGTAAGGAGCGCACCGAGGCGATCGAACTCGTTCGCTTCCCCGAGCCCCAGACGGTCGTCATCCCGCTGTCGATGCATCTGGGCGCACCTGCGACAGCTTGCGTCAGCGTCGGCGACCATGTCAACGTCGGTCAGAAGATCGGCGAGGCGGCAGGCTTCATCTCCGCGCCTGTGCACGCAAGCATCAGCGGTACGGTCGTTGCCATCGAGGATCGTCCCCATGCATCGCGCGGCACTTGCCCCGCGATCGTGATCGAATCCGACGGAAAGAACACCATCGATCCCTCCATCCAGCCGAACAAGCCCCTCGAGGAGCTTACGCCCGCTGAGATCATCGAGATCGTGAAGAATGCTGGCATCGTCGGCATGGGCGGTGCAGGCTTCCCGACCTACGTCAAGCTCAATCCTGGCAAGCCCATCGAGGCTGTGCTCGTCAACGCCTGCGAATGTGAGCCGATGCTCACCGCCGACCACCGCGTACTTCTGGAGTATGCAGACCGCGTGATCTACGGTCTGAAAGCGGTGATGAAAGCCGTCGATACGAACCGCGGCGTGATCGTCATCGAGGACAACAAGCCCGATGCCATCGCGCTGATGCAGGAAAAGATCGCTTCCGAAGCAGGTCTTGAAGTTTGCGTTGCCAAGACGAAGTACCCGCAGGGCGGCGAAAAGATGCTCATCAAGCGCGTGCTCGGTCGCATGGTACCCAGCGGCAAGCTGCCCGCAGATGTGGGCGCAGTCGTGTGCAATGTCAGCACCGTCAAGGCGATCTCCGACGCGATCACGACGGGTATGCCCCTGATCGAGCGTGTGACGACCGTGACGGGCAAGTACATCCCGAATCCTGCAAACTTTATCGTCAAGCTCGGCACGAACACCGCCGACCTCGTCGCCGCTTGCGGTGGCATCAGCGGAAGCGACGTGACCGTGAAAGCTGGCGGTCCGATGATGGGCTTCCCGCAGACGACGCTGAATGTGCCCATTATGAAGGGCAGCAATGGCATCATCGCCATCGACACCGACCACACCGAGACGCAGGAATGCATCAAGTGCGGCCGCTGTGTGGATGTGTGCCCGATGTCGCTTGAGCCGCTGCATTTTGCAAAGCTGGTGCAAGATCCCGCCGCGCTCAAGGCAAAGAATATCATGGACTGCATGGAGTGCCGCTGCTGCGAGTACATCTGCTCGTCCAAGATCCCGCTTGTCAGCCTCATCAAGGCGGGCAAAGCTGCTGTAAAGGGGATGAAGTAATATGCTGATCACAGAACTGAAAAATACCGACGCGATCAAATCCCTTGTGCATGGCAAGGTCTTTGTCCTCAACTGCCACGGTTGCCGCGAGGTGCATTTCCCCGAGCATGAGGCAGACGCTCTGCAAAAGGAATTGCGCGAGCAGGGGATCGTTACTGGCATCCTCACGACGGACTATATCTGCAATGTCGATAACCTCAAGACCCGCCTTTCCTACCACGAAAGCGAGATCGCCGAGGCAGAGACGATCCTCGTCTTCTCCTGCGGTGTCGGCGTGCAGACCGTTGCGGAGCTCTATCCGAACAAGCGCGTGTGCGCCGCGTGCGACACGTATGCACTTCCCGGTTTTCAGGGCGTGACCCCCTTGGAGCACGACTGCAAGCAATGCGGTGAGTGCTACCTGAACCTCACGGGCGGCATCTGCCCGATCACCGCGTGCAGCAAGAGCCTTGTCAACGGTCAATGCGGCGGCGCGAAGAACGGTATGTGCGAGGTCGATCCGAGCATGGAATGCGGCTGGGAGCGCATCATTCGCCGCCTGACCCAGATCGGCAGACTCGACGCACTCAAGTGCCCCGTTCAGGTGCGCAACTACGCCACCGACGAACTTGTCAAGAAATAATACCAATTCATACTATTTTTGATTAGGAGTAATGGATAATGAGAATTACCGAATTGTTCGATAACGGTGAGTTTGTCGTTACCGCCGAGGTCGGCCCTCCCAAAGGCATCGACC
>CAZVJJ010000099.1:0-3014 GCA_964627295.1 uncultured Oscillospiraceae bacterium | reverse complement strand
ACTGTAAACCATGTGCTTACACTTTTTGTAAACCATGTTACTACACTATACAGTATACCCCCACCGACCACGTTGCGATAACGGAAATGTACGTTTTTTCGCACAATTTGCCGACGACCAGCAAAGGCTTCTCCTCGGGGAGAAGCTGTCACAAAAAATCTATCTGATTTTTTGTGACTGATGTGGGGGCAACGTCGGATGTTAGGAAGCAGTTGCGGTGGTGCACCGTACCCTTGGCTCTCTTGTAGGGGGCGATGCCCACATCGCCCCATTATTTAAGCTAAAGTATTCGGTGAATAGGATCGAATGATGGCATATTTTACCATTTCCGATACATTGCAAATATATTTTGGAGTGACGAAACCGTCAGGTTTTGGGACGATGTGGGCATCGTCCCCTACGAATTTAACGAACCGACTGTGCAAAATTCTAGGGTACGTCGGCAGGATACGCGGGAGCAAAAAATCATCTTTTACGAAAAATCACATCAAATAGGAGGATGCGCTATGGACGCACGATCGATCATTGAATATATCCGCACGTCGGAGAAGAAAACACCCGTAAAGGTATACGTTTGGGAGAGCTATCCTGTCGTGTTCCCGAATTGCCACGAATTCCCCGCGGGAGTCGGGTGCAAGATCGTTTTCGGCGATTGGAAAGATATCAAGCCCGTGCTGGAAAGCAATACCTTTGCCCACATTGAAATCGAAAACAACTGCCGCAATTCTGCCATCCCCATGCTCGACATGAAAGACATCCCCGCGCGCATCGAGCCCGGTGCGATCATCCGTGAGCAGGTGAGCATCGGCGCGAACGCCGTGGTCATGATGGGTGCGATCTTAAACATCGGCGCTGTCGTCGGCGAGGGGAGCATGATCGACATGGGCGCGGTGCTCGGTGGACGTGCGACTGTCGGCAAGAACTGCCACATCGGCGCGGGCGCGGTGCTCGCAGGCGTGATCGAGCCCGCTTCGGCGACCCCTGTGATCGTTGAGGACGATGTGCTCATCGGCGCGAACGCCGTCGTGATCGAGGGTTGCCGCATTGGTCACGGCGCTGTCGTCGCCGCAGGTGCGGTGGTCGTTGGCGATGTCGAGCCGAATACCGTTGTTGCGGGCTGTCCTGCGCGCGTTATCAAGCGCAAGGATGAAAAGACGGCATCCAAGACTGCGCTTGTCGATGCGCTCCGCGCGCTGTAAGGCATATCCAGATTTTCCACATTTTTTACCCGAATCGTGAATACAAAAATACGCCCCGCTGTGCTATAATACAGAAAAACCGAGTATTTAAGGAGGTTCGTTATGCGAGGTATCCCATCCCTAATCACCGATATTCGCAAAAAGGTCTTTACCGAGGTCGCGCGCATGGCATATAACGGCGGCGATTACTCCAACGCCGAGGATCTACCCTATGTGATCGTGCCAGGCGATCAGCCGTTGCACCGCGAATCGGTCTTTCTTGAGCGCGCCATCGCGGGCGAGCGCGTGCGGCTTGCCATGGGTCTTGGCGTGCGCCCGATCCAGACGCGCAGTCTGATGACCGACGGCATGGACGCTGCCGCTGTTGCGCAGCAGTACTATGAGCCGCCGCTTGTCAATATCATCCCCTACGCCTGCCATTCCTGCCCCACCAACCAGTACCGCGTGACGGAGAGCTGTCAGAACTGCCTTGCGGCATCCTGCCAGCGCGTGTGCCCCAAGGACGCGATCAGTTTCGTCAACGGACGCTCGCACATCGACCCCGATAAGTGCATCCGCTGTGGCAAATGCGCAAAGGCTTGCTCGTACAATGCCATTATCCACATCGACCGCCCTTGTCAGGCGGCGTGCGGCATGGATGCCATCGGCTCGGACGAGCACGGTCGTGCGGTCATCAACCAAGATAAGTGCGTTTCCTGCGGTCAATGCCTCGTGGCTTGTCCGTTTGGCGCGATCGTCGATAAGGGACAGATCTTTCAGGTCATCCAGTCCATCCTCAAGGGCGATCAGGTCATCGCCATCGTCGCGCCCGCATTCATCGGTCAGTTCGGCAAGCATTCCACGCCTGAAAAGTTCATCACCGCGATGAAAATGCTCGGCTTCCACCGCGTTGTCGAGGTCGCGATCGGCGCGGATATGTGCACCATCGAAGAGGCAAAGGACTTCCTCGAGAAAGTGCCCAACGAGCAGAACTATATGGCAACATCCTGCTGCCCTGCATGGCATTCCATGATCGAGAAGCTCTTCCCGAGCGAAATGAGCAAGATCTCCATGACCCTCACGCCGATGGTATTCACCGCGCGCATGATCAAGAAGGATTACCCCGGTTGCAAAGTCGTGTTCGTCGGTCCGTGCGCGGCGAAGAAGCTCGAGGCGATCCGCGAGAATATCCGCTCCGATGTCGATTTTGTTTTGACATTTGAGGAGCTTCAGGGTATGTTTGAAGCAAAGCAAATCGATTTCGAGAAGATCGAGGGCGAGATCCCGCTTGACGAGGGTTCTGCCGCAGGACGTGGCTTCGCCGTCGCGGGTGGCGTTGCGAAAGCCGTTTCCGACCTCATCGCGGAAACGAATCCCGATGTCGAAGTCAGAACTGCCCGCGCAGAGGGTCTGCGCGAGTGCCGCAAGCTGATGACCATGGCAAAAGCGGGCAAGCTCAATGGTTGCCTGATCGAGGGCATGGCGTGCCCCGGTGGCTGTGTCGCAGGCGCAGGCACGATCCTGCCCGTTGACCTCGCCACCAAGGTCGTCGGCCGCTACCAGAGCGAGGCGCAGACCACCTCCCCCACAGGCAGCGCCTACCGCGACCGCGGCGAAACGCTCGATTGATATTGCTTTCAAATTGAATATCAGCATGAGAAAATAGCAAAAAAGCACGCTTCGGCGTGCTTTTTTTGACTGTGTGCGTTGGACGGTGTTGGTTTTTCTGTGTAGGGACACCCGTCCTCAGGTGTCCGCAATGTTGCAATAACGGAAATGTACGTTTTTCGCACAATTTGCCGACGACCACCAAAGGCTTCTCCTTGGGGAGAAGCT
>CAZVJJ010000098.1:0-3068 GCA_964627295.1 uncultured Oscillospiraceae bacterium | reverse complement strand
CAAGGTTTGAATTTCATTCTACAAAGCGTTCAATTTGTTCTTGAAATTTGCGAAAATTTCTTAAACGTCCCCTGCTTGACAAACGATATGCGTAGCACTATAATCCTTATATAAAACTTGCGTTGCGCAACGAATGATTTGCAATATACAACGCAGGAAAGGGGAACAATGAATATGAAAAAGCTATTTACACATTTCCTTACTTTTGCCGCAATCTGTATGCTCTCGCTGGGCTGTAGCAATGGCAGTAACTTTGTCGGAACAAAAGTAACGAACGCGAATGACTTTTGCCTTACTTATTCAACACTTAACGAAATGCAAAGTGGTGCGCTTGCGCTCTCAGAGGGGGATATCCTTACTGTCGAATTAGAAAACGAAAGCGGTATGGTCGATCTCACCGTTCAAATCGAGGGGAATGCGCCTATCTATACGGGCACTTCACTTCAAACAACCTCGTTTGCACTCAATATTGACCAAACTGGTGTGTATCGGATCAATGTCACAGGTCACGCTGCTTCGGGTAGCGCCGTATTTACCCGCTCCACGCCCGAAGTGCCCGAAACAGAGCAGTTGACATCATCGACCCAGATGCTTGAAGCGTACCAGTTTGCGCTTGAGCAAATTGCATTTGAGCATGTCTACCCTGATGGGCAAGATACAGGCTTTGATGGAAGCTTCGGCTTTATTGAGGAGAATCAGTTTGCAATCTATGATGTGAACGGCGATGGGGTAGAGGAGCTTATCGTCTGCCTGACTACAGTGCCCATGGCGGGAAATATTGAGAAAGTGTATACGTATACTGCACAGGGGGAGCTTTGTGAACTTGTGTCCGTTTTCCCCGCCACGACCTATTATGCAAACGGTATCTTAAAAGCAGAATGGTCGCATTCTTCTGGACTTGCAGAGGATAGCTACTGGCCCTTTAGCCTCTATCGTTTCGACGCTACGACAGGGGAGTGCACATGCATTGCAGAGGTCGATATGTGGAGCAGATCCGTGGATACAGTCAACTATAAAGGCGATCCCTATCCAGATGAAATTGACATCGAGCAGGCGGGCACAGTTTTCATCCTGACGCGCGATGAAAAAACAGAAACGGTCAGTAAATCTACCTATGACGCATATCTTTCTGATATCTTGCAGGATTCAGCTGTGCTTACGATTCCGTATCAGGCGATGAGTGAAGATAACATAAAAAACCTCGTGCCATAATATACTATTTTACTAAAAACGCCCGAACAATTTGTTCTGCTGGTTTCGCGTAAAGTGTTGATTTTTCTTCCTTTTTATGGTATATAGTAGGTGAGAATCGTAAGTTTCTGCATTACGAAAGGAGGAAACACAAATGAAACGTTTTCAGAACATGAGCGCCTATTTCAAGTTTCTTCTGCTCCTGCTACTTGCCATGGCGATCCTCTTTGCACCGATCTATGCATCGACCATTGCGCGTGTCGGATTTCTTTACCGAGATGAAATTTTTATCCCTCGGCAAGAGGGGAATGCAATTATCTATGAGGGCACGATCAACGGATCGGATGCTTCTTTCACGGTAGAGGGTGCGACCGTTGTGTTTTCTTACGCAGGCAAAACCTATGCCCCTTTTTGTATCACGCAAGACAGTAGCGCTGTTCCGACTGAGCACGCATCCAACCCCAGCATCGTTGGCTATGTGATCACCGAGGGCGATGCACTCTATTATCGCGGCGGTGCTATGAAGCTCGACAGCGGTGGGTATTTCCTGTTCGATAGCGAAGAAACCCCGTCGCACAACATCATCGTCTACGCAGACGGCATCGTTACCGATGCGGATGGCAATATCATTGACACCAATAAACCATCTGAATCGACGCTTTTAACTCTTGTAAATGAGCCAACGCTGAAACACAAAGGCACATGGGGAATGTACGTTTTGTGCGTCGTATTGTCCGTTTTCTTGGTATTTACCATTTTGTTTGCCGATGAACTCTTTTATATGCGAATGGCGCTACGTGTGAGCGAACCAGAACTGCTCACACCGTCCGATTGGACGATCGCGGGCAGGTATATCGGTGATACGATCGGTGTTATCGTTCTGCTTGTAGCTTATCTGCAAGGCTTGACGGTCTTATAAGAAAAGATCAAAGTATTTTCTTCATGCATGACCGCGTTGCGGAAATAAAATAACAGGAGGATCTATATGAAACTAGCATCTGATTATCGGCGCATCTCGCGCGAAAGTCTGCGCGGAAAATGGCCGATCGCCGTCTGTGCGGGTCTGATCGCATCTATTCTCGGCGGCACGTCGTCCATAACATCGTCCTCGTCAAACCTTAATTTCAACCTTAATAGCGGAACGGATATCGACATTTCGCTGGATTCATTTTTCAGCGGTGGTGCAGAGGCCATCTGGGGTGCGATCTTTACAACGGCGATGATCTCCGCACTCATTGCGCTCGCGATCCGTCTCGTGATCGGTGGTGCGATCTCGTTTGGCTACGCAAAGTTCAATCTGCGCCTCATCGATCGTGCAGAAGAATCGAAAATCGGGGATCTTTTCTCCTATTTCGGCTACTGGGTCAAAGCACTTGTTACATCTCTGCTTCAAGGGTTATACGTATTTCTTTGGTCGCTGCTATTTGTGATCCCAGGTATCATCGCGGGATATAGCTACGCTATGACGAGCTTTATCCTCGCTGAAAATCCCGAGCTTTCTGCAACGGAAGCGCTTGCACGCTCCAAATCGATGATGCGCGGTCATCGCTGGTCGCTTTTCTGCCTGAATCTGAGCTTCATCGGTTGGGATATCCTTTGCGCCTTTACATTTGGCATCGGTCAGCTTTTTCTCACACCTTACCGCCATGCCGCCATCGCCGCATTTTACCGCGACCTCACGCGCGAAGTACCCGTCCATTCTCCCGAATTCTGATATGCAAGTACGGACTGCCGAAAAAGCAGTCCGTGTTTGTTATAGGTCAAATGCAGGATTCATAAAGTAAACATTCTTCTGATCGAGCTTTTCACGCAAAAGCTGGCACGCTTCACCGAAACGGGAAGATACAAGTAAACTTCTCCTTAAAAATGACGCTCGG
>CAZVJJ010000097.1:0-3074 GCA_964627295.1 uncultured Oscillospiraceae bacterium | reverse complement strand
CGACGACCCCTACAATGCGAATGTAATGCGCTCCCAGCTGCGCTACAGGCCCATCGGGGTGGAACACAATGGATTATAGCGCGCAAAGCGGGATTTGTCAAGGATTTTTGCAGGAAAGTTTTTATCCGTCTTTATTTTCTGATCGCGTAGGCGACCTCGGTATCTGCGGACAGTTCCAGCAGCTCAGGATGCTCCAAAAGCTCCTGCACGAGTGCCACGGTCTTGGAGTAATAATAGCCATCGGCGATGCGCTCATCGAGCGTGATACCAATGGGGATCACCTCATGCAGATCCTCTGAGCCGTCTTTCAAGTAGTCCTTTTTCATATACTTCTTGCCGATGACGACAAAGCAGGAGTTCGTGCCCCAGTTTACGAGATGATGATAGCCCCCGGGCAGACCGATCGAGCCAAGGTTAGACAGGAAGATCGCCGCATGATTCGGGTCGCTTCCGATCAGGAACTGCGGTGCCCAGCCGTGCTTATCGAGCCAAAGCACGAATTTGACGATACCCGTGATGAGCCATTGCGGAAGCTTCGACACGATGTCCATCGCGCCCGTCGAAGTATCCTTCTCCACATCGCTCTTTCCGATATGGATCTGGCGCATGATCTTCTCATGGTATGTTTCGAGCGTCTCTTTCGGGTCGTAGGTAAAGAATGCAAGCGCTTCCTCTGCGCGGTCATCGAACTGCTTCTTGATCGTGAACGCAACCGTGACATCATTGCGCTGATAGAGCTTGTTTCCTACAATGAAGCGATTCATACGCGGGCGCAGGACAAACGCCTTACCGATCGCCGCGCTGATCAGGTGGAAGAACGTGTATTTATCCGTAGTGCGTCCTTCGTTGAGCTTTTCAAGATATGCATTCAAGGGACGGCTGTCGATCTCGATGCTGATGTGCGCCTCGTTATCTGCGCGGTTGGGCATCAGCGCGGGCATGATGCGGTTCATGGCGGGGATATCTTTGAGCCAAATGCCGTCCTTACGGTCGCCCCATTTTCTCTTTTCCATGGTAATTTTCAAACCTCCTGCTTCTTTTTGCCAAAGCTAGGTAGATTATAGCAGAACATACCGCGAAAAGCAAACCCAAAATTGACATTTTCCGCATTTCCACTCTGCTACCATGTAAAAAAGGAGGTCGCACCATGAATCGATTTCTAAAAGACTTGCTCCTCGCGCTCACGCTCGGGCTTATCCTGCCAGCGATGCTCGTGAGCATCACGCTCGTGCGCGAGAATATCCCGCTTGAAGTCAGCACACCCGAAACACAGCCCTCCCTCTCCCCCGCTCCCCTTTCGATGCTCCTGCGCCAGAACGACGGGACAAGCGTAGAGATGGACATGGATGAATACCTCGTCGGTGTCCTGCTTGCGGAAATGCCCGCAAGTTTTTCCTTTGAAGCAAAATGCGCACAGGCAGTCGTCGCGCGCACCTACACGCGCAAGGCATATGTGACAGGTGGCAAGCACGCAGATGGCTCGGTCTGCACGCAATCTGCCTGCTGTCAGGGCTACCGTGCGCCAAACGACTACCTTTCCGCGGGCGGCACGCAGGAAGCGATCGACGATGCACGCCGTGCCGTCACCGAGACGAGTGGCTACGTGCTGACCTATGACGGTGCACTCATCGAAGCGACCTATTTCTCCTGCTCAGGCGGGAGCACCGAGGATTCCGTCGCCGTGTGGGGGACGGATTTTCCCTATCTTCGCGCCACGGAAAGCCTTGGAGAGGAAAGCGCCACGCATTACACCGATACGGTGGAATTCACCGCCGAAGCATTTGCTTCGCAACTCGGTTTCACGCCCGCAGGCGCGCCAAAGGACTGGTTCGGCGAGATCTGCTATACGTCAGGTGGCGGTGTCGCAACCATAGAGATCGGGGGTAAGGCGTATTCTGGCACGGAACTTCGCAGTCTGCTCGGTCTGCGCTCGACCGCTTTCGAGATCAAAGTTGACGGCACGACCATCCGCATCGTCACGCGCGGATTCGGGCATCGTGTCGGCATGAGCCAGTATGGCGCGGATGCCATGGCGCGCGCAGGAAGCACATATCCTGAGATCCTTGCCCATTACTATTCAGGCACAGAACTGACCCTGCTCGGAAGCAAAAGCGCAAAATGAATGCTTGACAAAATTATGGGCAAGATGTTAGAATAAGCGTGTAAATTGCGTTGAACGGAAAGAGTAACGGAGCGCATACCTCCAGAGAGCATGGGTCATCGGCTGAAAACCCGCGCAGGTGTGTACCGTGAACGTGCGTCCGCGAGCAAAAAATTTCATACGAGTAATAAATAAGAGTGGAACCGCGAGTAAATTACCCGCCTCTTGTACCGATCATGGGCAAGAGGCGGTTTTTGTTTTTTAGGAGGATCTGTTTATGTATCTTTATAATTCCCTTTCCCACAAAAAAGAGCTTTTCACCCCGAACGACCCGTCGCTCGTCAAGATGTATACCTGCGGACCTACGGTCTATCACTATGCACACATCGGCAATCTGCGCACCTATATCATGGAAGATGTCCTCGAAAAGGCGCTACGCTACCTCGGCTACCCCGTCAAGCGCGTTATGAATATCACCGACGTCGGCCATCTCGCATCCGACGCAGATACGGGCGAAGACAAGATGCTCAAAGGCGCAAAGCGCGAGCATAAGAGCGTCATGGACATTGCAAAATTCTATACCGACGCATTTCTTTCCGACTGCGACAAGCTGAACATCAAGCGACCCGACGTGATCGAGCACGCGACCGACTGCATCGATGAATACATCCACATGGTTCAGACGCTCCTCGACAAGGGAAATGCCTATTTCGCAGGCGGCAATGTCTACTTCGACACCTCTACGCTCGAAAAATACTATGTTTTCAACGACCACAACGAGGACGATCTCGATGTTGGCGTTCGCGAGGGCGTTGAGGAAGACAGCAACAAGCGCAACAAGAACGATTTCGTCCTTTGGTTCACGAAATCGAAATTTGAGGATCAGGCGCTCAAGTGGGATTCCCCTTGGGGTGTCGGTTATCCCGGTTGGCATATCGAATGCTCCTGCATTTCCATGAAGCACCTTGGCGAG
>CAZVJJ010000096.1:0-3098 GCA_964627295.1 uncultured Oscillospiraceae bacterium | reverse complement strand
AACGGATGGAAGCCGGACTGGCTGTCCGGCTCCCTGTCCAAATATATTGTAATAGATGGTTCAACAAACCGACCGCGCAAATTTCGCTACTGCGTCGGTGGGGGTGTACCCCCACCCTACGGTCAAAAACGTCAAATTGTGCGCAAAAATGAACATAATCGTGTATCGTGACTGCGGTACACGGACACCCGAGGACGGGTGTCCCTACAATGGGATACATACATTTCCGCTGTCGCGACGTGGGCGGTGCGAAAAAATGAACCGTTTCGCCGTAGGCCATTAGTGGTCTACGGCGTTGCTTTTTTGTGCGTGCAGGTCGTGGCGCTCGCAGTAGCCTGTGAGGATGAGCGTGAGCGCGCCGTCGCTTGTGATATTGCAAGCTGTTCCGAATGAATCCTGAAGCGCGAAGAGCGCAAGCAAAAGTGCAGTTGCGTCCGTGCCGAGTTCGAGCACGGATGTGACGATGCCGAGCGATGCCATGACCGTTCCGCCAGGCACACCGGGGGCGGCAATGGCAAAAATCCCGAGCAGAGCGCCGAAAAGCAGCATCGTGCCGAGCGCGGGAAGCGTCCCCTTGCACATCCGATGCACGATCATGACGAAAAATGTTTCCGTCAGCACAGAGCCACACAGATGGATGTTCGCAAACAGGGGGATGCCAAAATCGACCATGTCGCTGCGCAGTACCTTGGAGCGGTGCGCGCATTGAAGCGCCACGGAAAGCGTTGCGGCAGAGGACATTGTGCCGATGGCAGTGATGTAGGCAGGACCGTAGTGACGCACGACATCAAGGGGATCTTTTTTCGCGTACACGCCTGCCGCGGCGTATAGGACTGCCATCCATACGAAATGCCCGACGATCACAATGGCGACTGCGGTCAAAAATATGGGGAGCTGTTTCGTGATCGTGCCCTCATAGGAAAGGCACGCAAAGGTGCACGCGATGAAAATGGGCAAAATGGGGATGATGATGCGCGAAACGAGCGAAAGCACGATGCGCTGAAATTCATCAAGAAGCGCCGCTATTTGCTTTGCCTGCGTCCAAACGACGGCGAGCCCGAGCATCACGGCGAGCATCAGCGCCGCCATCACGCTCATAATGGGGTCGATCTTGAGCGCGAATACATCGGGCGGGAGCGTGCGCAAAGGCACGGTCTGCGCGCTTCCGAGGAGCGGGATGATGGCGTACCCTGCGCCCATTGCGCAGAGCACCACGACTAGCGACGATGCATACGCCAGCAAAAGCGCGATGATGAGCAGTTTGCTTGCCCGCCCGCCGAGCTTTGTGATGGATGGCGCGATGAAACCAATGACGATCAGCGGTACGGCGAAGCTGATGACCTGCCCCAATAGATTTTTGATGGGCACGAGCACGGACATGACCCCCTCGGGGACAAAGAAACCCGCGAGGATGCCTGCGGCGATGCCGAACAGTAACCTCGCGGGGAGGCTGGTGAAGATTTTTCCCATAACGATCTCCTTCCTGTCGGCATAGCCGACGGCGGTATTGTTATAGTTTATTCACCAACCATGATTTTGATAATTTCTTCGTTTGTCGATTTCATGCCTTCCTTGCCGAGACGGCCGATGTTTGCGATCGTACCCTCGGGGGTGTCGGCGACAAGACCGTCGTCGGGCTGGAAATCCTGATTGCGGATGTGCATATGGTAGCCGAGAATGCCCGCTTCGACTGCGGTCGCGATCTTGGAAGCGCAGGATGCTTTCGCGCCGTCGCAGACGATGCCACCCGTGGTCGCGATGGCGTTTGCCACCGTGTGCGAGATGCATTCAAGGTCTGCGCCAAGCAGATATGCGATGCCCGCGCCCGCACCTGCGCCTGCGCTGACTGCGCCGCAGAATGCCGAGAGGCGACCGATGCTCGTCTTTTGGTGGATGGTGACAAGATTCGACAGCGCAAGTGCGCGGTAAAGCTTCTCGTCGCTCACCTGAAGCTCGCGGGCGTACTCGATCACGGGCAGGGAAGTGGTCATGCCCTGATTGCCACTACCCGAATTGATGATCACGGGGAGTTCACAGCCATTCATGCGCGCATCCGAGCCAGCGGCGGCTTTTGCCTTGGCACGCACGATCACGTTGCTGTCGCCGTAGGTATCGAGCAGGACGCTACCGATATTTGAGCCATAGTTTCCGCGCAGACCCTCCTCGGCAATGGCGGTATTGTAGCGGATCTGGCGGTCGAGGACGGCGCGGATGTCGGCAACATCGACGCTGTCGGCAAAATCGAGGATATCGGCGATGTTCATGCAGGAGCGGTCGGTCAGACCCGCTTCCGTTTCTCCCTCAACGGGGATATCCAGAAGGATCTCACCGTCGCGCTCAATGCGCACGATGTTTGTATGATAATTGACGATGCGCACGCGCGCGCTGTGCGCTCCTGCGTATACGGTGATGTCGATCTCGAAAGTCAGCCCGTTGTCAACGTGCGTGACGGTGATGGGCGTGCGATCTAAAAAGGCACGGATCGCCTGCGTCTGCTCGGCGCTCACGGATGCAATCACCTCGAGCTCACGCTCTGCATCGCCCGCGACGATGCCAGCGGCGGCAGCGGCGGGAATGCCCTTCATATGGTCGGTATTCGGAACGATCACGCTCTTGACGTTTTTGATGATGCTTCCGCTTGCCGCAACTTCGACGCGCTCTGGCATCGCCATGAGCGTCTTGCGCGCAACGGCGGCGCAGTAGGCAAGCGCGATCGGCTCGGTGCATCCCATTGCGGGGACGAGCTCTTCTGTGAGGATCTGCACAAAAGATGCATATTTCGGGTCATTTTTCTTCATAACTTCGCCTCTCCTCGACACGATTATACACGGTATTTTATCACCGAAGAGATCGGAAAGCAAGACCTTTCCCCAGAATTTGTAAATGGGATGGGGATAATTTCCACATTTTACCTAAATGAGTGGCAAAATGCCCAAATGTAGGGCGAAAAAACTGTAAGAACCTACCATTGCAGGAATTTTGACAATATGGTATCATATTGCTATCCAGTTGGATTGCGTCTACTCCACAACAATAGGCGCTCTTCATCAAAAAAGGAGGATAATAAACAACCGTTGGACTCACGGTGCGGCAGTGTG
>CAZVJJ010000095.1:0-3131 GCA_964627295.1 uncultured Oscillospiraceae bacterium | reverse complement strand
GCATCATCGACGTGCTCAACAAGCGCGCCTACGAGATGCAGAACCTCAAGCGCGTGGAGATCGACGTGCCCGAGGACAAGCTCTCCGTCATCGAAGAGTTCAACGATGCGCTCAAGGAAGCCGTTGCTGAGACGGACGAGGCGCTGATGGATCGCTTCTTCGAGGGTGATGACTTTACTTACCGTGAAATGCTCGATGGTCTGCATACAGGCGTTGAAGAGCTGAGCCTGTACCCCGTCCTCTGCGGCTCGGGCGTGAACTGCCTCGGTTCGCTGATGCTGATGGATCACATCATCAACCTCCTGCCCAACCCCGAGCAGGGCAACTACCACAAGGCGACCTCCGCCGATGGCAAGACCGAAGAATTCGTCGTCTCCGCTGGCGGCGTTCCCTCCGCATTCGTGTGGAAGACCGTTTCCGACCAGTACGGCAAGTATTCCTATATCAAGGTGCTCTCTGGCGAGATCACGCCCGATACCACCCTCGTCAATGCCCGCACAGGCGAGACTGAGAAGCTCGGCAGACTCTACACCATGTGTGGCAAGAAAGCGACCGAAGTCAAGCATCTCTCCTGCGGTGACATCGGCGCGATCAGCAAGATGGACAAGGTAAAGACCGGCGATACCCTCTGCGATCCGAGAAAGGTCGTTTCCCTCAAGCAGATCCCCTATGCCGCTCCCTGCTACTCCATGGCTGTTGCACCCAAGGTCAAGGGTCAGGACGAAAAGGTCGGCACAGGCTTAAACCGTCTGAATGAAGAAGATCCCTCCTTCACCCTCGTCAACAATGCTGAGACGAAGCAGTTCGTCCTCTCTGGCGCAGGCGATCAGCACCTCGATGTGCTCATCTCCAAGCTGAAGTCCCGCTTCGGCGTAGAAGCCGTTCTCACCCCCGCGAAGGTCGCATACCGTGAGCAGATCAAGAAGAAGGTCGAAGCACACGGCCGCCACAAGAAGCAGACGGGCGGTAGCGGTCAGTTCGGTGACGTTTGGGTGCGTTTCGAGCCGCAGTACGATCAGGACGATCTTGTATTTGATGTCGCAGTCGTCGGCGGTGCTGTTCCCAAGAACTTCAACCCCGCAGTTGAAAAGGGTCTGCAAGAAGCCGTTCAGCGCGGTCCGCTGGCTGGCTATCCCATGGTCAACATGAAAGCCACCCTGTACGATGGCTCTTACCACCCCGTTGACTCGAACGAAATGGCATTTAAGCTTGCCGCGATCCTTGCATTCAAGGAAGCCATGCCCAACGCCAACCCCACCCTGCTCGAGCCGATCGGTTCGCTTGCCGTCACCATCCCCGACAGCTACATGGGCGACGTGATCGGCGACCTGAACAAGCGCCGCGGCCGCGTGATGGGCATGAACCCCGACCACGACGGCAATACCGTTGTCGAAGCAGAAGTCCCCATGGCAGAAATGGGCACTTACGCCATCGACCTGCGCGCAATGACGCAGGCGCGCGGCACATTCACGCTCAATTTCGAGCGCTATGAGGAAGTGCCCAAGGCAAATCAGGCAAAGATCATCGCCGAGGCAAAGGCAGACGAATAATTACCCCTCACTCCCGCGAAAGCACCCGCTTTCGCGGGAGTTTTTTCTGTTTCCTATTGCAAAATGTTGAAATTTGCGCTATAATGTCACAGATTTTGATACAAACAAGGAGGAAACCTCTTGAAAAAGCATATTCTCCCGCTTCTTTCGGTGCTTCTTTCGGCGGCAGCGCTTGCGCTATCCCTCATGGCATATCTGCGACCCGCGCCAACGGACGCTACGCTTGAAGCGCGCATATCCGCACTCGAAGCGCAAAATACCGCCCTTTGGACGCAACTGGAAGCACTCAGCACCGAGCCGAGCGTAGATCCTTACTGCGAGCTGGTGCTCGGCACATGGAGCGTAGCGGATGATTCGCTCACGCTCGACGGTGGCTACGCGCTTGCTTATGCCCCGAGCCCTGTCCAGTCCGCCGCGCTCGTTCTGCGCTACAATGGAAAAGCCTACGCCACCGCCCCGCTCACGCTCACACCCGAATACGATGCCTACACCTCCACGCTCTCTGGCACGGTGCTACCACTTCCCGAAATGCAGATCGATGAATATATCGAACTGCATCTGGAGCTTACGCTCGAAAATGGCGAAACGATGCAGATCCTCGGCGCAAGCTGGTTTTTCAGTGGCGAAGAGCTTTTCCCTGTGATGGGCTGATTTGTGCGTTTTCTCGCGGATTTTCGCATTTTCCGCATTTTACACAAATTTCCGACGTGGCAAGATTTTTTTATGTTGATACTATAAAAAACTTCTAAAAAATGCGTTTTTGAGATTGATTTTAGCGGAATTTTGGCATACAATAGACGCTGAGCGGAATGCGGAAAATCCGCTCAGCCAGAAACTGTTTTTGAGGTGATCGAAATGCTGAATATCGTCCTTGTCGAGCCCGAGATCCCCCAAAACTGCGGCAACATCGCGCGCACCTGCGCCGTGACAGGAAGCCGCCTGCACCTGATCCGTCCCCTCGGCTTCGACATCTCCGAAAAAGCCGTCAAACGGGCAGGGCTTGATTACTGGCATCTGGTCGAGGTGTTCGATTACGAAAATCTTGACGACTTCTTCGCCAAAAACGATGTTAAGCAGATGTGGTGTCTTTCGACGAAAGCACCGCGCGGCTACACCGAGGCAAACTTTCAGGATGATTGCTACCTCTTTTTTGGCAAGGAGACGCGGGGACTTCCCGAGGACTTCCTCGAAGCGCACCGCGAAAGCTGTATCCGCATCCCCATGCGCCCCGAGGTGCGCAGTCTGAACCTGAGCAATTCCGTAGCGATCACCGTTTACGAGGCGCTGCGGCAGATGGATTTCCCCGATCTTTGCGATCACGGCAAAATGTCCGTCTGATTTTCCCTATGCAAACATTATTTATGGAGGTATTACCATGAACTATAATAAGAAGTCCATTGAGGACATCGAAGTAGCAGGCAAGCGCGTTCTGTGCCGCTGCGACTTCAACGTTCCCACCAAGAACGGCGAGATCACCTCTGACAAGCGTATCGTCGCTGCTCTGCCCACCATCGAGTATCTCATCAAGCACAATGCAAAGGTCATCCTCTGCTCCCACATGGGCAAGCCCAAGGGTGAGTG
>CAZVJJ010000094.1:0-3177 GCA_964627295.1 uncultured Oscillospiraceae bacterium | reverse complement strand
TCAAGGTTTGAATTTCATTCTACAAAGCGTTCAATTTGTTCTTGAAATTTGCGAATAATAAAAATTCAAATTCTTTATTTAATTGTATCTCAACAAAAAAGCCTTGTAATTTTCGTTAAATTATGATAAAATTTAGGTTGAGATATTGCACACAAAAATGCAACAGTTTTGTGTTTTAAGGCTTTATGTAGAAAGGTAGAAAGGAGCCAAAATATGGTATCATCCGCTTTTGTCTGGGCAAAGGTGCTCAGGCACATCGAGGAGCGGCTCGGGGCTGTTACGGTATCGGCATGGTTTGACGATACGGAAGTTGTGGAGCTCAACGAGGAGCATCTCATTCTTTACACGCCGTCAGAATTCCGTCAGGATATTATTTTGAGCCGCAGCGAGTATATCCACGATGCGCTGAAAGAAGTTTTCCAATCCGATGCGAAGGTGATCGTTTTCGGGGAAAAGGAGCTTGCCGCATTCAAGCAAAAGGGCAAGCAATCCACCTCGATGGACTTCAATCCCCAGTTCACATTCGATAATTTTATCGTCGGTCCATCCAACCGCTTCGCACATTCGGCGGCGATCGCCGTCTCCAAAACCCCCGGGCAGGTATATAACCCCCTTTTCATCTATGGCCCTCCCGGTGTTGGCAAGACGCACCTACTTTACGCGATCGCCAACGGCATCCGCCGTCAGAACCCGAATATCAACGTCGTCTACATCAAGGGCGACCAATTCACGAACGAACTGATCGACGCGATCAAAAACGGACGCAACATTGAATTCCGCAGTAAGTACCGCGAAGCGGATCTGTTCCTCGTGGATGATATTCAGTTCATCGCTGGTAAGGAATCGACGCAGGAAGAATTCTTCCATACCTTTAATAAGCTCTATGAAGAGCACAAGCAGATCGTTCTGACCTCCGACCGCAAGCCGAGCGATATGCTCACGCTGGAAGATCGACTCAAATCCCGCTTTGAATGGGGCTTGACGGCGGACATCAACCCGCCCGATTACGAAACGCGCATGGCGATCATCAAAAACAAGGCTAAGAGCCTCGGTCTGGAGCTGAGCGACGAAGTTTGCAACTACATCGCCATCAATGTCACGAACAACGTGCGGCAAATCGAGGGCACGGTCAAGAAGATCCTTGCCTACCGCGACCTGAACAATATGCCGATGGATCTTCCGAACATCTCGCGCGCGATCGATGATATGTTCAAGGTCGAGGGCAATGCGCTTCCCACGCCGAACCTCATCATCAGTCAGGTCAGCAAGTTCTATTCCGTGGACGAGTCCGTTCTGCGCGGAACGCTGAAAAACAAGGGAACTGCCGAGGCGCGCCAGATGGCGATGTACCTCATCCGCAAGCTCACGAATCTGAGCCTGCCCGAAATCGGCAAGGAATTTGGCGGACGCGACCACTCGACCGTTCTCTACGCCATCCGAAAAGTGGAGCTTGCGCTGAAAAATGGCGACACGAATATGCAGAACAATATCCGTGATATCACCGCCAATATCAACAGCAGTCTTTAATTTTTTTACGGTTTTTCTTTTCCACAGGGGCTGTGGAATGTGGAAAAATTTCTGTGGAAAAATCGGGGCGCAAAAATCTGTCAACATGGGCTGTGGAAAAATGTTGAATTTTCCAAAATGCCTTGTGGAGAAAAAAAGATTGCACGCGTAAACAAAAATCGACTTTTCCACATAACTTTTCCCTAATACTGTTAATACTACCTAAAACCTATATAGATATATATATCTATCATTATCTTACAGGAAAGGAAAGTAACTATGCGTTTTACCTGTGAAAAAAATATGCTCGTTCAGGGACTGAATATTGCGGGACGCACCGTCGCGCAGAAGAGCAATCTTTCCGTGATCGAAGGCATTCTCTGCAAGGCAGGACATATGCTCAGCCTCACGGGCTACAATATGGAAACTGCGATCACCTACGACATTGAAGCAGATATCACCGATGTGGGCGAATGCATCCTCCCCGCCAAACTCTTCGGCGATATCGTGCGCCGTTTGCCCGAAGGTCCTGTGACCGTCGTTGTGGATGACAGCTTCAAGGTATCCATCCGCGCAGGCTATTCTTCGTTCACCATTTCCGCAGAAAGCGCCGAGGATTACCCCGAGCTTCCCGATGTCAACAGCGGCAGACCCATTTTCATTCCGCAGTCCAAGCTCAAGGAGCTCATCAGCGGCACGATTTTTGCCGTTTCGGAAAATCAGGGCAGACCCATTCACACAGGTGTGAAATTTGAGGTGACGAACGATTCCATCACGACCATTGCCGTCGATGGTTTCCGCCTTGCGCGCCGCACATGGCATCCCGAAGAGCCGACGAATCGCGAGCTGAGCTTCGTTGCGCCTGCGGCAGGCTTGAAAGAAATCGAAAAGATCCTTTCCGACAGCAATGAGGATGCATCGTTTACCCTCGGTCCGAAGCACATTCTTTTCCAAATCGGCAATGCAACGCTCGTTTGCCGCCTGCTTGAGGGTGAATTCCTCGATTGGCGCAGAGTTGTGCCGTCGAATTGCCCCGTTCAGCTCGTGGCACACGTGGGAGACCTGCTTTCGAGCGTGGAGCGCGTGGGTCTGATCGTTTCGGAGAAATACAAGAGCCCTGTGCGTTGCGTTTTTGGCAATCAGGTGCTGCAAATGCGCACGAATACGACCATCGGCGCGGCGGAAGATCGCTGTGCCATCGCAGGCGACGGCAAGGAACTCGAGATCGGCTTCAATGTCCGCTATTTGATCGATGCCCTGCGCGCTGTACCGAGTGAGGAAGTCACGCTGGAGCTGACCAACGGTCTAAGCCCCATCGTCCTCACCCCCGCAGAGGATAAATACGATTTTGCCTACATGATCCTGCCTGTGCGCATCAAAAATGGTTGATAATTAATGCACGCGCTTGCCCCCGCGTTTACGAGGGGGGTGTCAGCGCCCAAAGCGCTGACGGGGGGAGTATACCACCCCGCACGCGTGCATGATTGTGTATGATACTGTAGGGTGGGGGTACACCCCCACCGACGCACCCACGTTTTCTGTGCGGTCGGTTTGTTGAAACAACTATCGATGATTGAGAAAAGCCTTCTCCTTGGGGAGTGGTGCTCCGCACATCAAATCAAAATATCCATGATTGCCAGTGGCAATCATACCATTAAAAACTGGTGGCAC
>CAZVJJ010000093.1:0-3405 GCA_964627295.1 uncultured Oscillospiraceae bacterium | reverse complement strand
CAACAGAGGGCTTTCAATCTCCCTCTGAACAGAGGGTCAACCGCCTATCCGTTTTTGGGTAGCACCCAGCACAGATCCCTGTGCCACGATCATATTAGCAGAATGTGAAAGAAAAGTCAATATTTTCAGAAAAAACAGGACTGCCAAGTGTTTTGACAATCCTGTTTGTTGCTTGTATTATGCCATGTAGATCGCCTTGCATGCGAGCATGGTTTCGTAGCAGTCGAGTTTGCTGACGAGCTCCATGGGCGCGTGCATGCACAGAACGGGGACACCTGCGTCCACGGTGACGATGTTGCGGTTTGCCATGTAAGCCGCGACCGTGCCACCGCCACCCTGATCGACCTTGCCAAGGGTCGCGATCTGCCAGATGACACCTGCATTGTCGAGCGTCGTGCGGACGTGGCTCATTGCCTCAGCGGATGCGTCGCTTGCGCCGCTCTTGCCACGCGAGCCCGTATACTTGCAGATGGACACGCCGTAGTTGAGCTGGCTGTTGTTGCGGCGGTCGCAGGTCTCAGCGAAGTTGGGGTCGAATGCATTGGAAACATCCGCGCTCAGGCAGAACGAATTTGCGAAGCAATCGTAAAGATCGACATTCTGCGCCTTGCACAGGATGTTCATGAAATACTCGAATGCCTCACTCTGCATACCCGAAATGCCGACAGAGCCGATCTCTTCCTTGTCTGCGAGGATGCAGACAGCGGTCTTCTCGGGATTTTCGATGTTGAAGATCGCATCGATCTCAGCGTAAGCGCACACGCGGTCGTCGTGACCGTAAGCGCCGATCAGGCTACGATCCAGACCGACCTCGCGGCTTCTGCCAGCGGGAACGATGGTCAGTTCAGCGGAGAGGAAGTCGTTTTCTACGATGCCGTACTTCTCGTTGAGCAGTTTCATGATGTGCAGCTTCACAAGGTCGCTGCCCTCGCCCTCGAGCGGCTCTGTGCCGAGGATGACGTTGAGTTGCTCACCAGCGATCGCCTGCGCCGCGGTGCGCTGCATCTGGTCGCCAGAGAGATGGATCAGAAGATCCGAGATCACGAGGATGGGATCATTCTCGTCCTCGCCGATGGTCACGGTGACAACGCTGCCGTCCTTTTTGCAAACGACACCGTGGAGCGCCAGCGGGATCGTCACCCACTGATACTTCTTGATGCCACCGTAGTAGTGGGTCTTGAAATATGCGATCTCGGAATCCTCGTACAGGGGATTCGGCTTGAGGTCGGTGCGGGGGCTGTCCACGTGTGCGGCGCAGATATTTGCACCCTCGGAAAGGGGCTTGCTGCCGACAACGGCGAGCAGAACGCTCTTGCCACGGTTGTTCAGGTAGATCTTATCGCCAGCTTTCACTTCCATACCGGGGACAGCGGGCTTGAAGCCGCGCTTTTCAGCCTCGACAGAAGTCCAGCTCGTAGCCTCGCGCTCGGTCTTGCAGGCATCCATAAATGCCATGTAGCCCTTGCAATATGTTTCCATATCCGCGCGCTGTTCTGCGGTGATGCGGGTGTAGCCGTTCTTCGGGGACATCAGCAGAGAGTCGCGCAGTTCTTCGTTTGTCATGATATTTCCTCCATTCATTTGCGGCGAAATGATTTCGCCGTGCGGTCATGTGTCTATTATACAGGTTTCTTTCAAAAATGCAACACATTTCGCACGAAATGTGTTCGGATCGCTGTCGTTTGTAAGCGTGTAGTCGCATTGCGCGGAAAACCAAGCGTTTTCATGCTGGGCGCGGATGCGAGAAAGGGCGTATTCACGCGAAATGCCGTCGCGCGCGCATAGACGCGTGACGCGCGCTTCAAGCGGCGCGGTAACGGCAATGGTCAGGTCGCACAGGGGGGCAAGCTCCGCTTCAATGAGCGAGATCGCGTCGATGGCGGCAAGCGGGGGATGCGCGGTAAGCGCCCGCTCGACCTCGCGTCGCACACAGCGATGGGTGATGGCATTGAGCGCGGCAAGCGCCTCGGCATCCGAGAAAACGATGCGCCCCAATGCTTTTCTGTCAAGCGTGCCATCTGTAAAAGCGGAGGGGAAACGCATTTTAAGTGCCGTGAGCATATCGCGATCGGTGCGCAGGAGCGTGTGATAGATCGCGTCGCAGTCAAGCACCATGCCACCCGCGCGGCGAATTTCGTCCAGAAGCGTCGTTTTTCCGCAACCTGTTCCACCTGTGATGCCGAGGATCATACTTCCTCCTCCGCATCGACGATGTGAAATGCCGCCGCTTTTTTCAGGCGGTTCTGCACGGCATAGGCAACGCCACCGCCGACGGGACAGCGGGCATAGACTTTATGAATGGTGGGGTCGTCGAGCTCGCGCAGAGCGGAAAAAAGTCCTGCTGAGAGCGTGTTGACATCCGCCTCCTTGCCGTAGGAGAGCGGGTCACAGTTGGCATAGAGCGGGAGCTCCTCTTCAAAGCAGAGCACGCGGTCGCCGTGCTCAAAATGGGCGTGGATATACGCCGCGGCTTTTTCGCGCGTGCCTGCAACGATGATCACGGGCTCTTGCGGTGCATAGTGGCGGTATTTCATGCCAGGGGCTTTTACGACGGCATCCTTATCGATCTGCGCAGTCACGGCGCGGTCGATCACAAGTTCGCCGAGCACTTCACGAAGCTGTTCGGGCGTGATCCCGCCCGGGCGGAGCAGACGCGCGCAGGGCTCAGTCAGGTCAACGATGGTCGATTCCACACCCACGCGGCAAGCGCCACCATCGACGATGGCATCGATCCTGCCATTGTGATCGTGCAGGACGTGCGCGGCGGTCGTGGTGGAGGGCTTTCCCGAGATATTTGCGCTCGGCGCGGCGATCGGCACACCAGAAAGGCGAATGATCTCGCGCGTCACGGCGTTGTCGGGGCAACGGACGGCGACGGTCGATAAGCCACCCGTCGTGCATTTGGGAACGGTGTCCTTTGCAGGCAGGACGATGGTGAGCGGTCCCGGCCAGAAGCGTGCGGCAAGCGCATAGGCGGCGGGCGGGATATCGTGGCAGAACAATTCCATCTGCTCCGCATCTGCGATGTGCAAAATGAGCGGGTTGTCCTGCGGCCGTCCCTTGGCCTCAAATATTTTGGCAACGGCGCGCGCGTCCAGACCGTTTGCGCCCAGACCATAGACCGTCTCCGTCGGGATGGCGACAAGACCGCCGTCTTTTATGATCTGCGCGGCGCGCGCGGGCGTTTCGGGAGACTGCGCCGAAAGCAGTAAGGTATTCACAGCGATTCCTCCTTAAAAGAAATTGGCAGTTGACGGCGGGCACTTAACAGCTTCACAAACTGTCAACTGTCAGCTGTCAACTGCCAATTTCCGCGGGGCAGAAAAGGCATCTGCCCCGCAGAATGTTGAAAATTATACTGATATTCAATTAAAACCTTTAATCCAAAGGATCAAAGGTTTTAAT
>CAZVJJ010000092.1:0-3474 GCA_964627295.1 uncultured Oscillospiraceae bacterium | reverse complement strand
CCTCCACCATTGCCTTGAACTTTTCCACAAGTGCTGCGATGCCCTCCTCGCCCTGCGTGGGGTCGATGATGTAGAGCACCTCGTACTTACCAGTGATCTTAGCCATGTTGATTGCACCTCCTTATGGTCTGAATGGCCCACGCGACTGCGTGAGCAAAGAGTTGTCTGCATTCGCAGACCAGTTTATTATATGGGACATTTTTGAAAATGTCAAGCGCTTTTTTGCAAAATTTGCAAGTTTTTCTTATCTTTTTGCGTACCGCGCGTTACAGAAAATAGCCTGCTTCCATCAATCGGGCGAGGGCTTCGTTTGCTTCCTCGTCAGTAAACAGCGCGGTGAAGCGCCGATCGACGGAAAGTGCCTCCAAACTCAGGTCGAGGCGGTGCTTTGCAGAAAGCTCCGAAAAGCCGTCGCTCAATCGCGAACCTGCAAGGATGCGCTTTGCCTGCGCAAGTGGTTTTTCACCCAGCGGGCGCATCCGCACGCCGAGCCGTGCCGCGGCGGCGCGATTTTGCTCCCACGCGGCTTGAAACTTTTCTTCCATGGTCGTTCCTCCAAAAAATACGCGGCTCGGGAGCACCGAGCCGCGACGCTTATTTTTCTAAAATGATGGGTGCATCGCACGCGGCGAGTGCGGCGCGGATATACTGCGCGGCATCGGGTGCACTCAGCTTCTGCTGTTCGCCCGTAGCCATATTCTTGACCGAGCACACGCCCTCGTTCAGCTCATCCTCGCCAAGCAGGACGACGAACGGCACGCCAAGCTTGTTTGCATAGGACATTTTCTGCTTGAATTTCTTCTGCTCGCCGTAAAGCTGGACGCGAAGCCCCTCGCTGCGAAGCGTTTCTGCAAGCGCGATGGCGGGCTGGGGCGCATCGAGCATCGGCAGTACGAGCACATCCGCAGGTGCGCTCGGGAGTGCGGGATTGAGCAGACCCTGCTCATCGAGCACGTAGAACAGGCGCGTGAGACCGATGGAGATGCCCACACCGGGGAGCTGCTTGTCGATATAGTATTCGGCAAGATTGTCGTAGCGACCGCCAGAGCAGACAGAGCCGATCTCGGGATGGTCGAGCAGGGTCGTTTCGTAGACGGTGCCCGTATAGTAGTCCAGTCCGCGCGCGATGGTAAGATCGACGGCGAAATTCGCCTCGGGCACGCCGAAAGCGGCAAGATTTGCGCAAACTGCGCGCAGTTCGGAAACGCCGAGGTCAAACAGCTCATGTTTGCCCGTGTAGCCGTCAAGTGCGGCGAGAACTTCGTCGTTCGTGCCAGTAATGGCGATGAATCTCAGAATTTCGTCTGCCTGCGCCTCAGAGACGGCACATTCGCTCACGAGCAATGCGCGCACCTTTTCTGCGCCGATCTTATCGAGCTTATCGACGGTGCGCATGATATCGCCCGCCGTCTCGGTCAGACCGAGCATGGCGTAAAATCCGTTCAGGATCTTGCGGTTGTTCACGCGGATCTGGAAGCGCTCCAGACCGAAGCCGCGGAATACCTTGTAAATGATGGCGGGGATCTCCGCCTCGTTGAGGATATCGAGCTTTCCGTCGCCGATGATGTCGATATCCGCCTGATAGAATTCGCGGAAGCGACCGCGCTGTGCGCGTTCACCGCGATAGACCTTGCTGATCTGGAAACGGCGGAATGGGAACGCCAAGTCGTTGCAGTAGAGCGCGACGTATTTTGCAAGCGGAACGGTGAGGTCAAAGCGAAGCGCAAGGTCGCTGTCGCCTTTTTGGAAGCGGTAGATCTGCTTCTCCGTTTCGCCACCGCCCTTGGCAAGCAGGATCTGTGCATCCTCGATCACAGGCGTGTCGAGCGGGGCAAAGCCGTAAGAAGCGTAGGTATCACGCAGAATACGCACCATGCGCTCGAACTGGATCTGCTTCGCGGGCAGCAGTTCCATGAAGCCAGAGAGGGTGCGGGGTTTGATCGTAGACATAATTCTTCTCCTGATTAAATTAGTAGCGGGGCTTGCTGTGGAGCATTTCTCTCCAGTCAAGGTCGCCGCGTTGCAGACCCATGATGAACATTTCTGCGGACGCGACATTCGTTGCGATGGGCACATTGTGCTTGTCGCAATGGCGGATCGTTTCGATCATCTGGCTGTCGTCCCACGGGTCGGTGGTGTTGGGGTCGGTAAAGAGCAGAACGAGGTCGATCTCGTTATAGGCAATGCGGGCATTGATCTGCTGATGGCCACCCTGCTTATGCGAAAGCAGCAGTGTGATCGGCAGACCTGTATTATCGGCGATGAGGCGACCCGTCGTGGCGGTCGCGAAAAGATTGTGCTTGATGAGCACGCTCTTGTAGGCGGTGCAGAACTGCACCATCAGTTCCTTCTTCTTATCGTGAGCCAGAAATGCAATATTCATGGCGGTCACTCCTTATGAAAAATTTACCGAAGCGTTATGGGTATCGGCAGACCCTGAATTCGTTTGGATATGTTGCGCAGTGCTTTCGCGGCGGGGGTGCGCTGCTTGAAGCGAAGCAACGGCTCACCGTAGGACGCAGAAAATACGACATTGTCATCGTCGGGTATGATGCCACAAAGCGGCAGACCTGCGGTGTCCATGATGTCATCGACGGTCACGCGGAGCGTCGAAAAATGGCGCTTGTTCACGCGGTTGACGATCAGGCGCACATTTTGCTTGCCTCTGAGCGAGAGAATGTCGGAGACGTATGCCGCATCGCGCACGGCGGCAGGTCCTGCAAGCGTAACGACGAGGATGCGGTCGGCATTTTGCACCGCGAGGGAGAAGCCAGCATCCACGCCAGCGGGCGCATCGATCAGAATGTAGTCAAATTCGCGTCGCGCCGCGCGGAGCATTTCGGAAAATGCGGCGCTGTCCACCTCCTCGGCGGGGGTGCTCACGGGTGCGGTGAGAAAATAGAGCGTAGGATACGCTGGATGCTGAGGGATCTGGGCGAGGGAATAATCGCCCGAGCACACATCCAGAAAGGACAGCGCACCGCTGTCGGTGAAGCCGAGCGAGATATCGAGATTGCGCAGGCGCGCATCGCAGTCGATGCACAGAACGCGCTTTCCGCTTTCGGCAAGCGCTGTCGAAAGTCCCGCGCAGACGGTGGTTTTTCCCGTTCCACCCTTGCCCGACACGATTGCGATCAATTCGCCCACGGCAGCGCCTCCCTTTGCCTAGAATTACCACCATTATAATGGAATATCGCACAAAAAGCAAGAGGAAATCGCGCCTTTTTCAGAAGTAATCTATCAAAAATTCACAAACATTTCTGTTAATTTTGCCACGTGCGCCCATCAATTACCATTGCCCGCCCCTCACGTGCACTCAGCCACAACAGGGCAGGGGATACCCCGACGCACTCGCATATCATATTATACTGTAGGGTGGGGGTACACCCCCACCGACAACGTTGCGACCACAGAAATGCGCGTTTTTCGCACAATTTTCCGACGACCGCCAAAGGCTTCTCCTTGGGGAGAAGC
>CAZVJJ010000091.1:0-3534 GCA_964627295.1 uncultured Oscillospiraceae bacterium | reverse complement strand
ACCGTGAAGATCGAGAATATGCGCCTGCAACACACCGAAAAGGTGATGACCGAGGCAGAAAAAGCCCCGAAGATCGCTGAGCCCGTCAAGCCCCTCGGTGTCGTGTCCGTGTGCGCGGGTGAGGGTCTTGCAGATGTGTTCGTCAACCTCGGCGTGGACGGCATCATTTCTGGTGGCCAGACGATGAACCCCTCCACGCAGGATATTCTCGAGGCTGTCAATCGCGTGCCCGCAGAGACGGTCTACGTCCTGCCCAACAACAAAAACATCATCATGGCGGCAGAGCAGGTCGATGCGCTCACGCCGAAGCACGTGGTCGTCATCCCCTCTAAGACCGTTCCGCAGGGTGTCACCGCCATGCTGAGCTTCAATCCCGAGGGGAGCGTGGAAGAAAATACCGAGGCGCTGACCGAGGCGCTCGGCACGGTCGATACCATGCAGATCACCTACGCCGCCAGAAATTCCGATTTCGACGGCTACGATATCCACGAGGGCGACTACCTTGCGCTCTATGGTAGCGCGCTGTTCGGCACGAGCAAGGATATCAAGGTTCTCCTCAAGGCGCTGGCTGAGAAAGTACGCGACGAGGGCAAAGAATATATCACCATCTACTACGGTGAGGATGTCAAGGAAAAGGACGCGCAGAAAGCCGCAGATATCTTCGCAGATATCTGCTCCGATGCAGATGTAAATCTCCTGCGCGGCGCACAGCCTGTGTATTACTACCTGATCTCCGCAGAATAAATGTGTCAAATGCCATGTCCGCCGCCTGATTTGGCGGCGGACATCTTATTCCAGCATATCCTATATGGAAAGGAGGCGCGAATGTGAAAGATCATCCCAAAGGTGGCTTGATCGGCAGGCTCGTGCACGCCATCATTGCCATCCGTCAGATGCATATTCCGCTTCACGCGGCGTATGCGGGCTACTTTATCGTGCTTGCAGTCTTCCCTGCGCTGCTACTCGTGCTGAATATCGTGCAATATACAGGGCTTTCCGTTGAAGCGCTCGTGGAATTGATGCGCGCCGTGCTTCCCAAGGCACTCATGGAGGCGTGCGAGGAGCTTGTTCTCGGCACATATCAGGCAAGTTCGGGCGCGATCCTCGGGCTGTCGGCATTCACGGCGCTCTGGTCGGCAAGCCGCGGCATCTACGGTCTGCTCACAGGGCTCAATGCCATCTATGGCGTATCGGAAAACCGCAGTTATCTCTATACCCGCACCATCAGCGTGGTGTATACGTTCCTGTTTTTGATCGTGCTTCTGCTCACGCTCGTACTGCACGTGTTTGGCACGACGATCTTGAATATGCTCACCATGATCGACAATCCTGTGATCGTATTTTTTGTCGATTTGATCGATTTTCGCTTTTTCCTGCTGCTTGCGGTGCAAAGTTTGATCTTCACCATCATGTTCATGGCGCTCCCCAACCGCCGAAACCGCTTTATGGAAAGTTTACCGGGCGGGGTGTTCGCCTCGCTTGGCTGGCTCATCTTTTCGGATATTTATTCGATCTATGTGGAAAATTTTAACCGCTATGCGAATTTTTATGGCAGCGTTTACGCCGTGGCGCTTGCAATGCTTTGGCTGTATAGCTGTATGAGCATCCTTTTTTACGGCGGCGCGCTCAACCGCTACCTCATGGAAGAGAAAAAAGGTTGAAAATATTTCCTTTTTGTAAATTTTCCGCCTGTTTACGACATGTTCACATCTGTAAAATAGGATGGTAAGAAAAGGAGCGTGGACAGAACGTGTTTGGTTATGTGCAGGCAAATTGGAAAGAACTGACCGCTGAGCAAAAACAGCGCTATCAGGCGACATACTGCGGGATCTGCCGCCGCATCCGTGCGCAATCGGGCACGCTCGCGCGGCTGAGCCTGAGCTATGATATGGCATTTTTGAGCCTACTGCTGATGAGCCTGTATGAGCCCGAGGAATCGTCGGGAAAGGCGCATTGTGCCGCGCACCCTGTGCATCGGCGCGCATGGCTCGATAGCGAGTACATCCGCTACAGCGCGGATATGAATGTTGCCCTTGCGTATTATAACGCACTGGACGACTGGCGCGATGACGGAAAACGGACTGCCAAGCACATGGCATCGGCACTCGAAGCGCCATTTTCCAAGATCGCCGAGCGCTATCCACGCCAATGCGATGCCATTTCGCGCGCGATCGAGCGCCTGTCGGCGCTCGAAAAGGAGAACTGTCCGAATCCAGATGCGTGCGCGAACGTCTTTGGTGCGTTGATGGCAGAGCTTTTCGTCGTGCAGGAGGACATTTGGGCACCGACCCTGCGCGCCATGGGCATGGCGCTCGGGCGATTCATCTACCTGATCGACGCGGCGAATGATTACGATGCCGATCAGCGGCACGGAAAGTACAATCCCTACCTCGCCATGGGTATGGAGAAAGATCCCGCGCGCTTCGAAGCGCATCTCGTGCTCGCCATGAGCCGCTGTACCGAAAATTTTGAAAAACTACCGCTCGTGCAGGACAAGGCATTGCTGGATAATATCCTCTACAGCGGCGTTTGGACGCTCTACCGCGTCAAGGGAAAAGAGGGGAAGAAATGATCGACGATCCATATCAGATCTTGGGTGTCAGCCGTGATGCCTCGGACGAGGAGATCAAGCGCGCATATCGCCGCTTGGCAAAAAAATATCACCCCGACTTAAACCCTGGGGATCAGGAAGCCGCGCGCAAGATGCAGCAGGTCAATGCCGCCTACGAGCAGATCAAGAACCCCGAGAAAGCGTCGCAGGGGCAATCAGGCGGCGGTTACGGCGGATATCAGAGCTACGAGCAGTACGATCCGTTCGGCTTCGGCGGTGGCTATTACCGCCGTCAGGCATCTTCCGATGCAAACGAAGATCCCTATCAGCGCTCAGCGTATCAGTATATCCGCTATGGGCGCTATCAGGAGGCGCTCAACACCCTCGCAAGCGCCGAAAAGCGCGATGCGCGCTGGTATTATCTAAGTGCGCTGGCAAATAATGGCATTGGAAATCAGGTCACAGCGCTTGAGCACATCCGCCGTGCGGTATCCATGGAACCCGACAACGCAGAATACCTGCGTGTGCTCGAGCACATCGAAAACGGCGGTTCTACCTACCGCCGCCACGCAGACAGCTTCGGCGGCCTGCATATGCGCGGCAACGCGTGCACGAACCTGCTCCTTTGCTGGCTTTGTAACGTCTTCTGCCTCGGCGGCCGCGGTATGTGGCTTTGCTGCTGACAACCAAAAGCACCCTCTTTCGGCAAAAATTTGCGGAGCGTATCCTCATCGATACGCTCCGCTTTTGTAAGCGCATTTTCTACGCGGTTCGTGCACATTCGTAGGGATACCCGTCCTCGGGTGTCCGCCTACCGCACCCGAAACTAGCAAATATGTCCGTATTTTTGCAAAATCCACCGTCCATAGACCGTAGGGTGGGGGTACACCCCCACCGACGCAGTATCGATTTCCTGCACGCTCGGTTCGTTAAATTCGTAGGGGACGATGCCCACATCGTCCCAAAACCTGACGGTCAAGACG
>CAZVJJ010000090.1:0-3785 GCA_964627295.1 uncultured Oscillospiraceae bacterium | reverse complement strand
TGTCCAAGGTGTTAATTAGTTCGTCTTCACGTTATTCAATTTACAAGGTACAGTTTTCGCTGCGCTCTCGCGTTAGCTTGCTTATGTTATCACAAACTCTTTCATTTGTCAAGAACTTTTTTCAAGTTTTTTCAAATTTCTTTGTTTGTTTCTTCATTTCACTTCGCTCTCGTGGACAGCTTGCATATACTACCACGCTTTCCTCCTTTTGTCAATACCTTTTTTCGACTTTTTTCAAATTATTTTTGATTTTGTTCATCCTCAGACATAAGAATGCTATCTCTACACTTCTGATGGATCAATCTTGCGCGTAAAAAGCGGTTTTTCCCTATATATAAATAAGGAACTCCTAAACTGCGCAAGCAAAGAAGATGCACGATCAATCCAAATAGTCCCACCGCGACCCCCCACATCCCCGCGATGGACGCAAGAATGCCCAATCCAAAGCGCCAAATGCGGATCGCCTGCGCAAGATCTCTATTGGGAAGCACAAATCCGCATACGCCCGCAATGCTGACTACGACCAGAACGACTGGCGAGATCAGTCCAGCTTCAACTGCCGCCGTGCCGACAACGATACCGCCAATGGTCGATACTGCCTGCCCGACTGCTTGTGGCAAATGGATGCCCGCCTCCTGCAAAAGTTCATAGGCGATCAAAAGCCCAAGTGCCTCTGTCGATATCCGAAAGGGTACTTCGGCGCGTGCATCCAGAATGATTTTTAGAAGTTTCTGCGGGATCCATGCTTGATGAAAGCCGACAAGTGCAATATAGATCGCAGGCAGAAGCAAGCTCAGCAGTAGCGCGCCATAGCGCAGGACGCGTATGCAGGATGCCGAAATATAATCCCGCCCGCGATCTTCTGCACTTTCCATCAAATACCCCAGATCAACAGGTGCAAGATACGCAAGGGGCAATCCATCGATCAGCAAGCCGACCCGACCATCAATCAAACCCTGACAAAAATGATCAGGGCGCTCGGTATATTGCAAAAGCGGGAACGCCGTCGCGCGCGAGCCCGTCACATATTCTTCAACTGCCGCAGGAGAAAGCATGCCATCGATGTCGATTTGCGACAGGCGACGCTTCATCCGCGCAACGAGCTCCCGATTCGTGATGCCATCGATCCAAAGGACGGTCACATTCGTCAATGTCCTTCGCCCGATCTTCGTTGCATATGATCGCAATTCGGGTGTGCGCAGATGGCGGCGCACAAGGCTCGTATTGATGCGGATCGTTTCGACGAACGCATCTTTCGCGCCTTTTACCGTATTTTCGACCTCTGGCGCAGAGGGGGAACGGCGCATTCCTGTTTTGGTTTCAAACGCAAGTGCGCCAACATCAGGAAAAAGCACGACACAATGGCCGTTAACAAGCTTCATTGCCGCGCTATTTAAGTTGTCGCAGACAGAAACAGAAGAATTGTAGATCGCACCTGCAAGCGCATGGTCAAAAAGCTCCTGCATCGTTTCACCGTGCAAATGCTCCGAGATCGGCTTGAACACATATTCCGAGATATCGCCCCCTGAAGTCAGTCCATCGATCGCATAGGTATAGAGCGTAAACGCGCCACAGCGAAGTGGGCGCGCAAGAAAATCATCCGCATCCGCAAAAATGGCGCAAAGCGCTTGATCTGTAAAACATTCTCCGTGCATATTTCCACCTCCTGCAAAGTTTGCGCAAAGATGAGGAGAATATGCAAGCGGGAATTGCAATTTCGTCATTTTCGTGGTATAGTGAATATATTATACGCAGATGGAGGGCACGCTATGAGCCGCATCGGAACGATCACAAAAAAGACTGGCAATCGCTTTTTGAGCTACTATGAACTCGAAGCGATCCGCCGCGATGGGGAGGCCTTCCCCTATTATATGGCATCGCGCAATCCCGACCCGAACACGCTGAAACTGATCACGCAGGAAAACAAACCCGATGGCGTGATCCTTTTCGGTGTTTATGGTGAGAACAAGGACAAAATCGTCCTCATTCGCCAGTATCGCTTCCCGATCGGCGGGTATGTATATGAGCTCCCCGCAGGTCTTGTCGAAAAGGGCGAGGCGCTCATTGAATCGGGCATTCGCGAAATGCACGAGGAAACAGGGCTTTCCTTTACTGTCGTCGGTACATCGCAACCGTTTTTCATGTCCGTTGGTATGACCGATGAGAGTTGCGGAACGGTTTTCGGGTATTGTAGTGGCACGCCGACAAGTGCCAATCAGGAAGCAAGCGAAGAGATCGAAGTCGTTCTGGCTGACCGCGCAGAATGCCGCCGCATTCTAAAAGAGGAGCGCGTCGCGCTCCCATGTGCATATCTTTTGATGCACTTTATTGCAAGTAGCGGCGATCCGCTCGCATTTTTGCAGGAATGAGAGGTTTCTCCATGTCACATACCATCGCCGCAATTTCTACAGGAAATGCTGTGACCGCGATCGGCATCATCCGCCTTTCTGGCGACGGATGCATCGGCATCGCAGAGCAGGTATTCACAGCAAACAGCACAAAACTGCTTTCCACCGCACCCGACCGCAAGCTTTTGCTCGGCGCGCTACACGATGCGCACGGTCGTGCGGTCGATCAGGGCATGGCTGTCGTTTCCCGCGCGCCGCATAGCTACACAGGAGAAGATACCGTCGAATTTCATTGTCACGGCTCGCCTGCGGTGCTTTCATGCGTGCTCGATGCCCTCTATCGCGCAGGTGCAAGACCTGCTGAGCGTGGAGAATTCACAAAGCGCGCCTTTCTGAACGGAAAACTCGGTCTGACCGAAGCGGAAGCCGTGATCGATCTGATCGAAGCAGACACCGCCGATGCCGCCGCGAATGCCGCTGGGCAGGTCGCGGGCAAACTGCAAAAGCAGCTCTCTCCCATTTATAGCGAGCTGACCGATCTATGCAGCCATTTTCACGCCGTCCTTGACTATCCCGATGAGGATATCGAGGATTTCGGGCTGGATGCATACGAAAGCACGCTAAAAAACGATCAGCGCAAGCTTGCCACACTCCTCGCCACCTATGAACAGGGGCGCATCCTGCGTCAAGGTGTCGCTGCCGCCATCATCGGCAAGCCGAATGTAGGAAAATCGAGCCTGCTCAATGCTCTGGCTGGCTACGAGCGCTGTATCGTCACCGATATTGCAGGCACGACGCGCGATACCGTCGAAGAGAGCGTCATGCTCGGCGCAACACGTCTGCGTCTGATCGACACAGCGGGCATCCGCGAAACCTGTGACGCCGTGGAAGCCATCGGTGTGGAGCGCAGTAGAGCCGCTACGCAGAACGCCGACCTTGTGCTTTTCGTCTGCGATGGCTCGAAACCGCTGGACAAGGATGACGAGGCGATCATTGCGCTATGCGAGCAGCACGAAAACGTGATCGCACTCATCAACAAAACAGACCTCGGACGTGCCATCGAGCCATGCGAGCTACCATTCTTATATGTTGTGCCCATCTGCGCCGCGACTGGAGAGGGCTTAGAACAGCTTGCGCAAGCAGTTGGCATGATATTTGAAAGCGAAACGCCCTGCGATGGCTCGATCTTAACCAATACACGCCAATTCGATGCGATCCGACGCGCGCACGATGCGCTGACGCGCGCACTTGCAGGGCTAAAAAGCGACATGACACCCGACCTTGTGCTCATCGATGTAGAAGAAGCGATGGAAGCCATGGGCGAAGTCACGGGTGCGACTGTGCGCGAGGATATCACCGCACGTATTTTTGAACGTTTCTGTGTAGGAAAGTGAGGATATTATGGAACTTTGGGATCTTTACGATAAAAACCGTCAA
>CAZVJJ010000089.1:0-4029 GCA_964627295.1 uncultured Oscillospiraceae bacterium | reverse complement strand
ATGTCGGCGACGCGGATGTGATGAAGTGCATCCGTATGCTGACCTTCCTGCCGCTGGAGCAGATCGACGAGATGGATTCGTGGAAAGATGCCAAGATCAACGAGGCAAAGGACATCCTCGCCTATGAGCTGACGAAGCTCGTCCATGGCGAGGAAGAGGCGGAAAAGGCGCGTGCATCGGCAAAGGCACTCTTCGTCGGCGGCGGTGACGATGCCAATATGCCCACCACCGAGATCACCGCGGATAAGCTCGTGGATGGTCAGATCGGCATTCTGAACCTCATGGTCGCTTGCGGACTTGCGCCCTCGAATAAGCAGGCGCGTCAGCTCGTGGAGCAGGGCGGTGTGCTCGTCAATGATGAGAAAGTGCCCTCGGCGCAGTTTTCCGTCACCGAAGAGATGCTCAAAGCAGGCGTGAAGATCCGCAAGGGCAAAAAGGTATTCCACAAAGCACTCCTTGCTGAGTGATCGCCATTTCATCCATATCTCCCCGCCTACATCTTGGCGGGGAGATTACTTTTCGCTAGATTTTCCGCCGTATCTATGCTATAATACCAGCGCATCATTTTATAAAGCGAGGCATACTTATGAATAACAAGGAAATCGGCGAGATCCGCCGTCACCTGCGCCGCGATCGCAGTAATATCACCGCGCTTTACGGCTGCTATGTCAATGATAATAAGGAGATCATCTCTGCATTTCGCCAGTCCACGGGCATGATGCCCGAAAATGAGGGCGAAAAATACTTCGCGCTTCTGCGCCGCGCGCTTTCTGGCGCGATCGGCAAGAATTTGATCGATATCACGTTCAAAACCAGTCAGGTCGCATCCTCACCCGAGCATCAGCTCCTGATGGATCTGCGAAAGAGCAAGCTTTCTGACGAAGCACTTCTGGAATCGTTCTACCGCAAGGTCATCGAAAGCGTCAGCATTGAGGGCAATTACCTTATCCTCGTCGGCTGTGACAGCTACGATGTCCCCTTTAAGAGCAAGGACGATTCGACCATAAGCGACCAGTCCGAGGAAACGTATACCTATCTCATCTGCGCGATCTGCCCCGTCAAGCAGACCAAGGCGAACCTGCACTATGTGCCCGAGGAGAAGCTTTTCCACGATGGTGCGATGGCACAGATGGTATCTGCCCCCGCGCTGGGCTTCCTTTTCCCCGCGTTCGACAACCGCTCGACCAATATCTATAATGCCCTTTACTATACCCACGATACGAAGATAGCGCAGGATGCCTTTATCGAAGCGCTGTTCAATACTCCCGTCCCTCAGCCTGCCGCCGAGCAGAAAAAGACGTTTGAAGCCCTGCTCAGCACGGCGCTCGGAGAAGAATGCAGTCTGGATGTCGTGCAGACCGTGCACGATCAGATTTGCCAGCGCATCGAACTGCACAAGGAGAGTAAGGTCGCTGACCCTCTGCTCGTTTCTAAGTCCGATGTGAAAGAGGTTTTGCAGTCCTGCGGCGTGTCGGAAGAGCACCTTGCGAAATTCAGCGTCGATTATGATGAGGCATTCGGCTTTGAAGCGGATCTGCACCCGAAAAATGTGATCGACGAGAAGCATTTCGAGGTCAAGACCCCCGATGTGGTCATCAAGGTCGATCCCGCAAGAAGCGACCTGATCGAAACGCGCGTGATCGGCGGCGTGAAGTACATCATGATCTGCGCCGAAGAGGAGATCGAGGTCAATGGCGTGAGCATCCACGTGCAGGAAAACGAACCCGCGACTGTTTGATACTGATTTCAAATTAAACTTTTTAAGCTTAAATTGAAAGACATCGCCTATTGGCGCTGTTAATCGTGTGATTTTTGGAATAGAAAATCACACGATCCCGTCTTATGTGAATATCAGTATAAATAAAGGAAGAAAAATCATGCCTATCAGAATTTTGAATGATCTTCCTGCCGCGGCAACATTGCAGCAGGAAAATATATTTGTCATGCAGGACGAGCGCGCACTTACGCAGGATATCCGCCCGCTTGAGATCGTGCTGCTCAACCTCATGCCCACGAAGATCGCGACCGAGACGCAACTGAGCCGCCTGCTTGGAAACACGCCCTTGCAGGTCAATCTTGAGCTCATGCACACAAGCACGCACCATTCTAAGAATACATCTGAAGAGCACTTGCTGAATTTCTACAAGACATTTGATGAACTGAAAGACCGCAAATTCGACGGCATGGTGATCACGGGCGCACCTGTTGAGCATATGCCGTTTGAACAGGTCGATTACTGGGACGAGCTTTGTCAGATCATGGAGTGGAGCAAGACGAATGTCCACTCGACGTTCCACATCTGCTGGGGTGCACAGGCGGGATTATACTATCACTATGGCATCCAGAAGCATTCGCTTTCGCAGAAGCTTTTCGGTGTCTATCCGCACCACCGAGATTATCCGCGCGCGATCCTGCTTCGCGGTTTTGACGATGAGTTCTATGCGCCACATTCGCGCCATACGACCGTCCTGCGCGAGGACATTGCCGCCGTCCCTGAGCTGAAGATCCTTGCATCCTCGGATGAAGCGGGCGTGTACGCCGTCATGAGCAAAGGTGGCAGACAGATCTTCGTCACGGGGCACTCGGAGTACGATCCGCTCACGCTACAGACGGAATATCTGCGCGATAAAAAGCTCGGGAAGCCCATCAGCGTGCCTGCGAACTATTATCCCGACGATGACGAGAAGCAGCCCCCCATCGTCCGATGGCGCGGCCACGCGAATCTGCTTTTCTCCAACTGGCTCAATTATTTCGTCTATCAAACCACGCCCTATGATATCATGAGCATCGGTAACGAGGAAAATCCTTGATTTTTCGGATATACAACCGCTGGTTGAGTGATTTTGCGGGATTTCCGAATACTGGTTGGGCATTCTCAACTTCTGATATCTGCCATTTTGCCCAGAAAAATGCTATGATGCAGCTATCACAAGAAAGGAGCAAACCCATATGAACGAAACCATTGGCAACCGCATTCAAAAATACCGCAAACAAAAAGGTCTTACGCAGGAGGAACTTGCAAATGCCCTCGGCGTATCCAGTCAGGCAGTCAGCAAATGGGAAACGGATGTTTCCTGCCCCGACATTTCCCTGATCCCCGAGCTTTGCCACCTGCTTGGCGTGACGAGCGACGATATCATCATCGGCGGACGCGAGGAGGTACGCCTTGCGCCTGTAGAGCAGAGAAAGCGCTTCGACGACCTTGTGCTTCGCATCCGCATCGTGAGCGAGGATGGCGACAAGGTGAATGTCAATCTTCCTATGTCCATCATCCAGATCGCGCTGGAAGTCGGCGTGGACTTTGTCCCCAACGTATCGGATGGCGCGTCGCAGTCCATCCGCCAGATCGATTTTGCAAAGGTCATGGAGCTTGCTGAGCGCGGTGTGCTTGGCAAGATCATCGACATCGAGAGCGCGGATGGAGATACGATCGAGGTGGTCATCGAATGAGGATCAAGCTTCGATCGGATGGGCACACGTTTTGGATCTTGCTTCCCACGCGCTTGATCTTCAGCAAGACGATCGTAAAGCTTGCATTGCGCATGGCAAGGCGCTCTCTTGCGCAACACGAGGGGGATGCGAACCCCTCGCTTCCTACGCCCGACGATTCGATCCTGCGCCTCTGCTCGGAAATTGTCCGCGTCAAGCGGCGCTCTGGAAGCTGGGTGCTCGTAGATGTGCATTCTGCCGACGGAGATGAAGTGAAAATCATCGTATAGAAAAAACGGACGTTTCGACAGATGCCCGAAAAACAGTTTTGCCTCCGCACAAAAATGGTGCGGAGGCTTTTTATACGGATATAACAGACCGCCAACTTTTCGCACATTGCGACCAGCGGGTGATCAGTTTTTCGATATTCGGTTGTTGGATTTGGTTCGGCAACTTGCAGTTGCTGTGTCTATTTCTCGTCCTTTGGTTGATATCATACTTCATCGTTGTAATACTTGGTTATCAAATCAGAAATATTTTTTGCCACCTCACGAGTTTCAAAGAGTTCATGTTCCCAAATGTATATTGCAGAGGGATCTG
>CAZVJJ010000088.1:0-4080 GCA_964627295.1 uncultured Oscillospiraceae bacterium | reverse complement strand
CCGTGCGCAATATCAAGGTCTCCGCTGGCGCTGGCTTCCTCGTCGCACTTACTGGCGAGATCATGACCATGCCCGGCCTGCCCAAGGTCCCCGCTGCTGAGCGCATCGACGTGGACGAGACTGGCAAGATCTCTGGCCTGTTCTAAGAACAGATCCCCCTTACATCCAAAAAGCACAGGCGCTCCCCGCCTGTGCTTTTTCCCCAGTTATACTTATAAATAGGAGAATCACTATGGATATGACTATGGAAACCTGCCGCAATTTCGTGCAGGTGCTCGCATCGGATGCACCCGCCCCCGGTGGCGGTGGCGCTGCTGCGCTCGTTGGCGCGATCGGTACGGCGCTTGGCAATATGGTCGGCTCGCTCACCGTCGGCAAGAAGAAGTATGCCGATGTGCAGGATGAGATCATTGCCCTCAAAGCAAAGTGCGATGCGCTCCAGACGGAGCTTCTCGATCAGGTCGAGGCAGACGAGGTCAACTTCCTGCCGCTGGCAAAGGCTTACGGCATCCCCAAGGATGACCCCAACCGCGATGCGGTGATGGAAGAGGCAACTGTGATCGCCTGCTCCACCCCCATGAAGATCATGGAGCTGTGCTGTGAAGCGATCGACTATATCGCCGTGTTTGCCGCAAAGGGCAGCCGTCTGGCTGTTTCCGATGCAGGCTGTGGCGCGGTCTGCTGCAAGGCAGCGCTTCAGGCGGCTTCACTCAACGTCTTTATCAATACCAAGAGCCTGAAAAATCGCGAGACTGCCGAGCAGCTCAATGCAAAGGCGAACGCGATGCTCGATAAATACTGCGCGTTGGCGGATGAGATCTTCCTCACCGTCAAATCTGGCTTCGGTCAGTAAGCGCCGAACTACAGAATTTGGAGGAAAATACTATGGCAAAGTTGCTTTTGGGCAAAGAAGTTACCGATGCCCTCAATGCTGATCTTCAGACCCGCACCGCCGCTCTGCGTGAAAAGGGCATCGTCCCCACGCTGGGCATCGTTCGCGTTGGCGAGAATCCCTCGGATCTTTCCTACGAAAAGGGTGCGACCAAGCGCGCAGAGCTTGTCGGCGTTGCCGTCAAGAATTTCGTCCTGCCCGCAGATGCGACCAAGGAGCAGGTGCTTGCTGTGATCGATGAGGTCAATGCAGACGCTTCCATCCACGGCGTGCTGATGTTCCGCCCGCTTCCCAAGCATCTGAAGAATGACCAGAATGAGATCTGCAACCGCCTCGACCCGAAGAAGGACGTGGACTGCATGACCCATATGTCGAACGCTGGCGTTTTCGAGGGCTTGAATGATCTCGGCTATGCACCGTGCACCCCCGCGGCGTGCATGGAGATCCTTGATTTCTACGGCATCGACTGCAAGGGCAAGAATGCCGTCGTGATCGGCCGTTCCCTCGTTGTCGGCAAGCCCGCTGGCATGATGCTCATGGGCAAGAACGCGACCGTCACCACCTGCCACACGAAGACGGTCAACACGGCTGAGATCTGCCGCAATGCAGACATCATCGTCTCTGCCGCAGGCGTGCTCAACAGCCTGACTGCCGATTATGTCCGCGCTGGTCAGGTCGTTATCGACGTTTCTATCAACTGGGACGAGAACAAGCCCAATGCTAAGGGCGGCAAGGGCGGCATCGCTGGCGATGCCAAGTTCGACGAGGTCGAGCCCATCGTTGATGCGATCACCCCTGTCCCTGGCGGTGTTGGCTCTGTCACGACGAGCGTCCTGATGAAGCACGTCGTCGAGGCTGCTGAAAAGGTGTAATTCCAGAATGCCCTGTACCCGCAAGGGCACAGGGCATTTCCTGTATTATCGAGGTTATAAAAATGAAAAATATGAAAAAACTTTCGGAATCTGACTTTTTGAAGCTGTTTTTCATGTTCCTCTGCGCGGCTTTCCTGATCGGTGCGGCATGTATGCCCGACCGAGGGAATATGCTTCTGGGACTTTGGCGCATCTGGTCGCAACCGGGAAAGATCAGCACGAATGACTTCGCCCTCGGCGGCTACGCGGCGACATTCCTCAATATGGGACTCGTCGCGGTGACGTTTATCATCCTGCTCGAGCTAACGGGTGCGCAGGCGAACAATGTCACCACGCTCGGCTTCGTGCTCACGGTCGGCTTCGGTTCGTGGGGCATCACGGTGCTCAATGTCATCCCGACGGTGCTCGGCGTGGCGCTTTACTGCATCGTGAAGAAAGAACGCTTCGCAGATAATTTTAACGCAATGCTCTTTTCTACGGGCATCGCGCCGCTCATCACCGACCTTTTCGTGCGCTATCCGAATGCTGAGGTCGTCGGATTTAACGTCGCGGGCATCGCGCTAGCGTTCGTTGTCGGTGTTTTCATCGGCTTCTTCCTGCCCGCAGGACTGCGCCACTCGCCGAATGTCCACAAGGGCTTCGATCTTTATTCTGCTGCCGTGCCCATCGGCTTTACGGCGTTCTTCCTCAATGCGGTGCTGTATAAGACGCTCGGCATCTCCCTGCCCGCGGTCAATTCCGACCTCACCGTCGGTTCTCAGACGATCGTGAATATCTTCTGTGGCACGATTTTTGTCCTCTGCATCGTATTTGCGCTTGCTATGGGGTGTAAGCTGAAAGATTATGTAAACTTCGTGACAGCAAAGGAGCACGTAACATCTGTCAGCGGCAAGTTCGGCACGGATGTGATGCTTATGAACGTCGGCGTTTACGGTCTGTTCATCCTCGCGTACTATAATGTGATCGGCGCAAGCTTCAACGGCGTGACGTTCGGCATCATCTTCTGTATGCTCTGCACGTGCAATTCGGGCTCTCACCCAGGAAATGTCACCCCCATCGTGCTTGGCTATGTGCTTGCATCGCTTGCGGCAAAATGGCTCAGCGGGCTCGTCGGTGGCGATTTCACATTCGTGCTGAATGCGCAGGCGATCGTTGTCGGTCTGTGCTATTCCAATGGCATGAGCCCCATCGTGAGCAAATACGGCTGGTTCTGGGGCATCGTCGCAGGTATGATGCACTACGGGCTTGTCACGAGCGTGCCGAATATGCACGGTGGCTACTGCCTGTATAACGGCGGCTTCACCGCGGGCATGATCTGCCTGCTCCTCGTCCCCCAACTCGAGCGCTTCGCAAAACCCAAAAATTGATCCCAAACGGCTCTCCCATCTTGGAGAGCCGTTTTTCACCCACTTTACCGCCCACAGACGGTAGAGTGGGGGATACCCCGCCGACGCATCGCCGATATTCACGCACGCGCATCTTCATGTAGGGAGACCCGTCCTCGGGTGTCCGCTTACCGCAGTCAAAACACGCAAATATGTCCGTATTTCGCAAAATCCACCGTCCATAGACCGTAGGGTGGGGGTACACCCCCACCGACGCAGTAGCGACCTCTTCACGGTCGGTTTGTTGAACAATCTATCGATGACAGAGAAAAGCCTTCTCCCCAAGGAGAAGCCTTTGGCGCGCGTCGGCAAATTGTGCGAAAAACGAACAGTTCCGTTGTCGCAACGTTGTCGATGGGGGTATACCCCCACCCTACAGTATAATAGGCGGGAGCGCCGTTGCGGCGTCGATTTGTGGCTGAAGTTTTTCATAGATCCAGCCTGCGGCGAATGCAACAGGGATCCAGAGGATGCTGTACAGCGGGCAGATCTGCCCCCAGAGATTGCCCGCGCGCCCACGGTAATCCCACACGCGGTAACTGCGGTTGCATATGAGCCCCGCCCCGAGCTCGACCGCCGTGATCACGCCCGCCCCCAGAAGCGCCCGCAAGACGCGCGGCAGGCGACCAAGGCGCGCATTGACCTGCCCGATCAGAAGAAATGCCGTCCCGCCTGCGAGGAACATACTCCCATGACTCCACCCGCGCCAGATGCACTCGAGCGCCATATATCCGCTCCCGCCAAGATAGAAAAGCACCGTATTTTTCCAGATTTTCAAAGAAATCACCTCAAAAATCATTCTTCCCAAAAAAGTTCTAAAAAATAAAAAATAGTTCTTGACAAAATGCGATCTTCTGGATATAATAAGGAAGCTGATTTCGGCGGTGCCGAGATCCTTTGACCACATGGCGGCATAACTCAGTTGGTAGAG
>CAZVJJ010000087.1:0-4190 GCA_964627295.1 uncultured Oscillospiraceae bacterium | reverse complement strand
ATCGAAGTGATTGGAGGATAAACATGGGTGACAGGATAGAGGTTACTTTAGACTTGACAGATTGCAAATATCTTGGCGAATTGCATCAGCGCATCAAGGATGCGTTGGATTTTCCCGAACATTATGGAACGAATTGGAGCGCCTTTTGGGATTCTTTGCGATTCGATACGCCTGTTGAATATATACGGATCGTTGGTGAATATACGATGCCTGAGGATCTAAAAAAGCATCTAGATAAGATGCATGAGATATTGCAGAGGTGTAAGGACGAACGGGCATCATATGGTGTTCGCTTTGAATATGAAATAATAAACTAGTAAGCTGAAATAAAGTTGTCCCTATTATCGATCACGCCTGCGGTGATTTCTAATGGGGACAACTTTTACGTTTTCAGGCAACTCAGCTAGATGCTTCCAACATATTCTCGATAAATATTCCGTATCCAGTTGTTGGATCATTTACCAAAACATGGGTCACGGCGCCGATGAGTTTGCCGTTTTGAATGATCGGGCTGCCGCTCATGCCCTGCACGATGCCGCCTGTTGTGCGGAGAAGGGCGTCGTCGGTGACTTTTAGCAGGAAATTGCGGTGATCGGGTTTATCCTGCGGATAGATTTTGAGAATTTCCACAGAATATTCCTGAACGGTATCGTTCTCGACGGTGGAGCGGATGGTGGCAGGACCGAGGGCGATATCGCTATACTGGGCGACGGGGAGCGGTTCGCCGAGGATGGGACGCGCAAGCGTGCCGAATACGCCGCAGGGGGTATTGCGGTCAAGCGTGGCGATGGGATCGGGGGCGGCAAGCGTTCCGCGAAGCTGGCCTGCCGTGCCGCATTTGCCTTTGACGACGGAACGAACTGTGCCATCGTAGGCAAAGCCATTTTTTAATACGAGAAGTTCGCCAGCGGCGCTACTCACGCCGTGGCCAAGCGTGCCAAAGGTGCGATTTTCGGGGTCGTAATAGGTGATCGTGCCGATGCCTGCGATGCCATCGCGCAGGTAGATGCCAAGGCGTGCTTGCCCCGAGATGCGGGGCGGCGCGACAACGATGCGGTATTGCTTCTGCCCGCGCGCGACGATCAGCTCGGCATTGCTGTCGCAATGCTCCATGGCGCGCCGCACCTCTTCGGTGCTCGTGACAGGCGTTCCGTTGACTTTTCGTATGATATCGCCGACCTGAAGCCCCGCGTCGCGCGCCGCCTGACCGAGCGCATCGTCAAATGCGGCGACGGTCACGCTTCCATCGGAAAGCTCAAGTGCGACAAGCTTTCCGCCCGGGATCAGAAGTTGCGCGGCAAGGCATTGCGGAGCTAAGGCGAGGATCAAGATCCATGCGGGGATGATGCTACACAAAAAACGCTTCATTTCACAGCCCTCCTTTTCGTCTGCACTTTTAATATTTCCAGAGTGCGCGGTGATAAACGCTGAAAAAGTCGAAAAATGAGGAAGATTTTTGCATAAAATTTATTTATGAATGTGCACCAGACAAAAGGATTTACCCATTGACAAAGTAGGTAAGAAGTGGTACTATTACCCACGAAAGCGATAGGTTATTGAAAACCGCTTTCTTTACAAAAGATAGACCCAAGGAGGTTTTTATATGCAGGTTTATGCGGACAATGCCGCGACTACAAAAATGAGCCGCGTGGCGCTCGATGCCATGATGCCATATTTGACGGATATTTATGGAAATCCGTCGTCGCTACACTCGGTCGGACAGGAAGCGAAGGAAGCACTTGAAACGGCGCGCGAGACGGTCGCGGCGTGCCTCGGATGCGAGCCACGCGAGATCTATTTCACGTCTGGCGGAAGCGAAGCGGACAATCAGGCGATCATTTCTGCCGCGCGCATGGGTGCACGCAAGGGCAAAAAGCACATCATTTCGACAGCATTTGAGCACCATGCGGTGCTTCACACGCTCAACAAGCTCGAAAAAGAGGGCTTTGAAGTGACGCTTCTCGATGTTGCGAACGGTCACAATATTACCGCACAGCAGGTGCGCGATGCGATCCGCCCCGACACCTGCCTTGTTACGACGATGTATGCAAACAATGAGATCGGCTCGGTGCTCCCGATCGCTGAGATCGGCGCGGTGTGCAAGGCGGCGGGTGTCGTGTTCCACACGGACGCAGTTCAGGCGGTGGGACATCTGCACATCGATGTAAAGAAAGAAAATATCGATATGCTCAGCCTCTCTGGCCACAAATTCCATGGTCCGAAAGGCGTGGGCGCGCTTTACTGTCGCCGTGGACTGCCACTTGTCAACGTGATCGAGGGCGGCGCGCAGGAACGTGGCAAGCGTGCGGGCACAGAGAATATCCCTGCGATCTGTGGCATGGCGGCGGCGCTGAAATATGCCTGCGAGCATATCGACACGGATATGCCCCGCGTGGCGGCGATGCGCGATCGACTGATCGAAGGACTTTCCAAGATCCCGCACAGTGCGCTTAATGGCGATGCTGTGAATCGTCTGCCAGGCAATGTGAGCTTCTGCTTCGAGGGCATCGAGGGCGAGAGCCTGCTGCTGCTTCTGGATGCCAAGGGTGTTTATGCGTCCTCTGGCTCGGCGTGCACCTCGGGTAGCCTTGATCCGAGCCACGTGCTGCTTGCGATCGGGCGTGTGCACGATGTGGCGCATGGTTCGCTTCGCCTGAGCCTGTGCGAGAGCAATACCGATGCGGAGATCGACCATATTTTGCAGGTCGTTCCCGAAGTGGTCGCATATCTGCGCGGCATGAGCCCTGTTTGGCGCGACTTGCAGACGGGCAAGAGAGAATATATTTTGTAAAATTTCATATTATCAACGGAATAGGAGAATCATTATGGCTCTTTACAGCGAAAAGGTTATGGATCACTTCATGCATCCGCGCAATGTCGGCACGATCGACAATGCAGATGGCGTGGGTGAGGTCGGCAATGCAAAATGCGGCGATATCATGAAGATCTATCTGAAAATTGAGAACGATATCATTCAGGATGTCAAGTTTGAGACGTTTGGTTGTGGTTCTGCGATCGCGTCTTCGTCGATGGCGACGGAAATGATCATGGGAAAATCCATCTACGAGGCGATGGAACTGACCAACAAGGCGGTCGCTGAGGCGCTTGACGGTCTGCCCGCACATAAACTGCATTGCTCCGTGCTTGCAGAGGAAGCCATCAAGAACGCGCTCAAGGATTATTTTGAGAAGAACAACATCCCTTATGATGCAGAGCAGTTCAAGGAGATCGACCACGAGCATCTGCACGACAGCGTTCACGGCGAGTGATGCGCTATGATCGTATCGACAAAAGGACGGTATGCGCTACGCGTGATGCTCCATTTTGCGGGGCATGGCGGGGATGATTACATCCCGCTCAAAGAGATCGCAGAGGAAGAGAATATTTCGCAGAAATATCTGGAATCGATCATGACCGTGCTGAGTAAGGCGGGATTCGTCGATGCCGTGCACGGCAAGGGTGGCGGTTACCGCCTTAATCGGAAGCCTGAGGAATACACCGTCGGGTCGATCCTCAAACTGACCGAGGGCGGGCTGAGTGCGGTTTCCTGCACCGCGCAGGGCGCGGCAGCGTGCTCACGAACGGTCTGCTGCCAGACAAAGCCGATGTGGGACAAGCTCGACCAGATGATAAACGATTTCTTCGAGGGGATCACACTTGCTGACCTGCTTCGCGATAGCGCAATCGAGAAATAATAAAAGGACGTGCCTCGGCACGTCCTTTTTGTATGGATCACATTTTTTCGGGGGCTTCAAAGCCGAGGATATAGATGCTCTTTTCGAGGATACGTTTTGCAAGACCGATGAGGGCGATGTGGCCTGCTTTTACGGTCTCGTCGGTTTCCTTGAGGATGGGGGTCTCATGGTAGAATTTGTTGACGGCGGAAGCAAGCTCGTAGATATATGCGCAGATCATATTCGGTGCAGATGCCTTGAGCGCGGATTCGAGCGCGGGGGCAAATTTGGTGATCGCGAGCATGAGCTCCTTTGCGTAGACGTTTGCGGGGTTCTGGATGGGAAGGGTTTCCCATTCGCCGTACTTTGCGAGGATGGACTTGACGCGGACGATGGTATAGAGGATATATGGACCAGTATTGCCCTCGAATGCGGCGAAGCGCTCCATGTCAAAATTGTAGTCCTTGGTGGGCTGATTGCTCAGGTCGCCGTATTTCAGCGCGCCCATAGCGATCT
>CAZVJJ010000086.1:0-4455 GCA_964627295.1 uncultured Oscillospiraceae bacterium | reverse complement strand
CTGGTGGCACGGCGAAGCCGTGACGGATGTGGGGCTACCGCAGTACGTATATCGCAACTGCTTTCCAAAATCCGACGTTGTTCCCCCACATCAGTCACAAAAAATCAAATAGATTTTTTGTGACAGCTTCTCCCCAAGGAGAAGCCTTTGGCGGTCGTCGGCAAATTGTGCGAAAAACGAACATTTCTATCGTCTCAACGTGGTCGGTGGGGGTATACCCCCACCCTACAGTCTGGGACGAGGGATTTTCGCAGTATACTTCCCACCAACCTCTATTGAAACACATCAAAAACCCATTTCTTCTCTTGACAATTCGATCACTTGCGCTATAATGGTCACAGATCGCAAAGCAAATACGTCTTCGGGGTGCTGGGTGAGCCAGCTGAGATCGGACACATTTCCTGTCCCGACCCGTGAACCTGATACGGCTAATACCGTCGGAGGGAAAGATGCATATATGAGATACTGTCAGTATCGCATTGCACCCAGACGGATGTGATGCGATACTTTTTATTTTTGGAGGTTTGCAATATGGCAAACAACGTATCCCGCACCCGCGTGCTCACCGAGAGCGCCATCATGGTCGCCCTTGCGACTGTGCTGAGTATGCTCAAACTCTGGGAATCCCCCTACGGCGGCTCTGTCACCGTGCTTTCGATGGCACCGATCATCGTGCTCAGTCTGCGCCGTGGCGTGCGCACAGGACTGTTCGCAGGATTTGCACACGCGCTCATTCAGCTCCTGCTGGGGCTGAGCACCGTCGCATACGTCCCGACCCCCATGGGGATCGCGGTGTGCATCCTCACGGACTACATTCTCCCCTTTACCCTGCTGGGTCTCGGTGGCATTTTCCGAAATGTCCACATCCTCAAAGACGAGGGACGCAATACGCTCCTCGTCGCCGCGCTCGGCGCGCTTCTCGTGACGCTCATCCGCTATCTGTGCCACATCGTTTCGGGCGCGGTCATCTGGTATGCGCTTGACCTTGAATGGTACGCAGACGACCCGACGCACATCGTCAACCGCTACGGCGCATGGGCATTTTCTGCCATCTACAACGGCATTTATATGCTCCCCGAGATCATCGCGACCACCGTCGGCACGCCCCTGCTCGCCCGCGCACTCGCAAAAATCAAAGAATAAGCGATAACATACCGCAAAGCCCCGACCCATTCACAGGTCGGGGCTATTTTTCAAAATTGTATGGTATCCGCTCTCTGATAGAGGTAATATGTCCGCTCTTTCCCCTCGAAATAGGCGTTTTCCTCGCTGACGAGCACGTAGCGGGAGCTGTCCACCTGATAAACGGACAGGGGGTTGTCGCGCGTAACGACAAAATCCACCTCGCCCGCCTGCACGCATTCGCGCTGTGTCTGCCACATTTCGGGCGTGTTGACATTGAGCGTGCAGAAATAGCGGCAATTCGGGATCACATCCGCGGTGAAATAGAAGCCACCGTCGAGGAAGCCGTAGTTAAGTAGCGTCGGCGCTTCGACCGACTGGATGATCTCGGCAAATCGGTACTGCGGAAGCGTCTGCCTGTCCTGTCCGAGCAGGTACACATTGCGTCCGCACACAGCGCACAGCAGGAGCATTCCCGCCACCGTAAGCGCCGTGAGCGACTGTGGCACACAGGGCAAGGCGATCAAGCGCTCCGCCACCCACATCAGGCAGGAAGCAATGGCGATCAGTCCAAAAATCGAAAACACCGCAAACACGAGCCCGTAATACGAGATCGACCAGCCACCCCAATATGTGCCGACCGCAAGCCCTACAAAGCAGAACATCACGAGCGCAAATGCGCGGGCATCCCTTTGCGCGCGCCAAAGCAGCCACACGAGCGCGGGGATGAACAGCACGGTGTAGGCGCGATTGTTGCTGAGCGTCAGGCGCAAGCACGCTAGGATGGTCACGATGCGCGATCGCTCGGGCTGTTTTGCGTAGAGGAAAATATTATTATAAAAATAGACGGTAAATAGGTCTTTTACCGCATGATTTGCAAGAAAATAGGCAAAAACGACCGCGCTCACCGCGCCAAGTCCTGCGAAAAATGCGCCGATCGTGCGTCCGAGTGCCGCGCCGTCTCGCTGCCAGTAGAGATACCACACGAGGACAAAGCCCGCAAGCCCCAGATAAAATCCGCACATGGTATATTTCGTCCAGAACAGGATGCCCGCATAGATCCCGCAGAGAAATGCTTCGCGGAAGCGGAGCGTCCGTTTCTTTCGCATCGCCCGCAAGACGACATAAAGCCCGTAAGCAAACATGAAAAGCGACATTTCTTCCACGCTTGCGCCATGCGCAAATGCGCGCGAAATGGCGATCAGCGCACATTCCACGGCGACACTTAAATAGATGAGCAGACTATTTTTCACATAAAGCGCCGCGATGCGCGCGCTGTAGTAAAGAAACAGTCCATACGTCACGCACTCGAGCAGATAAACGCCAAAATAGCTTCTGCGCGAAACGAGCGCCACGAGCGCATAGACGAAATAGAGCACTGGCCCTTTCTGCTCATACAGATCGCGGTATGGCACGAGCCCCGCGAGCAGGGATCTTCCCATCGTGAAGAAGCAGTTGACATCCACCCAGTCGTTCATGGGGTAAAGGGGCGAACTCTTCGAGCAGATGAGCAAAATCGCCGCCGCAAGCGCGAGGCAGTAGTATAAAAGGGGATTTTTTGCGTGTTTTCCGAGTTTTTTGGGCATATTACTGTTCCTTTGTGCGCTCGCTGATGATATAGCGCGGGCGCTGCTTCACTTCCATATAGATCTTTCCAACATAAATACCGATCACGCCGATGCAAATGAGCTGGATGCCACCGATAAAGCAGATGATGCACGTCGTGCTCGCCCAGCCCGATACCGCATTGCCCGTGAGCGCGACGATCACCGACCAGATCACGCCGATGAAGCTCAATATCGCAATGGTAAGCCCCACGCCGACGATCACCCGAAGCGGTTTCGTGCTCAGGCTCGTGATGCCGTCGATCGCAAGCGCAGTCATTTGGGAGAACGAATAGTGGCTCTTGCCCGCGATGCGCGCGCGGCGCGTATAACTGACGGTGCTCGAGCGGAAGCCGACGAGCGGGAACATCCCGCGCAGGAAAAGATTGACTTCCTTAAAATCGGCAAAGGCGTGCAATGCACGGCTTGAAACGAGGCGGTAATCGGCATGATCGTACACCGTTTCCACCCCCATTGCGCTGAGCAATCGGTAAAAGCCGTGCGCCGTGGAGCGCTTGAAAAATCCGTCGCTACGGCGGTCACTGCGCACGCCGTAGACGATATCACAGCCTGCAAGGTATTCGTCCACCATCGCATCCATGGCATCGATATCATCCTGACCGTCACAGTCGATGGAAATCGTGATATCGCACGCGTCCATCGCTTCCATCAAGCCCGCAAGGAGTGCGTTCTGGTGTCCACGGTTGCGGCTCTGGCGAATGCCCGTATAGTGCGCATCCGATGCCGCGAGGGCAGAAATGATCTCCCATGTGCCATCTTTCGAGCCATCGTCCACAAAAAGTACGCGGCTGTCCTCGGCGATCTTCCCCGCATGGGCGAGCAGGTGGATTTTCTCCAGAAACATCGGCGCGGTAATGGGAAGCACCGCCTCTTCATTGTAGCATGGGACGACGATCACCAATCTCGGTAGCATCGGAACACCCTCTTTCTTCCAAATTCATACTGATTTCAAATTAAACTCTTTAAGTTTAATTTGAAAGACATCGCCTGTTGGCGCTGTCGATTGTGTGATTTTCGGAATAGAAAATCACACGATCCCGTCTCATATGATCTTCATATTAAAAACTTTGATCCCTTTGGATTAAAGTTTTTAATTGAATATCAGTATCAGATCCGCTCCAATGCATCACCGCCTCGGAGCGTTTTGTTTTCCTCATTGTACCAGAAATCTGCACACCCTGTCAACGCATCGAATGGAATCTTAATAGTTCTGTCACCAAGTTTGCGCAATTTCGCAGGAAAATCCACCGCCCATAGACCGTAGGGTGGGGGTACACCCCCACCGACGCACCCACATTTTTTGTGCGCTTGGAGTTCTCATGTAGGGACACCCGTCCTCGGGTGTCCGTTTGATGCAGGAACGACACGAAATACGTCCGTTTTTCGCACAATTTGCCGATTTTGATTGTAGGGTGGGGGTACACCCCCACCGACGCAGTATCGATTTCTGCGCGGTCAGTTTTTTCGCACCAACCGCCGATGACTGAGAAAAGCCTTCTCCTTGGGGAGTGGTGCTCCGCGCAGCGAATCAAAATATCCATGATTGCCAGTGGCAATCATACCATTAAAAACTGGTGGCACGGCGAAGCCGTGACGGATGTGGGGCTACCGCAGTACGTATATTGCAACTGCTTCCTAAATTTGCAACGTTGCTGCCCCACATCAGTCACAAAAAATCAGATAGATTTTTTGTGACAGCTTCTCCCCA
>CAZVJJ010000085.1:0-5013 GCA_964627295.1 uncultured Oscillospiraceae bacterium | reverse complement strand
GGGGTGCAAGAGGGCAATTCTTCTGGGATGGCAACAAGCGAACCAGTATGACCCTCGCAAACAAGATCCTGATTTCCTCTGGCGTTGGTTTTCTGACGATCACAGACCGCCACATGGAAGAATTCAACATTTTGCTACTGGACTACTACAATACTGGCGAAAGTGAAAAACTGAAAGATTTTCTGTACGAAAACTGCATTCAAGGGATATTCTAATACTGATTTCAAATTAAAAATTTTGATCCTTTGGATTAAAGTTTTAATCGAATATCCGCATAAGCAAGAATTTCGGACCGTTGCTTTTCATGCAACGGTCCGATTTTTATCAATACTGTGTGGGCTTGATGTGCCAGATCTCTTCGGCGTACTGACGAATGGTACGGTCGGAGGAGAACTTTGCCGCGGAAGCGACGTTCATCAGGCACTTTCTGCCGAATGCCATGCGGTCGGCATAGTCGCGGTTTGCCTGAAGCTTCTGGTTGAGGTAGGACTCATAATCCATCAGCAGGAAGTAGTGGTCTGCCTGATGCCATGCCGCGCCATCGAGGAGCGCATGGTACAGCTCACGCTGACCATCATCGGTCATGACCGTGCCATCGACCAGCGTGTCGATCGCGCGATGCAGGTCGGGATTATGATCGTAGATCCAGCGGGGATTGTAGGTCGCCTTGGAATTGTTGATGATATCGACGGTCGCACCGAAGATATACTCGTTCTCGATGCCTGCTTCCTTTGCGATCTCGACGTTCGCGCCATCGAGCGTGCCGAGGGTGACAGCACCGTTTAGCATCAGCTTCATGTTGCCCGTGCCAGAAGCTTCCGTGCCAGCAGGAGAGATCTGTTCGGAAATATCTGCCGCAGGAATGATGTGCTCTGCATAGGAGCAGTTATAGTTCTGAACGAACACGACCTTGAGCTTGTCGGCGACAGCGGGATCATTGTTGATCATGTTGGCAACGCGGTTGATATAGCGAATGATCGCCTTTGCGCGCGCATAACCAGGTGCGGACTTTGCGCCGAAGAGGTAGACCGTCGGCTGGAAGTCGGGCAGGCGACCCTCTTTCAGGCGGAAGTAGATATCCACGATGGAGAGGATGTTCAGCAGCTGACGCTTATACTCATGCAGGCGCTTGACCTGAACGTCGAAAATGAAGTCAGGATTGAGCATAACGCCCTCCTGCTTTGCAACGACCTTGCAAAGCTGCTCCTTCTTCTGGCGCTTGATGGCATTGAACTGTCTGACCATGTCATCATCGATCATGGGCTTGAGGGCAGAGATCTGCTCAAGATCCTTGAGGAAATCGCCACCGACATGGTCGGTGATCATTTTGCTCAGTTCGGGGTTGCATAGACCGACCCAGCGGCGCGGGGTGATGCCGTTGGTCTTGTTCTGGAAGCGCTCGGGGTACACCGCATACCAGTCCTTGAAGCAGTCGTCCTTGAGGATCTGGGAATGGATCTCAGCAACGCCGTTGATATACGAACCAACGTAGGTGGAGAGATTTGCCATGTGTGCGGTATTGTCGCGGATGATGAAAAGCTGGGGATGCTCGCTCTTGAGCTTCTCGTCGATTCTGCGGATGATGTCCACGATGTCGGGAACGACCGAGCCGAGCAGGTCGAGCGGCCACTTCTCAAGCGCCTCACCCATGACGGTGTGGTTGGTGTAGGAGAAGGTGCGCTGTGCGACGGAGAATGCCTCGTCGAAGCTCATGCCCTCGAGCATCAGCAGACGGATCAGCTCGGGGATGGACATTGCGGGGTGGGTATCGTTGAGCTGAACTGCGTAGAAGTCAGCAAACTTGGAAAGGTCGCTGCCGTGCGCGATTTTGTAGGTACGGAGCATATCCTGAAGCGATGCCGAGGAAAGGACGTACTGCTGCTTGATGCGCAGGCGCTTGCCCTCCCACGTGGAGTCGTTCGGATAGAGCACGCGGGTGATATCCTCTGCCTTGTTCTTGGCATTGAGCGCGCGCAGGTAGTCCTGATCGTTGAAGGCATTGAAGTCGAGCTCTTCCTCAGCCTCGCACTGCCACAGGCGCAGGGTGTTGATGTTGTTCGTGCCGTAGCCGACAACGGGCACATCATACGGAACTGCGAGCACCGTATGCTCGGGGAAGTGGATCTTCACGGTGTGATTGTAGCGGCGGTAGGACCAAGGATCGCCGAACTTCGTCCAGTCGTCTGCGTTCTCGATCTGGCTGCCGTTGGCATCAAATCTCTGCTTGAACAGGCCGAACTTGTAGCGCAGACCATAGCCCGACAGGGGGATATTGCAGCTTGCCGCGGAATCAAGGAAGCACGCAGCCAGTCTGCCGAGGCCGCCATTGCCGAGTGCATCGTCCTCGATGTCCTCGAGGATGGCAAGATCCACGCCACGCTCTGCAAACAGCTTCTTCATCTCGTCGAGAATGCCGAGGTTGAAGAGGTTGCTGTAAACCAGACGGCCGATCAGGTACTCTGCGGAGAAATAGTATGCCTTGCGCTCGTGCATACGGGTGTGCTTGGAGTGGTTCCAGTTATCGGAGATCGCCATCATAACTGCCTGACCAAGTGCCTCGTGCAGTTCCTGCGGGGAAGCTTCTTTCAGGGATACGTCGTAGGTGTACTTCAGCTGGGCTTCCGTCCAGCGCAAGATGTTTTCACAATCGTAATTCATGTTTGCTCTCCATTCTAAAAGGCAAGATGCCCGTTTATTTCTGTGTTGCGATGCGTCCATACAGGCGCGTGAGTGCACGGATCTTCTGTGCCAACTCATAGGTCATTATACCATCTTCTGCGCGCCATGTCCAGTTGCAATCCGAAAGAGTTCCAGGGAAATTCATGCGTGCATCGCCGCCGAGGTTCAGGTAATCCTGCATCGGCACGACGCAAAGGTCGGAAACAGATGCCATTGCCGTGCGGATGGTGCCCCAGACGAGCCCCTCCTGCTCGGAAAGCGACATATATTCGCTTGCATACGCGACCGCCTCGGGCGATGCGGTATCGAACCATTGGCGCATGGTCATATTATCGTGCGTACCAGTATAGCATACGGTATTGCGCGTATAGGTGTGCGGCAGGTAATCCGACGGCTCGCGAGAATCAAATGCAAATTCGAGCACTTTCATACCAGGGAAGCCGCTCTCGTCGCGCAGATCGAGCACTTCCTGCGTAAGGAAGCCAAGATCCTCTGCAATGAGCGAAAGCGAGGGAAGCGTGCGCTTGACGGCATTGACGAAATCCATCGCAGGGCCTTTGACCCAGCGGCCGTTGCGCGCGGTAGTATCACCGAACGGAACTGCCCAGTATGCCTCGAATCCGCGGAAATGATCCAGACGGATGACATCGTACATCTTGCCTGCGGCGGCAAGACGCTTGAGCCACCATGCATAGCCCTGCTCCGCGTGGACATCCCAGCGATAGAGCGGATTGCCCCAGAGCTGACCGTCGGCGCTGAATGCATCGGGCGGGCAACCTGCCACGGCGGTGGGACGCAGGCTCGCATCGAGCTGGAACATCTCGGGCTCGCGCCAAACCTCGACCGAATCGTAGGGAACGTAAATGGGCACGTCACCGATGATCTGAATGCCCTTGCTTGCGGCATAATCATGGAGCGCATTCCATTGCTTGAAGAAGAGGTACTGCACGAAGCAGTAGAACTGGAGGGTATCGGCAAGCTCGCAGTATGCATCGGAGATCGCCTTGGGATCGCGGAACTTCAGCGCGTCGTCCCATTCATACCACGGCTTTCCCTGATAGCGCTCTTTGAGCGCCATGAACAGGGCGAAATCCGCAAGCCACCAGTCGTTGTTTGCGCGGAAGCGGGCAAAGCTCTCGTCCGTGTCCTGATAGCGGGCAAATGCCTTGCGCAGGACATTCAGGCGGTTAGCATACAGGCGACCGAAGTCCGCCTTCTTCTCGCTCCATGCCCAGTCGATGCAGGCGACCTCGTCGTACATCAAAAGTCCCTGCTCCATGAGCTGCTCTAGGTCGATGAGGTAGTGATTGCCCGCAAATGTCGAGCAGGACTGGTAGGGGGAATCGCCATAGCCAGTCGGGGTGAGCGGGAGGATCTGCCAGCAGCTCTGACCCGCCTGCTCAAGAAAATCTACAAATTCAAAAGCGCGCCGTCCCATCGTGCCGACGCCATACGGTCCGCTGAGACTGGTAATGTGCATTAAAATGCCACTTTTACGCATACGATGTATTCTCCTTTGCTATCGTTCCGCGCCGCGATGCGCGGCTGTCGGATTATTTGAAACGTTTCCATTCCAACACAGTATAATGTATAACGATTTTATCCATTTGTCAAGCACAACAGAACTTCTGCGGGTCATTTTTCTGTTTTGTACAAAAAAAGATTCCACTTTTTAGCAAAACAGCGAACCATTTTTGCCAAATTTGTAGCCCCACCCTACAGTAAAAATTTGCAAATTGGGCAAAAACGAACCTGCATTGTCGCAGATGGGAAAGACAAAAGAGCGAGCCTGCCGATGGCAGGCTCGCTGAGGATGTAAATTAAGCTTCCAGATTGATGCCAGTTTCCTTGTTGAAGACGTGGCAGACGTGACCTGCGAAGTTGAACTTGACGTTCGCGCCATGGGACAGGGCAGCGACCTCTGCGCCAGTCATGTTCATGGTGGAGACGACGAGAACGACGTCGCGATCCATAGCGGTGACGTGCAGGTGGATGGAAGAACCCATCAGCTCGGAAACGTCGACCTTTGCCTCGATGCCGTTTGCATCGAGCTCGATGTGCTCAGGACGGACACCGAGGACGATCTTCTGCTCTGCAACATTGTTCTTAGCCAGCTTCTGCTGCTTCTCCTCGGACAGCTCGACGGTGAGGTTTGCGAGCTTGACAGCGTACTTGCCATTTTCCTTGACGAGCTCTGCGTCGAACAGGTTCATCTGAGGTGTGCCGATAAAGCCAGCGACGAACAGGTTGTACGGATGGCTGAAGACTTCCTGAGGCGTGCCGATCTGCTGGATGAAGCCATCCTTCATGATGACGATACGATCGCCCAAAGTC
>CAZVJJ010000084.1:0-5057 GCA_964627295.1 uncultured Oscillospiraceae bacterium | reverse complement strand
AGGGTCATACTGGTTCGCTTGTTGCCATCCCAGAAGAATTGCCCTCTTGCACCCCATACGAATGCTTCCAGCGCCTTTGCTGTGGCGGTGGCATCTGCGCACAGGATCGCATTTAATTCCGTTGCCACGCCATCGGTGGTCGGCACAGGGGGCATATAGTCCGTGCCAGAGATGCCGACAGAGCCAGAGCGGAGCTTGCCCCATTCTAAGGCTTCATTGCGGGCAATATAGCCATTGATCTGGCAGAGGTAATCAAGCGTCAGAGGCGCATCCATGCTACCGAGCAGAAATTGCCATGCATCGCGCATATTCAAAATCGCCTGAATGTCGGAAAGCTGTACACTTGGCACGTTCACACCCTGAAGAATGGTCTTTGTCTGCGGGAATGTGACAGCTCGCGCTTCCATGCGCATTCCGCAGTATACATTCTCATCCCATTTTTTCTTTGCGAGGAAAAGGCTTTGTTCTGCGGTCATATGGTACTTATCCAGATAGTTCTTCATTTGCTCGCTTCCTCCATCGGGCGGTAATTCGTTCTGTAAATTACAATATACCACTTGGAAATTGCTTCTGTCAATATCGAAAATGGGGCTGTCTCGTGTGATTTTTGCAAATCTCGGAGACAGCCCATTTTTATTATAAGCCTAATAACTGCTTTTTCTTTGCATCAAATTCTTCTTGGGTGATAACGTCGCTGTCCAAAAGTTCTTTGTACTTTTTCAGTTCGTCAGCTACGCCAAGTTCCGAAGCACTATCGGGTTTAGCTACATGGCTCGGATCGGCTGTTGCGATAGCGTTAAGCTTATCCTGTAGCAAAATAGGCGGAATGATCGGCACAAAAATAGCGAGGATCAGGCAAAGGGTAGACATATCAGAGGAGATGCCTTTCTCATTAGCCATTTTGTCAATTCTTTGTGCAGTTTTGTATGTCCAATAAATTGAATAGAATGGAACGAAAAGGCATAGAAGCAGTTTATTTGTGGGGTTGCGGTAGTCCTCGCCCTTTACTGCATTTGTATGTTTGGTCGTTTTGTAAATCCAAATATACATCCAAACACCGCAGGTAAAGAGTAGCAGGAGAACGTGCTTTCCGAGAGAATAGTAAAGTTCAGACGCTACAGCAGCATCGCCTGTATTTTTTTCTTTTTGCTTCTTCTCACGGACAGATACCCAGTTAATAGCCATCAATCCAAACAAAGCAACAACTGCTAAATGCTCCGAAATAATATGCGTGGGAATAATACTATAACGTTCAAAATAATAAAATACGCACTGTTGCTGCGCATAAATATACATAAATACAGCAGAAAGCACAGCGGGAATAAAATAGAGTTTCTTGACGATAGGTGCAAGCTTGGGAATGCGATCAGTCAAGATGGGCGTTGCAAAAACAATAGCAAGAATCCATGCAAGGATTGCCCAAATATTGCCTATAAAAATGTTTGCCAACGTACAAATTGCAAGACCGATCAGCAAGAGAACATTTTTCGGTTTGGTGCGAAACAACGCTACAGCGATGATCACATATCCGATGATATCTAGAACTGAATAGGGCAAACTTGGATAATAGTATTGACTGAGAAAATAGATTCCGCTAAGGGATGATGTAGTTTCCCAACAAAGCTGAATTGTTGGCAAGATGCGTTTGAGGGTAAGAAATGCCACAAGTACAAAGAGTATGCCCGTGATAATGGATAACGTTCGTTTTTGCTTCATAATGTCTCCTTCTTTCTATATAATAAAAAGTGCGCCAACCGAAGTTAGCGCACTGAAAAACGCAACCCCGATTGTCGCCAAACAAAAAACAACGAACGGGGAGAACTCTCCACGATAGCCGTATGGAGTTGCGTTTTTTGCAAACTCAACGGCTATCAAAATAGGTATGGGCAGAAAACCCCCTATTACAAAAATAGCGAGTTTCTCCACAGATCGTTATTGTTTTTTGTTTGGCACACTTATAGTATCACATCTTTTTCCGTTTTTCAATCCCGCAAATCTATAAAGTGCCGTTTTTATGTCTTTTTGAAAGTTTGCGGATGATCGTAAATAGGAAAAACAGGCACAACAAAGGTAGCTGTTGTGCCTGTTAAGGTTCTTGGGAGCATTATTTCTTGCTGTAGAGCGTGCGGATGGAATTGAGCACGCAGAGCATGGCGACACCGCTGTCGGCGAAGACGGCGAGCCACATGGATGCGTGACCGAGGATGCCGAGGAGCATGACTGCCGCTTTGATGGCAAGCGCAAAGATGACATTTTGCCATGCGATGCGGTTCGTCTTTTTCGCGATGGCGAGCGAATCGGGGATCGCGCGGGCATCATTCGACAGATACACCACATCTGCCGCTTCAATGGCGGCATCTGCGCCGCTTCCCATTGCCGCGCCGACATCTGCGCCCGCAAGGACGGGCGTATCATTGATGCCGTCACCGACGAACATCACAGCACCGCGTTCTGCGCGGATGGCGCTGAGCTTTTCGAGCTTTTGCTCAGGCAGGAGCTTTGCGTGCACTTCGTCGATACCAAGCGTCTGTGCGACTGCCTGCGCCGTTTCGGGGTTATCGCCTGTGAGCATCACGGTGTGGATGCCCTGCGCCTTGAGCGCCGCGACAGCCACCTGCGCGCCCTCTTTGACGGTATCGGAGATGAGGAGATGACCGAGATATGCGCCATCTGCCGCGACATAGACGACCGTTGCGGCGGTGACAGCTTCGGTGAATGCGATGCCATTTTCGCGCATCAGGCGCGCATTTCCGCAAAGCACGCGCTTACCTGCGACGCTTGCGCGGATGCCACGCCCTGCAAGCTCCTCGAGCGCATCGGGAGCGGGGAGCGTGAGGGCGCGCGCCTGCGCTTCTGCGGTGATGCTCTGCGCGATCGGGTGGCTCGAGCGTTGCTCACAGCTTGCGGCAAGGAGCAGAACGTTTTCGTCGCCCACGATCTCCTGCACGCGGAAATCGCCCTGCGTCAGCGTGCCAGTTTTATCCATGACGACGGCGCGGATGCCGCTCATGGCTTCCATGGAAACGCCACCTTTGAACAAAATGCCCTTTTTACTGCCCACGCCGATGCCCGCGAAAAATGCAAGCGGGACACTCAGCACAAGCGCACACGGACAGCTCATAACGAGCAGGGAAAGCGCGGTATAGACCCAGTAGCTCCAGTCGCCCGTCACGAGCGAGGGGATGAGCGCGATCGCGACGGCAAGCGCGACGACCACGGGCGTGTAGACCCGCGCGAAGCGGGTGATGAAGCGGTCGATTTTCGGCTTGCTTGCGGCGGCGCTTTCGACACTGCTCAAAATGCGCGTGACCATCGATTCGCTGAGGATTTTTTCGACGCGGAGCGTGAGCTGACCGTGCAGATTGACACAGCCAGAGAGAACGCGGTCGCCCGCGTGCACATATACGGGCACGCTTTCACCTGTGATGGGGGCGGTATCGAGGCGGCTCTCGCCCTCGACGATCACGCCATCGAGCGGGATGCGGTCACCTGCGCGAACGATGAGAAGATCACCGATGCACGCTTCTTCGGCAGGAATGGTGCGAAGCGAACCGTTTTCCAGTCGGTTCACGGTGTCGGGGCGAAGATCGACCGCGTCCATGATCTGACTGCGGCTACGTGCCATGGCGACTTCTTCAAAATACTCACCGACGCGGTAAAAAAGCATGATGCCCACGCCCTCAGACAGCTCGCCGATGCAAAATGCGCCAATGGATGCGACGCTCATAAGGAAATTTTCGTCGAGCATATGTCCATTTTTTAGATTTTTGACCGCTTTTTGCACGATCTCCCAACCGAGAACGACGTATGCGGCAAGGTATGCCACCGCGCTCAGAATGCCGAGATGGAAAGCGCCCAGTATGAGCGCCGCGACGAAAAGACCTGCGCCGAGCAAGAGCTCGTGAAGCTCATTTTTTGCACCGCTGTGGGTGTGCTCGTGCGCGGGCGAATGCTCGTGCGCACAGGAACAGCCGTGCTCATGTTCGTGGGCGTGATCGTGCCCGCAGCAGCAGCCGTCGGCATGGTCGTGCGTGTGCGCCGCATGGTTGTGGTGGTGATGCTGGCGCGCCGTGATCGTGGCATCGGCCTCGACGGTGCGTGCGATATCTTGCAGGCGCGGCAGGAGCGCGTCGGGATCTTCGGCGGTGATGCGCAGTTCGCGCGTGGCAAAGGTGATGACCGCCTCCTGCACCTCGGGCAAGTCGTTGAGCTTGCGCTCGATTTTGGCAGCACAGTTGGCGCAGTCTAGGTTTTCGATGGTGTAGATCTTCTTCTGCATAGCAGCTCCTCCTATTAACAATTAAACACATGAGCAATCATTCATATGATAATCAAAGTATACGCCCATTTCCCTCGTTTGTCAATAGGAAAATGCCCAGGAAGTGATTTTTATTTAGAGGTACGACAACCGAATGCCTGAGCGCTTGTCTAATAAACTGTAGGGGCACCCGTCCTCGGGTGTCCGCAACGTCGAATTTTCGGAAGCACCCTCTTGCCCCCCGCATTTATGAGGGGGGCGTCAGCGCCCAAAGCGCTGACGGGGGGAGTATACCACGAAAATCCCCCGTCCCAGACCGTAGGGTGGGGGTACACCCCCACCGACAACGTTGCGACAACGGAAATGCGCGTTTTTTCGCACAATTTGCCGACGCGCGCCAAAGGCTTCTCCTCGGGGAGAAGCTGTCACAAAAAAATCTATCGGATTTTTTGTGACTGATGTGGGGGAGCAACGTCGCAGATTTAGGAAGCAGTCGCAATATACGTACTGCGGTAGCCCCACATCCGTCACGGCTTCGCCGTGCCACCTTCTCCCTTGGGAGAAGGCTTTTTGTGCGTATTTCGCACGCGCTTCCAACGACCACCAAAGGCTTCTCCTCGGGGAGAAGCTGTCACAAAAAATCTATTCGATTTTTTGTGACTGATGTGGGGAGCAACGTCGCAGATTTAGGAAGCAGTCGCAATATACGTACTGCGGTAGCCCCACATCCGTCACGGCTTCGCCGTGCCACCTTCTCCCTTGGGAGAAGGCTTTTTGTGCGTATTTCGCACGCGCTTCC
>CAZVJJ010000083.1:0-5084 GCA_964627295.1 uncultured Oscillospiraceae bacterium | reverse complement strand
TCGCTGCGCGGAGCACCACTCCCCAAGGAGAAGGCTTTTCTCAGTCATCGGCGGTCGGTGTGAAAAACCGACCATGCAGAGACCGATACTGCGTCGGTGGGGGTGTACCCCCACCCTACAGTATAATAGGCAGTCACCTGAGGGCGGGTTTTCCTACAAAGTAAGATGTGTCCAGTCGGCTTCGAGTTCATTTAGGATAGCCTCGAGGGCGGGGAGGTCTGCGCCTGCGTAGTTGATGACGAGGGTATGGGCATCGGTCGGGCGGGGGGCAGCGTGGCAGTAGTGGCTCAGGGGCTGAACGCGCACGCCGCGCGCGGCAAGGTGCGCAATGAGCGCATCATCGGAACGGTCTGTCGCAATTTTCAAAAGGAAATGCAGTCCTGCGTCCTGCTCCAAAATGGTGAGTTTATCGGAGAATTTGCAGGAATTTAAGAGGGAAATAACCGCATTTCGTTTCGATTTATACACTTTCCGCATTCGATTGATATGCTTCTCGAAATACCCGCGGGACAAAAAGCGCGCGAGCGTATACTGCTCAAACGAGGGCACGGTACAGCTATAAAAGCCGAGTTTCTCCTGAAATTGCGCCATCAATGCGCGGGGCAGGACGAGGTAGCTGATGCGGATGGACGGCGCGAGGGATTTGGAAAACGAATTCATATACACCACCCGCTCACCACCATCGAGCGTGAAAAGCGTCGACATTGGGTGGGCATCGAAGCGGAATTCGGAATCATAGTCGTCCTCGATGATCCACTTATCCCCAGAATGCGCCCACTCGATCAGCTCCTTGCGACGGTGCAGGGGCGTGACGAGCCCTGTGGGAAAATGGTGGCTCGGAGAAAGGTGCGCCGTGTCGGCATCGGCAAGGCTTGCGGGCACGATACCCGCCCCATCCATCTCGGCGCTCAATACGCGCGCGCCTGCGGCGGCATAGATCTTGCGGATCTTTCCATAACCGGGCTCTTCGACCGCAAAAACGCGCTCACGACCGAGGAGCTGAATGAGCAGATTATAGAGAAAATCGCCACCCGCGCCGATCAGGATCTGTTCTGGCGCAACGCGCATCCCGCGAAAGGATGCAAGATGGTGCGCGATCGCTTCGCGGAGTTCAAAAACGCCGATATTCGGCATAGGGAGCAGGAGTTTTTCGGCATAGTCGAGCATCACTTCGCGCTGTAGGCGACTCCAGACGGAGAACGGAAATTGCCCGCCCGCGCCACCTGTCAAATCGAGCCGCGGCGCGATGGGTTCGGGCGGGGGCGCATCGACTGCGACGGGCACGGCGGGGGCGGCCGATTTGCCATCCTCGACAAAAAAACCGACTTTTTCCACCGAGCGGATATAGCCCTCGGCAAGGAGCTGGCCATAGGCGCTCTCGACGGTGATCTTGCTCACCTCAAGATGCGCCGCAAGCGCGCGCTTGCTCGGCAAATGCTCCCCCGCGGCGAGCCGCCCCGCGAGGATGTCCGCCCGAATGCATCGGTAAAGCGCCTCATACAGCGGCACACCCGCAGATTTTTTCAGTTCATAGGTGAGCATACGATCAGCCCTTTGCATGAATTTTTAGGATATAACACGGTAGGGTGGGACGAAGGTTTTTCGTGGTCGCAACGCGGGCGGGTGTCTTTACATTTATCTCTTGCGCAGGCGGTCGAGGAAGTCGAATGCGCGCTGGAGAGCGAAAAAGACGGTAGGGGTCATGAGCAGGAGGGTCGCCATGACGAGGTTTGTGCCTGCGCCGCCTGTGCGAAGCTCCAAAAACGTGCCGAAAAGGGTAAAGCACACCACCAGAAGCACCGCCATTGCCGCCCAGATGATTTTGCGGAAGCGGTCGAACGGCTTACAGGTCTGGAAGAGCACCAGAAGTCCCACCACCGCAAGGATGCCCGCGCAGACGGTCGCGATGGGGTCGGCAGGAAGATCATACACATCACGAAACGCCTGCGCGAACAGCACGACAAAAATATTCGTCATACCGCCCGGGAGCGCGCGGCGCAGGACGCTCGGCAGGAATTTTCCGCTGACGCGCTCATAATTCGGCTCCATCGCGAGGAAAAAGGACGGAATGCCGATGGTGAGCGTCGAGATCACGCTCAAATGGAGCGGCGCAAGCGGATACGGCCAGTTCGTGAAGAGGGAAATGACCGAAAGGGCAAGGGAGAAGATGTTCTTCACGAGGAAAAGCGTCGCGGCGCGCTGGATATTATTGATCACGCGCCGACCCTCGCCGACGATGCTCGGCATTGCTGAAAAATCCGAATCGAGCAACACGAGCGAGGCGACCTGACTTGCCGCCTGCGCGCCCGATGCCATGGCAATGGAGCAATCCGACTGCTTCATGGCAAGCAGATCGTTCACGCCGTCGCCCGTCATGGCGACGGTATGGCGCTGTTTTTGCATTGCCGCGATGAGCTTTTTCTTCTGGTCGGGCGTGACACGGCCGAAAACGGTGTACGCTTCCACCGCACGGTCGAAATCTTCGTCACTTTGTAATGTGGACGCATCGACGTATTTTTCTGCGTCGCGAATGCCCGCGCGGGCGGCGACAGCCGAGACGGTGACAGGATTATCGCCCGAGATCACGCGCACAGACACGCCCTGCGCTTCAAAATATGCGAACGTATCCCGCGCTTCGGGGCGGAGCGGGCTTGTGAGGGTGACAAGCGCAATGGGACGGATGCGCGCTTCGTCGAGCGCGTTGGGGATGGGGTCGCCATCGTATGCGGCGACGAGCAGGACGCGGTAGCCCTGCGCCGTCCACTCGTTCACAAGATCCGCAACTTCTGCATAGCGCGTGCCGAGGATGAATTCGGGCGCGCCTGCTAAAAATGCGCCCCACTCGCGGAACACACCGCCGCTCCACTTGGCAGAGGAAGAAAATGGGATCCATTTTTCGCAGATCCAATCGGATTCCGCGGAATAGATCTCCGCCATCGCGCGGGCGGTATCGTTCTCGGGCTCGGCGGCAGAATAGAGCGCGGCAAGCACTTTTTCGACATATTCGGGCGGGTCGGAGGAGAGGGGAATGAGGTTATCGACCTCCATTTTCGGCTCGGTGATCGTGCCCGTCTTATCGACGCACAGCACATCCACCCGCGCGAGGGATTCGATGCAATTCATATCCTGCACGAGCACGCGCTGTTTGCTCAATTTGCGCGCCGAAGCCGCCATGGCGACCGATGTGAGCAAATACAGTCCCTCGGGGATCATGCCGACGAGCGCGGCGACCGTGCCCTCGACGCTTTCGCCAAGTCCGAGGGCAAGGACATAGTGCTCCTGATAGAAAAGTAGCAGTCCAATGGGCACGAGCGCAATGCCGATGAAGAAGATCAGGCGGTCAAGCGAGCGCATCATCTCGGACTTGCTTGCCTGCGGATTTTGCTTGGCTTCGAGCGAAAGCTGGGTCGCGAAGCTGTCCGCGCCCACCGCCGTGAGCTGGACGCGCGCACGTCCTGTGAGCACGAAACTGCCCGAACGGACGGTATCGCCCGCCTTTTTCTCGATGGCATCGCTTTCGCCTGTGATGAGCGATTCATCCACGCGAAGCTCGCCCGTGCGCACGATGCCATCGGCGGCGATCTGGTCGCCTGCGGCGAATTCTGCGATATCATCACGGACGATATGCTCCTGCGCGACCTCGATGCGCGCGCCGTTGCGGATGACTTTTACAGGGTGCGCGGCGACGAGGGAAAGCGCATCGACCGCGCGCTTTGCGCGGATCTGCTGAAAGATGCCGATGGCAGTATTGCACACCGCGACGATCAGGAACGTCATATTCTTGACGGACGAGCCCGTGAGCAGGAGCACCGCCGCAAGCACCATGAAAATAAGGTTGAAAAATGTGAAAATATGCGTCAGGACGATCTCTTGCTCGGTTTTGCCTGCGGCTGTGGGCGTGCCGTTTGCCCAGCCCATTTCCGTGCGGCGCGTGACCTGCTCGGTGCACAGCCCGCGCTCGGGATCTGCGGCAAGCACCTCGAGCGGAAGTCGCGCGGGGGTGGTGGATGTTTTTTTATCTTTCTTCATGGTCATGATCTCCTGTTAACGCGATGTGCTTTGCGCAAATCCGTTATTTCTATCCCAAATTACGAGCAAAGAGCCATTTTTCACCGCGATGCGCGCCGATTTTCCAACAAATTCATTGCTTGCTCCAAGCGGGAATCCTGCCGATAATGTCGCATCGCGGAGGGTGTATTTTAAGTTTTCGAGGGTCACGCCGTGCGCATCTGCGCCGTGGCAGAACACGGAGATCAAGCCGCGCGCTGTATCGGGAAAGGTGATCGCGCCATTTTTTACCAGCGTGACCATGGACGTGCGCCCGACGAGCGTGCCCGATGCGCCGTGATCGGCGAGAAATTGTAGCGCGGCGAAATTTGCAACGGTATGGTCGAGCCGCGCGCCGTCAAGCGCGCCGTAGATCACAAATTCGCGGTAGCCGAGCGCAAGACCGCGACGAATGGCGAGCATGGTATCGGTATCGTCCTTTTCGACAGGAAACACATTTGCTCCCTCGGGGGTAAACCCGAGCGAATCGAAATCACCGAGCACCTCGTGCGCATGGATGCCAAGGGCGCAGACATGGCGATAGCCACCATCCACCGCGATCACGTGATCTTCCGCCCCGATCGGCGCGGCAATGCCGTCACATTCCCCCGCACAAAATAAAATACACCGTGCCATACGATTACCTCCAACCTATTTTCTCCATTTTACCACAGTTTACCACCATAAGAAAGAGGGGGAAGATGAAGAAGTGTTTAATTTTTTCGTAATTTTTCACGATCCATGCACCGCACTCACCTATGATACTGTAGGGTGTGGGTATACCCCCACCGACCACGTTGCGATGACGGAACTGTTCGCTTTTCGCACAATTTTCCGACGACCGCCAAAGGCTTCTCCTCGGGGAGAAGCTGTCACAAAAAATCTATCTGATTTTTTGTGACTGATGTGGGGGCAAACGTTGCAAATTTAGGAAGCGGTTGCGTTATTCATACTGCGGTAGCCCCACATCCGTCAGCCCTTCGGGCTGCCACTAGTTTTTAATGGTATGATTGCCACTGGCAATCATGGATATTTTG
>CAZVJJ010000082.1:0-5445 GCA_964627295.1 uncultured Oscillospiraceae bacterium | reverse complement strand
AAACTGTAAACCATGTGCTTACACTTTTTGTAAACCATGTTACTACACTATACATATACCCCCACCCTACAGTTTTGGGACGTGGTTGATGTTACAAAGCGCATTGGGCATAAAAGATCCGCCTCGGGGGAGGCGGATCTTTTGGGGTTGGGGGATAGTATTACTGCTTAACGCCCTCGACGAGGCCGTTTGCGAGGCCGACCATGCCCTGCATTTCGGAGGGGATGATGATCTTCGTAGCCTTGCCATCGGCGATCTTTTCCATCGCTTCGATGGATTTGAGCTTCAGGACATCGCTCGAAACGCCCGCCTTATTCAGCAGCACGAGGGAATCAGCCATTGCCTGCTGGACTTTGAGGAGTGCTTCGGCTTCGCCGTCTGCTTTGAGGATGGCTGCCTGCTTTTCTGCCTCGGCGCGCAGGATCGCCGCTTCCTTTTCTGCACTTGCGCGCAGGATCGCGGATTCCTTTTCGCCCTCAGCGATGAGGATCGCGGACTTCTTCTGACCCTCAGCCTGCAAGATCGCCTGACGGCGGTCGCGCTCGGCTTTCATCTGCTTTTCCATGGAATTCTGGATATCCGCAGGGGGCAGGATGTTCTTCAGCTCCACGCGGTTGACCTTGATGCCCCAAGGATCGGTCGCCTCGTCCAAAATGGCGCGCATCTTGGTATTGACGACGTCGCGCGAGGTCAGGGTCTGGTCAAGCTCGAGGTCGCCGATGATATTACGCAGCGTGGTCGCGGTGAGGGTCTCCATTGCCGCCATGGGCTGCTCAACACCGTAGGTATAGAGCTTCGGGTCGGTGATCTGGTAATAAACGACGGTATCGATCTGCATGGTGACGTTATCCTTTGTGATAACGGGCTGAGGGGGATAGTCGAGCACCTGCTCCTTCAGGGACACGCGGCGCGCGATGCGGTCAAGGAACGGCACTTTGAAGTGCAAGCCGACGCTCCAGACCTCCTGAAATGCGCCCAGACGCTCGATGACGTATGCACGGGACTGCTGAACAACGGTAATATTCGAGATGATAACAAGAACAATGATCGCAATGATCGCTAAAACGACTAGAAACATATTTTTCCTCCTTAAATCAAACTTTTACTTCACTTTCCACAGGGGTCACGAAAACTTTCACTCCCTCGATACGATCGACACGGACGGTTGTTCCTTCGGGAATGGGTTCGCCGGAGGTGCTACGCGCACTCCATGGCATACCGCCGAGCTTGACCTGCCCCAGCGCTTCGAGATTATCGATCTGGGCGGTGACGATGCCCGTTGCGCCGATCACGCTATCCACATTTGTGCGTTTGAGATTGGGATTGAGCACTTTGCGAACGAACGGCCAAAGGGAGAACAGAAGCGCACAGGACACGACGACAAATAGTGTGACCTGAAGCCACATTGCCGCGCCAAGTGCGGCGGCTGTCATTGCAACGACTGCGCCGAGCGCGAACCAAATCGATACCAGATGGATCGGGCAAGCGACCTCAGCAAGAATAAATACCAAGAGCAATACCAGCCACGTGTAAGAAGCATCCCACATATTGTTACCTCCTCTCTAAGGGATGGTTATAGTGTAGCAGAAAAACGCTTGTCCGTCAATTAGCACATTGCGCAAATCGAAGATTTTTTATAGGGATGGCGCGAAGTTTTTTCGGTTTTTTCGTAAAAATGAAATTTTTTCGCATTTTTTCGAGGACGTGAGCGCATTTGCAGGGCGCAGTTTCATTTCTGAGAGCCAATTATTTTAGATATATAGTCAAATGACTAAATAAAAATAACAGCGATTTTTTCATTCATTCCGCGATTTTCGGCAATTCAGAAATGCTGATATGATAAAATATCATTTTTTGTGCAAGTTTTTCGGCGAAAGCAGAATTTTTCAGAAAAATCCTGTTTCTCTCTTTCACATGGCGTGGAAGCGGCGATTTTTATAAGCAAATCATTCGCAGAAAATCCCTGCAAAATGAAAAAAATACTTTACTTTTTGAGAAAACTATGGTATCATCGTAGGGCTGGCTATTGCCAGACGCAATTACTATGCCCGCTGCTCAGTTGTGGGAGAAAGCTGTATGCACAGTACACCACCCGCCCCTACTTGGCTCTTGGGTAAATTTATGAAAAGGTGGAAAATACCATGATCCTCAAGGAAAAGAAGACTCAGGTCATTCTTGACAACGCAACTCACGAGGGCGACACTGGCTCCCCCGAGGTTCAGATCGCGATCCTCACCGCTCGCATCAACGAGCTGACCGATCACCTGCGCGTGCACAAGCACGACAACCACTCCCGCCGTGGTCTGCTGATGATGGTCGGTAAGCGCCGCAAGATGCTGGACTATCTGGCTAAGAAGGACATCAACCGTTACCGTGCGATCATCGCAAAGCTGGGTATCCGTAAGTAAGATACAAAAAAGCGGCGGTGGAAACATCGCCGCTTTTTCGTTAGCAATTCGCGCATTCGCGCGTTTTGCTGGCTGAACACATTCTGGGAGATATTTAGCAGTTGAATGAACCCCCGATCCCGTCGGCGGCTGATTCAAGTGCTAAACCTCCCGAACTTCGACACCGAGGCGATAACGCCAAATCGGCTGTCCCATCATTTTTATTAGGAGGTAACTATCTATGATCACCCGCAAACAGTATCCCAACCATCATGTTTATGAGATGGAGATCGGCGGCCGTCCCTTTACCGTAGAGACTGGCAAGGTCGCAGAGCTGGCAAACGCTGAATGCATCTGCCGCTACGGTGACACCGTCGTGCTCGTCACCTGCACCTGCAATCCCATCCCCAAGTCTGGCATCGACTACTTCCCCCTGACCATCGAGTTTGAGGAGAGAATGTACGCTGTCGGTCGTATCCCCGGCTCTTTCAACCGCCGCGAGGGCAAGCCCTCCGAGCGCGGCATCCTCAACAGCCGCATCATCGACCGCCCGATGCGCCCCCTCTTCGACGAGGAACTGCGCAACGACACCGTCGTGACCTGCACCGTTCTGGCAAACGACTACGACAATCCTGTTGAGATCGTCGCTTCCCTCGGCGCTTCCATCGCGATCGCATCTTCCGACGTTCCTTGGAACGGACCTGTTGCGACTACCAACGTTGCACACCTCAATGGTCAGTATATCATCAACCCGACCGCTGACGAGCGCGACGCTTGCGACTGCTTCGTGTGCATCAGCTCCACGTTCGAGAAGGTCGTTATGATCGAGACCGAGGCAAACGAAGCTCCTGAAGCTGTCGTTTACGAGGCGATCCGCATTGCGCACGAGACGAACATGGAGATCGTCAAGTTCATCAACGGCATCGTTGCTGAAATCGGCAAGCCCAAGTTCACCTTTGAGAAGGCCGCTGTCAACCACGAACTGCTCGATGACCTGATCGCATATGGCATCGGTCAGATCGAATTTGCACTCGACACCGACGACAAGAACATTCGCGAGGAGCGCCTGACTGCCGCTCGCCTCGATTTCAAGGATAAGTTCGTTGAGAAGTACGGCGAAGAGGAATTCGAGAAGCACATCGAAGTCTGCCTGTACAAGATGCAGAAGAAGGTCGTCAAGAAGTGGCTGCTCGCTGGCAAGCGCGTGGACGGCCGTGGCATGGACGAGATCCGTCCGCTCGATGCTGAGGTCGGCGTCCTGCCCAGAGTGCACGGCTCGGGTCTGTTCGCACGTGGTCAGACGCAAGTTCTGTCCATCTGCACGCTGAACACCCTTTCCGCCGCACAGAAGCTTGATACCATCTACCCCGAGGATACCAAGCGCTATATCCATCACTACAACTTCCCCTCTTTCTCCACGGGCGAAGCACGTGCCGCTCGCTCCACCTCCCGCCGCGAGATCGGTCACGGCGCGCTGGCTGAGAAGGCTCTGCTGCCTGTGATTCCCTCCGTGGAAGAGTTCCCGTATGCGATCCGCGTCGTTTCCGAGGTGCTTTCCTCCAACGGCTCGACCTCGCAGGGCTCGATCTGCGGTTCGACCCTCGCTCTGATGGACGCTGGCGTGCCCATCAAGCGCCCCGTCGCTGGCATTTCCTGCGGTCTGATCTCCGATCAGGAGACGGGCGAGTGGAGAACGTTCACCGACATTCAGGGTGTTGAGGACTTCCACGGCGAGATGGACTTCAAGGTCGCTGGTACGACCGAGGGCATCACCGCCATCCAGATGGACCTGAAGAACAAGGGCCTGACCATGGAGATCATCGCCGACGCGCTCGAGCGTTGCCGCAAGGCACGTCTGGAGATCCTCGACGAGGTCATGCTCAAGGCGATCCCCGCACCTCGCGCAGAGGTTTCCGAGTACGCACCCAAGATGCTCAGCATGAAGGTGCCCGTGGACAAGATCCGTGAGGTCATCGGCTCTGGTGGCAAGACCATCCAGAAGATCTGCGCAGATACGGGCGCTAAGGTCGATATCGAGGACGATGGCAGCGTGTTCATCTCCGCAGTTGACAGCGCTTGCGCTTACGCTGCAAAGAAGATGATCGACGACATCTGCTTCGTGCCCGAGGTCGGCAAGCTCTACTACGGCAAGGTCGTTCGCATCCTGCCCATCGGTGCATTCGTTGAGATCGCGCCCGGCCACGACGGCATGGTGCACATCTCCAAGCTTGAGAATCGCCGCGTTGAGAAGGTCGAGGACGTTCTGAACCTTGGTGACATGACTTGGGTCAAGTTCATGGGCTTCGACGAGAAGGGCCGTGCAAACTTCAGCCGCAAGGACGCGCTGAAAGAGATGGCAGAAAACGCCTGATCGATAAAAATTTCCCCCTCTGTGTCGCCAAACGCGATGCAGAGGGGCTTTTTCTTCTTTTCACTCTTCCCTTTTCTTTTTTCACTAAAAATCCTCAAAATTCCATCTGCGTGTAAAAATTATATAGAAACATCCATCCTCGGGTGTCCGCCTACCGCAGTCACGATACGCGATCATGTTCATTTTTGCGAATAATTTGACATTTTCGACTGTAGGGTGGGGGTACACCCCCACCGACAACGTTGCGATAACAGAAATGCTCGTTTTTCTTCCCGACTACCGACGACCACCAAAGGCTTCTCCTCGGGGAGAAGCAGTCACAAAAAATCTATCTGATTTTTTGTGACTGATGTGGGGAAGCAACGTTGCAAATTTAGGAAGCAGTCGCGATATACGTACTGCGGTAGCCCCACATCCGTCACGGCTTCGCCGTGCCACCAGTTTTTAATGGTATGATTGCCACTGGCAATCATGAATATTTTGATTCGCTGCGCGGAGCACCACTCCCCAAGAAGAAGGCTTTTTCTCAGCATCGACGGTTGGTTCAACAAACCGACCATGCAGAAATCGATAGTGCGTCGGTGGGGTGCACCCCCACCCTACGGTATAATAGGCGAGTGGATTTTTTTGCAAAATTATCCACAGGTTTGCCATAAAATGTGGAAAAGCGAGCATCATTCGATGCTC
>CAZVJJ010000081.1:0-5601 GCA_964627295.1 uncultured Oscillospiraceae bacterium | reverse complement strand
GAAGCTGTCACAAAAAATCTATTTGATTTTTTGTGACTGATGTGGGGGCAAACGTCGGATTTTCGGAAGCAGTCGCGATATACGTACTGCGGTAGCCCCACATCCGTCAGCCCTTTGGGCTGCCACTAGTTTTTAATGGTATGATTGCCACTGGCAATCATGGATATTTTGATTCGCTGCGCGGAGCACCACTCCCCAAGGAGAAGGCTTTCCTCAGTTGTCGATGGTTGATTCTAAAAACCGACCGTGCAGAGGTCGATACTGCGTCGGTGGGGGTGTACCCCCACCCTACGATCAAAATCGGCAAATTTTGCGAAAAACGGACGTATTTGCATGGCGCAAGGACGGATATCGGACACCCGAGGACGGGTGTCCGTACAAGATGCATCTGACAGCAAAAAAAGCGCCCCCTCGGGTGTGAGGGGGCGCGGGGGTCAGCTATTTTGCAGGAGCTGCTTGTTATACTGGAGCGTATAGAGCTGGTAGTAGCGGCCTTTCTGGTGCAGGAGTTGCTGGTGCGTGCCCTGCTCGATGATCTGCCCGTGACTGAGCAGGATGATATTATCCGCGTGCTGGATGGTGGAGAGGCGATGCGCCACGATCAGCATCGTGCCGATGTTTTTCATCTTTTCAAGGCTGTCCTGAATCAGGATCTCCGTCTCGGTATCGATATTCGCGGTCGCCTCGTCGAGGATCATCACGCTCGGCTTGTGGATAATGGTACGGGCAAAGGAAAGAAGCTGGCGCTGTCCTGCGGAGAAATTGTTTCCACGCTCGCGCACAGGCTCGTCAAGTCCCTTTTCGAGCTTTCCAATGAAGTGGTCGGCATTGACATAGCGGCACGCCTCCATCACAGCTTCGTCGGAAATACCCTCTTCGCGCAGGAGGATATTGCTTCGGATATCGCCCGAGAAGAGGAACACGTCCTGAAGCATCTGACCGAAATGTCGGCGCAGGGATGCGATCTTGATATGCTTGATATCGATGCCATCGATCAGGATCTGACCCTTTTGGATGTCGTAATTGCGGCAGATGAGGCTCAAGATCGTCGTCTTGCCAGAGCCAGTCGAGCCGACGAATGCGACAGTTTGCTTGGGCGATACGTGGAACGACACGCCTTTGAGTACCCATTCATCGGGCTTATAGGCAAACCAGACATCCTTGAATTCGATCTCGCCACGGATCTCGTCAAGCTCGATCGCATCGGGCGCATCCTGCACCTCGGGGATCCTATCCATACTGGTGAAGATCTTCTCCGCCGACGCAAACGAACGCTGAAGCACATCAAACTGTTCCGCAAGCGTCTGGATGGGGTTGAAGAACTTCGAGATATACATATAAAACGACACGACGGTCGCGCTGTCGATCACCTGACCGAGGAACGCGGTGTCCTGAATGTAGCCCTTTGCGCCGAAATAGAACAGGCAAAGCTGGCTCGAAATGAAGAGCATATACACCATCGGGCGGAAAATGCCGAAAATATACATCTGCTTCTTCTTCGCGCGGCAAAGTGTGTCGCTTTTTTGCAGAAATTCGCCGTTTTTCTGCGCCTCGCGGTTGAAGATCTGGGTGATCTTGATGCCAGAAAGGTTCTCCGAGAGGTAGGTATTGATATCCGTGCGCGCATCATTGACTTCCAGATGGACACGGCGGGAGAATTTGCGGAAAATGACCGTAAATAGCACCACGAACGGCACGAAGCACAGCACCATCAGCGTCAGCGCATAGTTGAGGCACAGCATCGCACCGAGCACGCCGAGGATGACCATGCAGTTTTTCACCAGCGTGACGAGCACGTTCGTGAACATCATAGAGATGGCATTCGTATCGTTGCAGACGCGGGTGACGAGCTTGCCGACGGGGATATTATTGAGCTGTTCGTGGGAAAGGCTCTCGATGTGCGTGAAGATCTCAAGGCGCAGGTTGGAGAGGATCTTCTGACCGATCTTTTGCAGGATCATCGTCTGGAAATACGAGCAGAGCATCGAAACGATGAGCATACCCGCATAGACGGCGACCATGGAAAGGAGCTTCGACATCGCAAACGAGCCTTTGATCAGATTCTGGATCTCACCGATGAGCAGCGGCGAGACAACATCATACACGACCGAAACGATCATGATGCCCAAAATCAGCATAAATTCCTTCCAATAGGGCTTTGCAAACACCATCAGGCGGCGCACGATCTCGCCATCGGCAATGTGGCGATGGTCGCTACGCTCCTGCTTGCTGCGCTTGAGCAGAATGTACGCGGTGATGAACACGAGCGTAAACGCGCCGATGATCGCACCGACGATCACAAGGGGCAGATATTCACGCATTTTCCTCACCCTCCTCCTCGAGCTTTTGCAGATCGACCATCTTGCGGTATTCGTTGCACGTGCGATAGAGCTCCTCGTGCGTGCCGACTGCGGCAAGCTTGCCGTCGTCGATAAAGAGGATCTTGTCCATCCGCTCGATGGTCGTGATGCGGTGGGCGATCAGGATGGTCGTCTTGCCAGCGCGGGTCGCGCGCAAGTTATCGAGAATGGTGCGCTCCGTCTTGGTATCGACGGCAGAAACGCTGTCGTCGAGGATGAGAATGGGCGCGTCTTTCATCAGTGCGCGCGCGATGGAAATTCGCTGCTTCTGTCCGCCAGAGACCGTCACGCCGCGTTCGCCGAGCACCGTGGCATAGCCGAGCTGGAAATCACGGATATTTCCGTCGATATCCGCAAGCTTTGCCGCGCGGATGACGCTGTCCCAATCGGGCTCGTCCGTGCCGAATGCGATATTGTTCTCAATGGTATCAGAGAACAGGAAATTGTCCTGCGGGACGTAGGCACAGCCCGCGCGCAGGGAGCGGATGGAAACATCGTTGACATCGTTGCCATCGATGAACACCGTGCCATCGGGCACATTGTAGGTGCGCAGGATCAGATCGACCAGCGTCGTCTTGCCAGAGCCCGTCTTGCCGACAAGTCCGACATTTTCGCCCGCGTTGATGGTAAAGGAGATATTCTCGAGGGAATTGAATTCGCCGTCGGGATAGCGGAACGTAAGGTCCTTAAATTCGATCGAGCCCTTGATCTGCTCCAGATCGCGCACGCCCTCGCGGTCTACCACATCCTGCTTTGCATCCAGCAGTTCGCTGATGCGCTTGAGCGATGCCTTGCCGCGCGAGGTCATATCGATGAGTTCAGATACCGCCATCACAGGCCAGATGATCGAATTGAAATAGCCGATGAATTCCATGAGCTGACCTGCGTTGAATGCGCCCTCGTGCACGAGATAGCCACCGTAGCCGAGGATCACGCACATCACGCTCTCGACAAAGAGCGTCACGAGGATGCGCAGGAGGACGGATGTCTTGGTATAGTCGATGTTGGCAGTTTCATTTTCCGTGTTGAGCTTGCGAAATGCCATCAGCTCCTTGGCTTCCTTGACGAATGCCTTGATCACGGCGATGCCAGAAAAGCTCTCCTGCGAAAAATCGGAAAGTTGCGAGAAGCATTCCTGCCGATAGTCCCATTTCTTTGTCATGTATTTGCCGACGATGGTCGCGCAGGCAAACAGTAGTAGCATCGGGATGAGCGAAAGCACCGTGAGCAGGTGATCCATGCGCCACATTTTCGCGATCGCAAGCGAACCGAGGAATGCCGCGTCAAAAAACTGCAAAAATCCCCAACCGAAGCACTCCTGCACGGTATCGAGGTCGTTGGTGAAAAGGCTCATCAGATTGCCGACCTTGTTGACCTGATAAAATTCGCAGTTTAAGTCCTTTGCATGGTCAAACATCTGATCGCGCAGCTTCGACTCCACACGAATTGCCGCGCCGAGGATCATCACGCGCCACAAAAAGCGCCCAAAGACCATAAAAATGATGACGATCACCATTGGCATGCAGATCTCGTCGAGCAGGAAGTTCAGGTCGAATGCCCGAACCACGCCGTCCACTTCCACAAAGCCCGTGTTCATGCCGTTGATCACCATCTGGTACAGCGCGGGGATCTCAAGCTGGAGCACATCCACCATCATGAGTGCAAACAGACCCACGAGCAGCATCGGCGCATACTTTATATAGTAGCGGTTGATATGTTTTCCAAATATCATAAGCGTTTCCTTTCTATTCTTTCTAATTCAGCTTCGCGCATTATAACACATTTGTCCACCGTTTACAAGCACTTGCAAAGAAAAAGTTGCTTTCGCAACAAAATTTTTCTTAACCAAATATTAATCAAATTTTCTCCCCAACGCATTGCGCAGGGGAAAAGTTTATGCTATAATTCAAACATCCCAAAATAATCACCGTACATCGGAGGACAATATGCTTCTTAAATACGTGCTCGTATTCTTTGTTTCCATGGTGCCGCTCATCGAGCTTCGCCTTGCCATCCCCATCGCCGTCGGCTGGGGGCTGAATTACTGGGTGAGCCTTGTCGTATGCGTGATCGGCAATATGCTCCCCGTTCCCATCATCTACTTTTTCGCGCGCAAGGTGCTCCTTTGGGGCGCGGATAAGAAATACACACGCAAATTCTTCCGCTTCTGTCTGGATAAGGGAGAGCGCGCGGGTCAGAAGCTCGTCGCCAAGACAGGACGCGGCGGACTGGGCATCGCGCTGATGCTCTTTGTCGGCATTCCTGTCCCTGGTACTGGCGCATGGACGGGTGCACTTGCGGCATCGTTCCTCGACATGGGCATCAAGACCACTACGCTGTATGTTTCGCTCGGTGTCGTGCTTGCGGGCATCATCATGGGTGTCGGCAGTCACACCGCGCTGAGCGTATTTGGATTTTAAGGAGGAAAATCAGATGGATTGTCTGTTCTGTAAGATCGTCGCGGGGGACATTCCCTCGACTAAGGTATATGAGGATGAAACCATCCTCGCATTTCGCGACATCGCGCCCATGGCGCCGACGCATATTCTCGTGATCCCCAAGGTGCATATCGCCTCGGTCGATGCGGTAAGCGCGGAAAACAGCGCCCTTGTCGCCCACATTTTCGAGGTCATCCCGCGCATCGCCGCGCAGGAGGGCTTGACGCACGGCTACCGCGTCGTATCTAACTGCGGTGCGGATGCAGGTCAGACCGTCCCGCACCTGCACTTCCACATCCTCGGTGGCAAACCCCTCAGCACCGAGATGGCGTAAAACATGAACCCCCGTCGGCATTGCCGACGGGGGTTTTTTGCCCTTTTCAATAAAACCGACACGCGCTCGACCGCTGCACGCTATTCGCGTGCCTTTTCTGTAGGGGGCGATGCCCACATCGCCCCCTTATCCGAGCCTAGCATTCGGTTCGTATAATTGGCATATTTTACAATTTACGATACATTGTGCATCTATTTTGGCGCGTCTTGACCGTCGGGTTTTGGGACGATGTGGGCATCGTCCCCTACGAATTTAACGAACCGACCGCGTTGCGACGACGGAAATGTACGTTTTTTTGCCAGTCTGCCGACGACCACCAAAGGCTTCTCCTCGGGGAGAAGGCTTTTTCTCAGTCATCGACAGATGGTTCACCAAACCGACCGTGCAGAGGTCGATACTGTAGGGTGGGGGTACACTGTATAGTGTAGTAACATGGTTTACAAAAAGTGTAAGCACATGGTTTACAGTT
>CAZVJJ010000080.1:0-5623 GCA_964627295.1 uncultured Oscillospiraceae bacterium | reverse complement strand
TTCATCGGATCGATTTCCGTAATGTGCATACAGTATGCAACAATGGATGCCGCACCCGAGCCACGTCCCGGACCAACAGGGATGCCCTCTTCTTTGGCATAACGGATGAAATCCCATACGATCAAGTAGTAATTGATATAGCCCATGCGGCTGATCACATCGATCTCGTATTCAAGGCGCTCACGGTATTCCTGCGGTGGATCGACGTAGCGCTCTGCAAATCCCTTTTCGCAAAGACTGCGGAAATACTGCTCATTGGTAAAGCCCTCTGGTACAGGGAAAGAGGGCAGGTGGTATTCGTGGAATGTAAAGTCCAAATTGCACATCTGGGCAATTTTTTCTGTGTTTTCAAATGCTTCGTCGCAATTTGGGAAAAGCGCACGAAGTTCTTCCTCACTTTTGAGATAGAACTCCTGCGTCTGAAATTTCATACGATTCTCGTCCTCGACAGTCTTTCCTGTCTGAATGCACAAAAGAACATCCTGCATCTCGGCATCCGATCTGCGCAGATAATGTGCATCGTTCGTCACAACGAGCGGAAGCCCCGTTTCGCGGGCAATGCGCATAACGCCCTGATTGACAGGTGTCTGGACTTCGATTCCGTGATCCTGCAATTCCAGGAAAAAATTTCCCTCGCCAAAGATGGACGCAAGTTTCAGCGCGTACTCCTTTGCGCCCGCATAATCTTCATCCATCAGATGCTGTGCAACGCCACCTGCCAAGCAGGCAGAAAGGCAGACAAGTCCGTCACTATACTGCTCCAAAAGCGCAAGATCGACACGTGGCTTTCCATAAAAGCCATGGGTAAAGGCTTCTGAAACCATGTAGCAGAGGTTTTCATAGCCCTTGCGATCCTTACAGAGCAGAACGAGGTGATACGGATCATTGTCAATACCGTGAATGCGGTCGGTCATGCCGCGGCGTGCCACATAAACCTCACAGCCAATGATCGGCTTGATGCCCGCTTCCTTTGCTTTTTTATAAAACTCGATACAGCCGTACATCACGCCATGGTCGGTGATTGCAATGGCGCTTTGTCCCAGTTCCTTGACGCGCTCCATCATTCGGTCGATGCGGCAAGCGCCATCAAGCAGGCTGTATTCCGTATGCACGTGCAGATGTGCAAAACTCATGCGCTTACCTCCTTTGCGGCTTGTACCAGTTTTTTCATGCGATTGTTCATTGCAGGTTTGGTGATCGGGGGCTGCATCATCTGTGCAAGCTCCGAAAGGGATGCTTCGGGATTCTCTTTGCGCGCAAGCGCCGCCTCCTTCAGTTTTGCAGGAAGCTTGTCGAGAATATGCCGCTCTTGTAGCGTGCGGATCGCCGCAAGCTGCTCCTGCGCTGCTTCGACAACTTTCGAGGTATTGGCATCGTCACAATTACAGCGACGGTTGACCTTGTTATTCAGCTCCTTTTCGAGCCTTGCTTCCATGATGCCCATCGCAGCAACTGGTGCACCAAGATAGGTCAGAAAATCCGAGATCAGTTCACTTTGCTTCAAGTAAAGCACCTGTCCCCCACCCCGCGCGGCTGTTTTGGGTGGGAATCCCATAACTTCCTGCGAAAGCGTATATGTTTCACGGGCGACAGACTGATGCGGGGTAGCAAGCTCGATGTGATATCCCTTTGCGGGGTCAGTCACAGAGCCACCTGCTAGAAATGCGCCACGCAAAAACGCCGCCTTACAGCATTCATCTTCCACGATTGGAAGATTGACATGCAGGCAGACCGTATCGTTCGCGTTAAACCCAAAGCAGTCCATGATCTGTTCGATCTTTTCCCGCTCCGTTATTTGAAAAACCAGCTTTCCGGGCGCTTCCATGCTCGGAAAGCTGTCAAATTCCAGTTCAAACGCTTTGCGAAAGAGTTTGGGGAGAATACTGGCAAACTCACGGCTTTCCGTGATGATGCGGATCGCGTCCGCCGAAAATGCGTTGCAGTAGAGCAAAATACCGAAGCATTCCGCAAGTGCACAGCAGTATTTTTGTGGGATGACGCGGCAAACCTCCGCCTTTGCGGAAGCGGAAAAGGATGTTGCCATAGCGGATGCTCCTTATCTTACCAAATTCTGATCTCAGGCTCTAAACGGATGCCCGCAGATTCCCATACGCGGTCGCTGACATCACGCAGAAGTGTTTTCACATCGTGTGCACTCGCGCCACCGAGATTCACCGCAAAACCAGCATGTTTTGTGGAGATCGCCGCACCGCCTACACGATAGCCTTTCAATCCAGCCGCATCGATGAGCGCGGCCGCATAGCCTTGTGCAGGGCGCTTAAACGCAGAGCCAGCCGATGGAAGATCGAGCGGTTGGGACGCAGAACGCTTCGCCTGTAGTGCTTTCATGTCCGCCTTGATCTCTTCCACAGGACGCGGCACGAGGGAAAATACGGAAGAAAGTACGATTTCTCCAGTTTCTTCGAGAATACTATGCCGATAGGAAAACTGCATTTCATCTCGCGTGACCGTGCGAACACTTCCATTTGCTTCCATTACCGTAACTTGCTCGCAGATCCCTGCGATCTCGCCACCATATGCGCCTGCGTTCATATATACACCGCCGCCAACACTTCCAGGAATGCCATGGGCAAACTCCATGCCCGAAAGTCCAAGATTGGCGGCAAACATAGCCGCCCGTGTCATGGTCACACCCGCAGCAACACGAATATGCGTTTCGTCCACCTGCTCCATGCCGCCCAAGCAGTCTTTCAAGCAGATCACAATGCCAGAAATACCCTCATCGGGCGCAAGCACATTCGTCCCTGCCCCTAAGATAGCAGATTTTGTGTCCAATAAATCGGACAAATTCAAAATTCTACGCAACTCCTCCGCATTTCTCGGAAATGCCATGATCTCCGCATTCCCCCCAATGCGAAATGAGGTGTGCTTTGCCATCGGTTCATCCAAACGAAAGGAAACATCAGAAAGCTCTTGCACAAACTTTTTCTGCAAATCGGTCATAAACGCCTCCGTGAGTAAAGTTATTTACAGTATAGCATATTCCGAACGAATAATCAATTATAACAATCGTGAAATTTCTGTAAATGCAAAATGTGCCAGAGCATCCACTCTGACACATTTTGATCATTTTATTCTTCTTCGGTATGCAAGCCAATTTTTTCGTAAAGGTACTCACGGTTTTTTTCAAGATCAGGGATAATCACAGACATTGGCTTTTCCTCTGTTCCAGCATTCTTGAAATAATAATAATCTTCCGCAGGAATATTAATTGACTCATAGATGAGTTCAGGGAGAATCTTCAGCGCGGTAGTCAGATAGCTGTAGATATCGGTATTTTCCATATCCGTCAGGACATACGGAAGCACCTGACGCAGGACGCTATCGATCTCCGTCATGGACATATCGCGAACCTTGTCGATAAATGCCATGATGACCTTACGCTGGCGCTCGGTACGGGCAAAGTCGCTGTCGATCTTGCGGATGCGTGCATACTGGAAGGTCTGCTCACCATTCAGATGGTTCATACCCTCTTGTAGAGAATACCCGAAATTCGTATTGAGATGGTTCGCTTCGCGCTTCGTCAGTTCCATATCGACACCACCGAGAATCTCAGCGATCTCTGCAAAATCGTCAAAAACAACGACAACATTGTGATCGACTTCGATGCCGAACTGCTCGTACACGCACTGATCAAGCATACCCATGCCACCGAGCGCATAGTTGACATTCATACGGTTAGAACCACAAACCATGCCATTGTAGTTCGGAAGCTTTACATACATATCACGTAGAAATGACGTAAGGACAAGCTTTCTCTGTGGAACATTGATGGTCGCAAGCATCATGGTATCACAAAGGTTTGCAGGATAATCGATACCGATGAGCATGATATTGATAAAATCAGGACCACCGATGACATCATCACCCTCGCTGACAAGGTTCGTATCCGCTTCAAGATCTTCTGTATTATCGATCTTGATCTCGCTATTGCCGAGGATCTCGTTGACTTGTTCAGTCGAAAGCGTCGTCTCATCATGTGGATTGTCACGGTTAAGGTTATTCAGCAGAGATTCCGCATAAAAATAGACCGCAACGACAAGCACGACGATCAGGACGAGGATGACAGCAAGGGCGATCAGGATTCCTTTCTTCCATCCCTTCATTGGTTTTTCTTCTTTTTTTCTTAAATATTTTCCTGTTTTTTTTGTACACATAAGGGATGCCTCCTTGAAAAAGGCGTGGGCAGTCGCAGACCGCCCACAAATGGATCTTACTTACTTTTCGACGATCTCGAGGATCTCCATGGGACATGCCTTGACGCAAATGCCGCAAGCGATGCACTTGGATGCAGGATTTTCCTCCTTGAGCACCATCACGTGCATGGGGCAAGCCTCAACGCACTTTCCGCAGGAAACGCACTTTTTCTTATTGATCATGTACACGCCCGTCTTGGGGTTCTGCGTGATCGCTTCGTGCTCACAGACACGCATGCACTTGCCGCACTGAATGCAGGTCTGAGGCTTAGCAGCAGCGCCCTTTGCTACGATCTGAATGCAGGAGCAATCGGGATCAAACTCCTTATAAAAAGCCACGGAGCATGCGCGGACGCACTCCAAACAAGCCATGCATTCTGCATTTTTCTTAACAGCGAGCTTCTTCATAGGTAAAGAATTCTCCTTTTTCGTTATTTACCTTCATATTATACAAGATAGTGCCAAAAAAGGCAATGGGCAAAACGCAAAATCAGTCACAAAATATAGATATGATTTTCTACCGATTCAGCAGAAATTGCCAGACTAATGCGTATGTTACGGGAAATACTACTTTTGTATCAAGCACCAAAGGAGGAACAAAATGAAAAAGACGATTTTCTTTGTACTGTCGCTAATGGCAGTCATGGGTCTGCTCACAGGCTGTCGTGGAAAGAATACGCCTGCCGCGACGACTGTACCGACGACCACGGCGACTGCACCCGCAACCATTCCGTCTACGACCGCAACTGCGCCAAAACAGACAGAGCCCAGCATCGAGGAAAGCACGCTCATGCCTACAGAAAGCATGGACGAGCGCGCGACCGAAGCAGAAAGCACAGGCATCGAGGGCAGAAATCGCCCTGCTATGCCAAACATTCGTTGAGCATCAGGGCAAACGCCCTGATTACATATCCACGAAATCAAAAACCTTCCATAAGTGAAAGACTTTTATGCGGGAATACTATAGACGAAAGGAGGGAACAGCATGAAACTCACAGGACTTGCGATCACCGCAGGGCTCGGTGCGGCCGCTGGCGCAGTTGCCATTCTTGCAATGCCGCGCACGAATCCGACAAGAAAGCTTGCGGCAAAAGCCGCAAACAAGGTCGAAGACCTCGCATGGAAGCTTGAGGACAAGATGAACGAAGCCATGTGACAAAAAGCAGGCGACATTCAACGATCGTTGGATGTCGTCTGTTTTGTGCGTTTCAGGGCTGAAAGTGCCTGTTTTTTTGCTTTCTAAGGCAAGGATCGAAGGATGGTGAAAAAGTTACTTTTTTGCATAATTACTACCAGTTCTATTGAAAAGCATATCGGAGCTGTGATATACTATGTACATAATGTGAATGGAGGTATGGCAGATGAAAGTGATCATTGGTGCAGGGAAAACTGCCTATGAAGGCTGG
>CAZVJJ010000079.1:0-5632 GCA_964627295.1 uncultured Oscillospiraceae bacterium | reverse complement strand
ATCTTCATATTAAAAACTTCAATCCCTTTGGATTAAAGTTTTTAATTGAATATCAATATAATATACAATAAAATAGATAAACTTGAAAGGTTGATGAAAACATGAGCAAAATTGCTGTTGTTTACTGGTCTGGCACGGGCAATACCGAGGCTATGGCAAATGCCGTTGCGGATGGCGCGGAAAACGCGGGCGCATCGGTCGAAAAATTCACGGCGGACGAATTCTCTGCCGCAAAGATGGATGCGTTTGACGCGGTCGCGTTTGGCTGTCCCGCCATGGGCGCAGAGGAGCTGGAGGAAGGCGAATTTGAGCCGATGTTCTCTGCATGCGGGTCGAAGCTCAGAGGCAAGCGCATTGCGCTCTTTGGTTCGTATGGTTGGGGCGACGGGGAATGGATGCGCTCGTGGGAAGAGACTTGCCGCAATGCGGGCGCGGATCTTGCCTGCGAGAGCGTGATCTGCATGGAAGCGCCCGATGAGGAAGCGGAAGCTGCCTGCCGCGCGCTCGGTGCGGCGCTTTGCTAAAATAAAACGCCCCCTTCCTTAGATCATCCAATAAGTTCCACACCTCCTAAAGAAAATAATGATTGACAAGAAACGGCATTTGTGTTATCTTTAGTAACGCAAATGTTAGCAGCCGCTAACGCGTAATGTGTTAGCGGCTGTAAAACTAATTTATAGTTAGCGGTGGCTAATTGAATGCGGGAGTGATGGTATGGCACGCAGAATGTCGCGCAGAGAGGACTATTTGAAACAGATCTATTGCCTTTCACAAAAGGGGGAAGTTCACGGCGCAGAACTTGCCGACGAACTGGGCGTAAAACGGCCGACGGTGTGCGTATACCTTAAACGCTTGGTGGAAAATGGAGACGTGTGCATGGATGCGCACCATTGTGTCTGCCTGACAGAGCAGGGGCTTGCGACGGCGCAGGCGATCTTTGATAAGCATGCGCTTCTGCTTGCGCTATTGCAAACGCTCGGCGTACCGCGCGCGGTCGCCCGCAAGGATGCTTGCGCGATCGAGCACAGCATCAGTCCCGAGACCTATACCGCATTCAAACAGCTCTTGCAGGAAAGGCAGGCAAATCTATGATGATCAATCGACGGCTGATCGAAGCCGTTCCCCAAAGCAAACGATATATCGCGGCGAATGTCGTTTTTCAATGGATATCTCTTGCCGCGAACATTGTTATGATGGCATCGATCGCGCAGATGCTCCAAATGCTCTCCCAGTCACGCGTGACGGCATCTCAGCTTGCGACCACAGCGGGCATCGCCGTGGCGGCGATCGCGATCCGTTATGTTTGCACAGTCAGCGCAAGCAAAATGAGCTATCGCGCGGGTAGTGAAGTGAAAAAGACGCTTCGTAGCACGATTTACACGAAGCTTCTTCGCCTCGGCACGGCGTACCGCGCGCAGGTCAATACTTCCGAGGTCGTGCAGGTCGCAGTCGAGGGCGTGGATCAACTGGAAACGTATTTCGGTTCGTATTTACCGCAGTTTTTCTATGCGATGCTCGCACCGCTGACGCTCTTTACTGTCCTGAGTTTCGTGAGCTTGCCGTGCGCGATCGTTTTGCTCGTGTGCGTGCCACTTATCCCTGTGACGATCGTAGCCGTTCAGCGCTGGGCGAAGCGACTGCTGAGCAAATACTGGGGGCAGTATACTGCGCTCGGAGATACGTTCCTTGAGAATTTGCAGGGACTTACCACGACGAAGATCTATCAGTCGGACGCATTTCAGCATCAGAAGATGAATGAGCAGTCGGAGCGCTTCCGCAAGATCACCATGAAAGTGCTCACCATGCAGCTCAATTCGATCACGGTCATGGACTTGATCGCCTATGGCGGTGCGGCGCTTGGCGTGATCCTTGCGACCATCGAACTTCGCGCGGGGCGGGTCGATCTGGCGGGGTGCATTCTTATCATTTTGCTTGCGGCGGACTTCTTCCTGCCGATGCGTCTGCTGGGAAGCTTTTTCCACATCGCCATGAATGGCATGGCGGCAAGTGACAAGATATTCCGCTTGCTCGATCTGCCCGAACCGCCGCAAAAAACACGGCGCATCGGCGAAAACTATGCCATTTCTTGCCAAAATGTTTCTTTTTCCTATGATCCATCCCGCGAGATATTGCATGGGATCGATATGGCGTTTCCCGCGGGGAGCTTTACCGCGATCGTGGGTGCATCTGGTTGCGGAAAATCGACCGTTGCATCGCTCATCATGGGCGTGAATGCCGAGCAGGCGGGCACGATCTGCATCGGTGGTGTGCCGCTTCGCGAGATCAGCGAGGAAAGCCTGATGCAAAACATTACCTACATCTCTCATCAGAGCGTGCTTTTCCGTGGAACGGTGCGCGAAAATCTCCTGATGGCGCGTCCCAATGCGGGTGACGATACCCTTTGGCAAATCTTAGATCGCGTCAAGCTTGGCGATTTCCTGCGGAGCGAGCGGGGGCTTGATACCGTGCTTTCGGAAAATGCATCCGATCTTTCGGGCGGTCAGCGCCAAAGACTTGCCTTGGCGCGTGCACTTTTGCACGATAGTCCTGTGTATATATTCGACGAAGCAACGTCGAATATCGATGTGGAGAGCGAAAACGACATCATGCAGGAGGTCTACGCGCTTGCAAAAGAAAAAACGGTCATCCTCATCTCGCATCGCCTCGCAAATGTGACAGGTGCGGACAATATCTACGTAATGGAGCACGGAAGCGTCGTCGAAAGCGGAACGCACGCCGAACTTCTTGCGCGTGGCGGCGCATATGCCGCACTCTGGAATGCACAGCAAATGCTGGAAACCTATACGAAAGGGGACAAGGAAGCATGAAACGAGATCCAATACACGTCATGGCGCGCCTTGTGAAGCTGGTTCGACCGCTCACAGGCTATATGCTCCTTGCCATCTTTATGGGGCTTGTGGGGCATCTGTGCGCAACTTTTATCACCGTGTTTGGCGCGATCGCTGTCGTACAGGTGGCATCGCCCATATGGGAGCTATCCCTTGGCGCGATTTTTGCGTGCGTCCTGCTCTTTGCGCTTCTGCGCGGCATCCTGCGCTATGCGGAGCAAGCGTGCAATCACTATATCGCCTTTAAGCTCCTTGCGCTGATCCGCGATCAGGTATTTGGCGCGCTTCGCAAACTCTGTCCTGCGAAGCTTGCGGGACGCGATAGTGGTGATCTCATCAATGTGATCACATCTGACATTGAACTGCTTGAAGTGTTTTATGCGCATACGGTTTCGCCGATCTGCATTGCCGTGCTTTTCAGCGCGATCATGGTGGGTTTCATCGGCTCGTTTCATCCTGCACTTGGCGCACTTGCGCTCGTGGCATATTTGATCGTAGGCGTGGTGATCCCTGTCGTGACTTCGCGCATGAGCGGAGAAGATGCCATGCATTTTCGCACGAAATCGGGACAGCTTTCGAGTTTCGTCCTTGCATCGCTACGCGGACTATCGGAGATCGTGCAATATGGCTGTGGAAACGACCGCCTTGCGGAAATGAACGCACGCACGGACAGCCTTGCCGACGAGGAAGCACGCATGAAGCGGGTCGCTGGGCGAAATACCGCTGTGACCAACGCGGTCATCCTCTTGTTCGATATCGCAATGCTCTTTGTGTCAGCACAGTTGTGCGGTTTTGCGGGCGCATTGACCGCGACACTCGCGCTGATGAGCTCGTTTGGACCTGTGATCGCGCTTGCGTCACTCGGAGCGACGCTCCAGAATATGTTTGCCGCAGGCAACCGCGTGCTGGATATCTTGGATGAAACGCCCGCGGTATCCGATATCATCGGAAAAGAAAAAACTGAATTTCAGGGCGCTTCCGCGAAAAACATCACGTTTTCCTATGAAGAGGAAACGATCTTGCAGGATCTTTCGGTGGATGTCCCGAAAAATAGCATCGTCGGCATCAGCGGCCGCTCTGGCTCGGGCAAATCGACACTTCTGCGCCTGCTTATGCGATTTTGGGAGACGCGGGCGGGTGAGATCTGCATTTCGGAGCGAAATATCAACGAGATCAATACCGCAGATTTGCGCGCGATGGAGAGCTTTGTGACGCAGGAAACGCACCTGTTCCACGATTCCATCCGCAGTAATCTGCGCATCGCGAAGCTCGATGCGACGGATGAAGAGATCGTTGTCGCGTGCAAGAAAGCTTCGGTGCATGATTTTATCATGAGCCTGCCGAAGGGATACGATACCGAGGTCGGCGAGCTTGGCGATACGCTTTCGGGCGGCGAACGACAAAGACTTGGCCTTGCGCGGGCATTTTTGCACGATGCACCGTTTCTGCTGCTCGATGAGCCGACCTCCAACCTCGACAGCCTGAACGAGGCGGTGATCCTCAAATCGCTCGATGACGCACGCGCGGACAAAACGGTGATCCTTGTATCGCATCGCAAATCGACCATGGGCATTGCGGACAAGGTCTACAGCGTTTCACATGGGAGACTGAGCTGATGGATGTTACGAAAAAACGCGAGCGCGAAAAGGAAACGGTGTCCCTCATGATCGCGCTCTATTGCCGCAAGAAGCACGGGGGCAAGGTGCTTTGCCCAGAATGCGCCACGCTGGATGCGTATGCAAGAGCGAGGAGCGACAAATGCCCCTTTATGGAGACGAAAACATTCTGCTCCAACTGCCGTGTGCACTGCTACAGGCAGGATATGCGCGAGAAGATCCGCGATGTCATGCGCTTTTCAGGACCGCGGATGCTCTTGCATCATCCTGTGATGGCGGTGCGCCACGTGATCGAATCAAGAAAAGAAAAACACAGACTGGAGAAAGCAAAATGAAAAAAATCCTTTACGTGATCCTTGGATGCATTGGGGTGGGGCTCGGCGCAGTCGGTGCGGTGCTGCCGATGCTTCCTGCATTCCCATTTTTACTGCTTGCGGCGTTCTGCTTCGGCCGTTCGTCCGAAAAGCTCCATAATTGGTTTACGAATACGAAGCTCTATCAGGACAATCTTGCAGACTTCGTGGCGGGCAGAGGCATGACGAAAAAAGCAAAGATCCGCATTATGGTCACGGTCACGGTGCTGATGAGCATCGGCTTTATCATGATGCACGCAGTCCCCGTGGGGCGGATCGTGCTCGCCTGCGTATGGCTTTTCCACATCGTATACTTTGTCTTTGGCATCAAAACGCTGCCGAGTACCCAAAAGGAGACTGCCACCGCGTGAAAAAATTCCTGAATTATGCCCTGCTGGTAACGTTTGTCCTTACGGTGCTTGCTCCGATCACAGGCGTTCAGCTCCACAAGATCGCATCGAGCCTATTTCTCCTGCTTTCGCTTGTGCATACACTCGTTTACCGCAAAGCGTTGCGTGTGCGCAGAGCATTTCTACTGGCGCTTGTGCTGCTGTGCTACATAACAGGCGTTTTGTGCCTGATTTTTTCCGAAAGTGCGGTCTTACTGGCGCTCCATAAGGTGCTGTCGATCGGAAATGTGTTCTTCCTCGCGATCCATATTTTTGTGTTCCACAGGAAACTGCACTTTGCATGACCTGAAACGAATTGTCAAGGACTTTTTAATCAAATTTACAAAAAATTCACATCTTGCGGACTTCGTCACGAAGCATACGCTTGATTTTGTCCGCCATCGTCTCTGTGGCGGTCTCGCTGA
>CAZVJJ010000078.1:0-5637 GCA_964627295.1 uncultured Oscillospiraceae bacterium | reverse complement strand
TCCTTGGTGGGCTGATTGCTCAGGTCGCCGTATTTCAGCGCGCCCATAGCGATCTTTGCGGTGGTAGCTTCGACAGCGGAATCTTCGACGATCTGATTCTCGACAACTTTCGTGCGGACGAAGTTCGTCATGTCCGAAATGAGCTGCTCGAGACGCAGAACGCCACCGTCGCGGGTCTTAAAGGGCTTGCCGTCGCTACCGTTCATCGTGCCAAAGCCAACGTGCTCGAGCTCGGTGGAGGCGGGGACGATGCCAGCCTTGCGCGCGGCGCGGAAGACCTGCTCAAAATGGAGATTCTGGCGCTTGTCGGTGACGTAGAGGATCTTGTCAGGTGCCCAGTCCTGCATACGCTGTACCATGGTGGCAAGATCGGTCGTGGCATAGATGGAAGAACCGTCGGATTTGACGAGGATACAGGGGGGGACTTCTTTCTTGTCGCCCTCCTGCGCCACGGGGATGACCCATGCACCCTCGGAGGGCACGGCGATGCCGCGATTTTTCATATCCTCGACCATGGCGGGGATATAGGGGTCAGCGTCGGATTCGCCGAGCCATTTTTCAAAATGGACATCGAGGTTATCGTAATTCTTCTTCAGGTCGGTGACGGACACGTGCATGATGTGATCCCAAAGGGCACGATAACCGCGACGCCCCTGCTGAAGCTCAAGGGTCGCTTGATGCGCCTTGTGCGAGAATTCGGGATCGGACTTCTTAGAAGATGCGGTGGGGTAGATCTCTTCGAGCTCATCGACGGTAAAGGGTGCTTCTGCGGGGTATTCGCCCGTGAAATCGGGGTCGAAATAGGGAAGATCGGGCTCGCGCTCGCTCAGTTCCGCGATGATAAGACCCATTTGCAGACCCCAGTCGCCGAGGTGCACGTCGCCAATGGCATTGTAGCCGAGGAAGCTGTGCAGACGCTTGAGCGCTTCGCCGATGATGGCGGGACGCAGATGACCGATGTGCAGGGGCTTTGCCACGTTTGCTCCGCCGTAGTCCACGACGATCGTCTTGCCTGCGCCGAGTTTTTCTACGCCGAAGTCCTCAGCGGTGCGCATCTGCTCGAGGTAGCTTTGCAGGAATTTTCCCGAAAGCTTCAGATTGATAAAGCCTGGCATGACCGCTTCGACCATGTCGTAGTCGGATGCATCGAGCTGTGCGACGACGGCATTCGCGATCTGGATGGGGGCGCATTTATACTGCTTGGCGGCAGAAAGCGCGCCATTGCACTGGTATTCGCAAAGGTCGGGGCGGTTGGAGACCGTCACGCGGCCAAAGGATGCATCATAGCCTGCGTCTGCGAACGCCTGCTGCATCTTCTGCGTAATGATATCTAAGATCTTCTGCATTAGTTATTTCCTTTCTGCTCTGCCATCCATGCGAGGTAATCATCGTATGTGCCATACTTATCGATGATCGTGCCATCGGGCTGGAACGCGATGACGCGGTTACAGGTGGAGGTGAGCATTTCGTGGTCGTGGGAAGCGAGCAGGACAACACCAGGGAATGCTTCCAGACCCTTGTTGACTGCCTGGATGGATTCCATATCGAGGTGGTTGGTCGGCTGGTCGAGCAGGACGACGTTTGCGCCAGAGAGCATCATCTTCGAGAGCATACAGCGGACTTTTTCACCGCCCGAGAGGACATTGACGGGCTTGAAAACGTCGTCATTGCCGAAGAGCATACGCCCGAGGAAGCCACGCAGGTACACATCGTCCTTTTTGGCGCTGTACTGGCGCAGCCAGTCAACGAGCTCCATGGTATTGCCATCGAAATATTCGCTATTGTCTTTCGGCAGATAGCTACGGATGGTGGAGATGCCCCATTTGACGCTGCCCTCATCTGGTTCAAGCTCGCCCATGAGCACCTTGAAAAGTGCAGTCTGCGCAAGCTCGTTTTCGCCGACAAAGGCGATCTTATCTGTGCGATTGACGGAGAAATAGACCTTGTCAAGCAGTTTCACGCCGTCAACGGTGACGGAAACATCCTTGACGGTGAGCACGTCCTTGCCAAGCTCACGCTCCTGCTGGAAGCCGACGAACGGATAGCGGCGGGTGGAGCAGGGCATTTCCTCGACGGTGAGCTTGTCGAGCAGCTTGCGGCGGGCAGTTGCCTGCTTTGCTTTGGACTTGTTGGCGGAGAAGCGCTGGATGAAGAGCTGGAGTTCTTCGATCTTCTCCTGATTCTTCTTATTCTTATTGCGCAGCATTGCCTGCACCATCTGGGAAGATTCGTACCAGAAGTCGTAGTTACCGACGTACATCTTGATCTTGCCGTAGTCGATATCGACGGTGTGGGTGCAGACGGTATTGAGGAAGTGGCGGTCGTGGGAGACGGCGATGACCATGCCTGTGAAATCAAGCAGGAAGTCCTCGAGCCAGTTGATCGCTTCGATATCGAGGTTGTTGGTCGGCTCGTCGAGCATGATGATGTCGGGATCGCCGAACAGAGCCTGCGCAAGGAGGACCTTGACTTTCAGACGCGGGTCGGTATCCGCCATCATGTCGTAGTGGATGTCGGTGGGGATGCCTAAGCCCTGAAGCAGGCGAGAGGCATCGGATTCGGCTTCCCAACCGCCAAGCTCGGCAAATTCTGCCTCGAGATCGGCGGCGCGCAGACCATCTTCGTCGGAAAAGTCGGGCTTTTCGTAGATGGCATCTTTTTCTTTCATGATATCGTACAGGTGCTGATTGCCCATGATGACGGTATCGAGGACGGTATAATTATCGTAAGCGTTCTGGTTCTGCTTCAGGACGGATACACGTTTGCCCACATCGACGCTGATAGAGCCTGTGGTAGAATCAAGCTCACCCGTGAGGATGCGCAGGAAAGTGGATTTGCCAGCGCCGTTCGCGCCGATGATGCCGTAGCAGTTGCCAGGAAGAAATTGCAGGTCAACATGCTGGAAAAGCCATTGCCCGCCAAACTGCATACCAAGATTACTGACTGTGATCATTTCATACTCCTTGTTCGTTCTTTTGCGTTTCGTTAAAGCAAACTCATACAGAATAATCATACCATAAAAAAGAAAATAATCAATGGCTATTGCGAGAATTTGGCAAGAAAAAACAGAAAATCTTTCCGCGTTCGCGGCAGGATAATTGTGAATAAAGAAAGAACTTTTTGCGAAAGGGGTTGCTTCTTTGAAAAGAGGATGCTATAATATTAGCACTCAATACAAAAGAGTGCTAAAAATGAAAGGAAGTTCAGCACGATGGAAAAAATGCAATTCAAGGCACAATCGAAAAGACTGCTCGACCTGATGATCAACTCGATCTATACGCACAAGGAGATCTTCCTGCGTGAGATCATTTCAAACGCATCCGATGCGATCGACAAGCTGGCATATCTTGCCCTGACCGACGACAAGGTCGGTGTTTCGCGCGACGAGTTTGCCATCACGATCAGCCGTGACAAGGAAAACCGCATCCTCACTGTTTCGGATAACGGCATCGGCATGAGCCGTGAAGATATGGAGGAGAATCTCGGCACGATCGCAAAATCGGGCTCGCTGGCATTCAAGCAGGATATGGAAAAGACGGACGACATTGATATTATCGGTCAGTTCGGCGTAGGTTTTTATTCGGCATTTATGGTCGCATCCTCGATCACCGTCATCTCGAAGAAGTACGGCGAAAGCAAGGCGTGGAAATGGACATCCGACGGTCTGGACGGCTACACCATCGAGGAAACGGAGCGCGAGGGCGCTGGCACGGATATCATCATGACGCTCAAAGAGGACACCGAGGACGAGAAGTATTCGGAGTACCTCGAAGAGTATGAGCTTCGCTCACTCATCCGCAAGTATTCCGATTATATTCGCCATCCCATCCGCATGGAGGTCGAAAAGTCCCGCAAGACTGCCGATTCCCCTGAGGACAAGCCCGAGTACGAGAGCTACACCGAGGTCGAGACGCTCAACTCCATGATCCCCATTTGGCAGCGCGACAAAAAGGAAGTCACGCAGGAGGAATATGAAGCATTCTACCGCGAGAAGTTCTTTGACTACAATAAGCCCCTGAAGACCATCCACATCAGCACCGAGGGCAATGTTACATTCAAGGCGCTGCTGTATATCCCTGCAAAAGCACCGTATGATTTCTGGACGAAGGACTATCAGCGCGGTTTACAGCTCTATTCTTCGGGCGTTATGATCATGGAAAACTGCGAGGAACTGCTGCCTGAACATTTCCGCTTCGTGCGCGGCATCGTCGATACGCAGGATCTTTCGCTCAACATCAGCCGCGAAATGCTCCAGCATAACCGCCAGCTCACGCTGATCGCACGAAATATCGAAAAGCGCATCAAGACCGAGCTGAAGAAGATGCTCGAGGAAGAGCGCGAAAGCTATGAGGAGTTCTACGCCGTGTTTGGCAGACAGCTCAAGTTCGGCACGGTCAATGAATACGGCTCGCACAAGGATGCGACAAAAGATCTGCTCCTGTTCTACAGCAATAAGGAAAATAAGCTCGTTTCCCTCAAGGAATACGTCGATGCGATGCATGAGGATCAGGAGAAGATCTACTACGCTACAGGCGAAAGCCGTGAGCGCATGGCAAAGCTGCCGCAGGTCGAGACGCTCGCGAAAAAGGACTGCGATGTGCTCCTGTTTACCGAGGAAGTGGACGAGTTCGTTGCGCAGACGCTTATGAACTATATGGAGAAGAACTTCTGCAATGCAACGACGGAAGATCTGGATCTGCTGACCGAGGAGGAAAAGAAAGAGGCAGAAGCAAAGGCAGAGGAACTCAAGGGCTTCCTGACCTTTGTTAAGGAGAGCCTTGGCGAGCGCGTCAAGGATGTGAAGCTGTCGCAGAATCTGGGCAGCCATCCCGTGTGCATGACCCCCGATGCGGGCATGAGCTTCGAGATGGAGAAGTATATGAAGCGCGCAAATCCTGAGTACGCATTCCCTGTTGGACGCATTCTGGAGCTCAACCCTGAGCACGAGGCGGTCAAGGCGCTTCAGACGGCGATGACGGAAGATCCCATCAAGGCGAAGGACTATGCAGAGCTTCTTTGCTATCAGGCACAGCTCATGGCAGAGCTCCCGCTGGAAGACCCCGTTGCATACACGGATCTCGTATGCAAGCTGATGAAGTGATCGCGTCGCACGAAAAATTCCCGACGGTGATCCTCGGGAGCGCATAAAATAGTAAACAGCCACGACAGGTTGATCTGTTGTGGCTGTTTTATTGTTGATGCTTCTGAAAATTCGACGTTGCGGACACCCGAGAACGGGTATTCCTACAGGCTTTTTCGCAACGCTGTCAAAAATTCGAGAATTTTAAGTGAAATATTTGCCTCACGGCAAATGTGAAATAATTCCCTACACGGGAATTGTGAAATTTTCTGCTTGCGCAGAAAGTGAAATGAAATAAATCCCCTCATGCCCGCAGGCATTTCACATGGCGAAGCAACTCTTCTCTTTTCTCTTTTATCTTTTATCTGGAAACGACGATTGCTAGAGAATAGTTAAAAGTGAAGAGATGAAAGAGAAAAGAACAAAAAGAAACAACGACTTCCTTACGAAAATCGTCGTTTCTTTTTGGTGGGGGAGGACGGATTCGAACCATCGAAGCGAAACGCAGCAGATTTACAGTCTGTCCCCTTTGGCCACTCGGGAACTCCCCCGTATTT
>CAZVJJ010000077.1:0-5858 GCA_964627295.1 uncultured Oscillospiraceae bacterium | reverse complement strand
ATTTTGATTCGCTGCGCGGAGCACCACTCCCCAAGGAGAAGGCTTTTTCTCAGTCGTCGGCGGTTGGTTCAACAAACCGACCATGCAGAAATCGATACTGCGTCGGTGGGGGTATACCCCCACCCTACAGGCAAAATCGGAAAATTGTACCCAAAAAGAGTATTTCCGCAATCAATACCTTTTCAGAAAAGCAAGCGCGATGCCGATGGCGGCGATGGCGGGCTGGTGGATGAGGTAGATGGCAAGCGAGTGCTTGCCACAGGCGCGCAGGAAGCGGAGCGGTGGGATATTTTCATTCACGTTCGGCAGGCGGGTCTGGCGCTCGCGGTAGAGCGTTCGCCCAAGTGCCGCGCCGAGCAGGAAAAATCCAAAATTCTGGATCAGCGGAAAATAGTCCGAGGACTGGAATCCCGCGTATACGAAGCCGAGCGGCATGAGAAAGCGGAATGAGAAAACCTTTGTCCGCAGATAGAGCCCAAGCGCGGTAAGCACCGCACCGAGCGCGGTAAGATGCGCAGTCGGGAGCTTCTTCACCGCCTGCCAGAGGATCATGCAGATCCCGAGGCAATGCAGAACGCCGAAGCGGATAATGATCCCGCTGTTTGCAAGTCCGATGCGGTATAGTGCGTATGTCACGGCGGTGCAGAGCATTCCGCACGCAAATACGACCGCACCGCGGCGCACGCTTTTGCTGCCGAGCGTCGCGGATGTGCCCGAGATCAGCAGAAACAGCACGCCTCCCCAGTTCTGAACGAACGAGAACCATGCGGCATTCCACGAAAAGACGCCGTATAGTTGCGTCAGATCATACACAAGGTGCACCGCGATCATGCCCAGCACGCATAGACCGCGCACGGCATCGATCTCCCAGATGCGTTTTTTCATGCTTATTTCTCCAGCGCGGCGTTTGCCTCTTCCTCGAGCACGCGGTAGGCGACCTTGCCAACGAGCGTCTTGGGGAGCTCCGTGCGGAATTCCAGCTCGCGGGGCATTGCATATTTTGCGATGCGGCCAGAGCAGTATTCGAGAATTTCTTTTTTCAGTTCTTCCGTCGGCTCAACATCGGGCATCGGCACGACGTAAGCCTTGACCTTTTGTCCGCGGTATTCATCTTTCACACCAATGACGCAGGAAAGAAGCACTTTCTCGTGACCGTCGATGATGTTTTCAAGCTGGCCGGGGTAGACATTGTAGCCAGAGGTCACGATCATGCGCTTGATGCGCTGGCGGAAGTAGACGAAGCCGTCCTGATCCATGTGACCGAGGTCGCCCGTGTGCAGCCAAACTCTGCCGTCGTAGTGGCGGCGCAGGGTGGAAGCGGTCTCCTCGGGGTTGTCCATGTAGCCGAGCATGACGGTCGGACCAGAAATGCAGATCTCGCCCTCGGTGTTCGGTGCGACTTCCTCGGTCGTGCCAGGGGTGACGATCTTGTAGTAAACGTCGGGGAACGGCACACCGATCGAGCCACTACGCGCATAGTCCTTGGGGGTCAGGCACGATGCGGTGACGCATTCGGTCGTACCGTAGCCCTCGCGGATCTGCTCGGAGCAGTTGTGCGCTTTGAGGAAAGCATCGACTTTCTTCTTCAGCTCGGGGCTGAGCGAGTCGCCACCAGAGAAAATGCCCTTGAGGAAGCTTAAGTCCTGCCCCTCAAGATTTTCTGCGCGCAGAAGTGCTTCAAACAGCGTCGGCACACCGGGGATGATATTCGGCTTCTGCTTGATGAGCGTCTCGGCGTAGGTCTTGACGTTGAACTGCGGGATGAGGATGCAGGTCGCACCGCCGATGAGCGCGGTGTGGATGCCGATGCCGAGACCGAAGCCGTGGAACACGGGCATGACGGAGAGCATCTTCATATTCGAGATGGTATCAAAGCCCGAAGCGGCAATGGTTTGCAGGCCGAGGGCGTTGAAATTGAGGTTCGAGAGCATGATGCCCTTGGTCGTGCCCGTCGTACCGCCAGAGTAGAGGATCGCGCCGCAGTCGTCGTACTTGCCGTTGTCGGCGGGGAGCACGGTATTCTTGCCAGAAGCGACCATGTCGTACCAGAGCGTGAAATTTTTGCCCTTGGGGGTGCGGTCGGATTTGCCACCCTTAGTGGCGGGGTAGAGGACATTCAGCGGAATGGGGAGCTCGTCTGCGATGCGCGCAATGAGCACCGTCGTGGGTGCGTCGAGCTCAGGCAGGATGCTTGCGACCTTGTCGTAAAACTGCGCAAGGGTCAAGATCGCCTTACTTTTCGAGAAATTCAGATAAAATGCGATCTCCTTTGCGGCGGAGAGGGGGTGGATCATGTTGGGGATCGCGCCGATGCGGTTGAGCGCGTAGAAGCAGTCGAGCGCCTGCGGGGTGTTTGCCATGCAGATGGTGACTTTGTCACCCTTGCCGATGCCCATCGCGGTCAGACCTTTGGCGGCGGCATCGATGCGCTTCAGAAATTGCGCATAGCTCGTCTTTTTGCCCATGAAAACGTAGGCGGTATTGTTGGGATAGCGGGTAGCTGCATCAGCGACCATCTGATACATCGTTTTGTGCGGGTATTCAAGAGATACGGGGGTCGTGCCGTAGTATTTTGTCCAAGGTGCGGAAGCGGAGATTCCCATTTTTTCTTCTTTCCTTTCTGATCGAGCCCGCGGCTTTCGCCGCGAGAACCCATTGATGCGTACATTATATCAGCATCTAAGTATAATTTCCAGTCTTTTGCGCAAAAAACCTGTTTGTTTACAATTTCTATGGTTGCGCTTGGAAAGATTTGTAGTATAATTATAGTAGAATGTGAAAAAATGCCCACCGAAGGGGACATACCACAGTAGGATGGGGCTACACCCCCACCGACCACGTTGCGACAACGGAAATGCTCGTTTTTTCGCACAATTTGCCGACGACCACCAAAGGCTTCTCCTTGGGGAGAAGCTGTCACAAAAAATCTATCTGATTTTTTGTGACTGATGTGGGGGAAAACGTTCCAACTTGTAGGGTGGGGGTACACCCCCACCGACAACGTTGCGACAACGGAACTGTTCGTTTTTCACACAATTTGCCGACGACCACCAAAGGCTTCTCCCCAAGGAGAAGGCTTTTCTCAGTCATCGGCGGTTGGTTTGAAAAAACCGACCGCGCAGGAATCGATAGTGCGTCGGTGTGGGCGTATCCACACGCTACGATAAAAATAGTATCAGTATATGGAGGTAAATTATGTTACTTGGTGTGATAAGAGGGCTTTCTCTTATTATTTCGATCCTATTATGCGTAAAAACGAGCGCATGGTGGTTTGTGTGCTTTTATGCGGCGAGCTTTTTGGGACTGGTCGTCGTGGCGGCGCTCGTGATGGCGCTGGCGGCGGCGCTTGTCGATACGCGCAAGCCTCAGCTTCACGACAGTCGCTTTTATCGCGGGATGCTTAACTTGTACCTCGATGCGATCATGTACCTTGCACGCGTGCACGTGCAGACGGAGGGTCTGGAAAAATTGCCCGAAAATGGGCGATTCCTGCTTGTGTGCAACCACCTGAACGACATTGACCCCGCTGTTATCCTCGCCTACTGCAAAAAATGCCAGCTTGCGTTTATCTCCAAGCGCGAAAATATGCGCCTGCCCATCGTGGGAAAATTCATGCACAAGCTCATGTGCCAGATGATCAACCGCGAAAATGACCGCGAGGCGCTCAAAACCATCGTAAATTGCATCCGCCTCATCAAAGAGGACGAGGTATCCATCGCCGTTTTCCCTGAGGGCTACACGAGCAAAGACGGAAAGCTCCATCCGTTCCGCGCGGGCACGCTCAAGATCGCGCAGAAAGCAAATGTCCCCATCGTAGTGTGCACGCTGAATGGCACGCGCGGATTTTTCCACAATCTCAAGCGCCTGCGCCGCACAGATGTGGCATTTCATGTGCTCGGTGTGATGGATGCGGAGCACGTCAAGGCGGCAAATACCGTCGAACTCGGTAAGGAGATCTATGAAATGATGATCGCTGACCTCGGTGAAGCGATGCGCGCGGATGCATAAAGTTCATAAAACCTCTTGATTATTGTGAAAAAGTTCTGTATAATAAAATGCACAAAGAAAATAATCCACTTTTGGAGGATATACACATGAAAAACAGCGAAAAGACCCTTGATATGGTCGTAAATCTCTGCAAGAATCGTGGCTATGTCTACGCGGGCTCGGAGATCTACGGCGGACTTGCAAACTCTTGGGACTTCGGCCCGCTCGGTGTCGAGTTCAAGAACAACGTCAAAAAGGCATGGCTGAAGAAGTTTGTACAGGAATCCGACTATAACGTCGGTCTGGACGCTGCCATTTTGATGAACCCGACCACGTGGGTCACGACGGGTCACGTCGGCTCGTTCTCCGATCCGCTCGTGGACTGCAAGGGCTGTGGCTCGCGTCAGCGCGCTGACCAGCTCATCTCCGCATCCGAAAGCGGCAAGCAGGTCAATGTCGATGCCATGGACTTCGACCAGATGGATGCATTCATTGCCGAGCACGAGGATGTCGTCTGCCCCAACTGTGGCAAGCATCACTTCACCCCCATCCGCAAATTCAACCTCATGTTCAAGACGCAGATCGGTGTCACCGAGGATACCGCATCCACCGTCTATCTGCGTCCCGAGACGGCGCAGGGCATCTTCGTCAACTTTGCAAATATCCAGCGCACCACCCGCAGAAAGCTGCCGTTCGGTGTGTGCCAGGTGGGTAAGGCATTCCGCAACGAGATCACCCCGGGCAACTTCATTTTCCGCATCCGCGAATTCGAGCAGATGGAGTGCGAATTCTTCTGCCAGCCCGGCACGGACCTCGAGTGGTTCGCTTACTGGAAAGATTTCTGCAAGAACTGGCTTATCTCGCTGGGCATCAAGGAGGATTCGCTCCGCTTGCGCGACCACGACCCCGCTGAGCTTGCATTCTATTCCCGTGCAACGACCGATATCGAGTACCAGTTCCCGTTCGGCAACGGCTGGGGCGAGCTTTGGGGCATTGCCGACCGTACCGACTACGATCTGACCCGCCATCAGGAAGCTTCGGGCAAGTCGCTCGAGTATTTTGATCAGGAGAAGGGCGAGCACTACATCCCCTATGTCATCGAGCCCTCGCTCGGCTGTGACCGCGTGGCGCTGGCGTTCCTGTGCGAGGCTTACGACGAGGAGCAGGTCGGCGTGGACAAGAAGGGCAAGCCCGACATCCGCACCGTTCTGCATCTGCATCCCGCACTCGCACCGTTCAAGGCCGCTATCCTCCCGCTGAGCAAGAAAGAGAAACTCACGAACAAGGCAATGGAGATCTATCGCGAACTGCGCAAAGATTTCATGGTCGATTACGACGAAACAGGCTCGATCGGCAAGCGCTACCGCCGCGAGGACGAGATCGGCACGCCGCTTTGCATCACCGTTGACTTCGAGACCGTCGGCGACGATACCACCGAGGCAGATAACTGCGTCACCGTCCGCGACCGCGATACCATGGAGCAGGTGCGTATCCCCATCAGCGAGCTGAAGGATTACATCACCAAAAAGTGCGAATTCTGATCATAAAAAACTGCTGCAAAGAAATTTGCAGCAGTTTTTTTGCGCAATTCATCGATTTTAACTGTAGGGTGGGGTATCCCCCCGCCGATGCACCCTCATTGTCTGCGCTCTTGAAATCATCATGTAGGGACACCCGTCCTCGGGTGTCCGCAACGTCGAATTTCGGAAGCACCTGTGGTGATGCACCGCACCCCCTTGCCCCCCGCGTTTACGAGGGGGGTGTCAGCGCCAAAAGCGCTGACGGGGGGAGTATACAGCAACACACTTACGTCCCAGACTGTAGGGTGGGGGTACATGTCAAGAGGCACATGGTTTACACTTTGTGTAAGC
>CAZVJJ010000076.1:0-6049 GCA_964627295.1 uncultured Oscillospiraceae bacterium | reverse complement strand
TGAGAGGGAAAACGCCTTTTTTACATCTACAAAATCGGCTGTTAAAATTTTGACCGTAGAAACGGCGAAACCCCCGATAAAATCGGGGGTTTCGGGGGCAATATCTTTTTCATTGCCCATTGATGGTGGGCGAGGCGGGACTTGAACCCGCACGTCCGTAATGGACACTAGAACCTGAATCTAGCGAGTCTACCAATTCCACCACTCGCCCAAATGCACGTCACAAATAACGCCCAAATATAATAGCACATAGGATTTGCTTTGTCAAGCAAAAATCTCAAAATGTAAAACGAAAACCAAAACCAAAAACCAGCAAAAACTTCATGCTTTTCGTATTGCATATGCAATAAAAAAAGACAGATCAAAAGATCTGTCTTTCCTTAGTCGCCTGTTTGATTAGACCGCACGCTCGACCTTATTGGAACGGAGGCATCTGGTACAAGCGTACACATGGCAGGGAGTACCGTTAACGACAGCCTTGACGCGCTTGACGTTGGGCTTCCATGCACGGTTGGAACGTCTGTGGGAGTGGGAGACCTTAATGCCAAAGGTCACGCCCTTGCCGCAAAAATCACACTTAGCCATTTCATTGCACCTCCTATCTGGAATCACATAAATACGCTCTTCACGAGCGCTTAGATATGATACCAAACTTTTCGCAAAAATGCAAGCTTTTTTTTGGAAAAATTTTAGTTTTTTTCAAAATGGGTTGATATTCCATCCCGTTGCAGGTATAATAACGGCAAAAGCAGAAAAAATGAGGTGCCCAACGTGATCGATACCTATTCTGTCCCCCTTACGACGCTTGTAAATGAGCTGGAACTCGAGGTCGCCTACGCTTCTACAGACTATGATTCTGTGCGTCTGACCGTCGAGGACGTTTCCCGCCCAGGGCTTCAGCTTGCGGGCTATTTTGACCATTTCGAGCCGATCCGACTTCAGGTCTTCGGCAATGTGGAGCTGAGCTATCTGGCAAAGCAGAGCGACGAGGAGCGGCTTCTGATTTTTGACCGTCTTTTCTCCTACCACATCCCTGCCCTGCTCATCGCCCGTGGCTTCCGTCCCGATGAGCAATGCCTCGCCATGGCAAAAAAACACAACGTCACCATTCTCCTCTCCAAGGAAACGACGAGTGCGATCGTTTCGACCATCATCACCTACTTAAAGTCGGAACTTGCGCCCCGCATCACGCGCCACGGCGTGCTGATCGAGGCGTATGGCGAGGGTGTGCTCATCACGGGTGACAGCGGCATCGGCAAAAGTGAGGCGGCTGTGGAGCTCGTCAAGCGCGGTCATCGCCTGATCGCGGACGATGCGGTGGAGATCAAGAAAGTCTCGGCAAATTCGCTTGTCGGCAGCGCTCCAGCCCTGATCCGCAACTATATCGAACTGCGCGGCATCGGCATCATCAACGTCGCGAAGCTTTTTGGCATCGGTGCGATCAAAGCAGATAATGAGATCAACCTCGTTGTGAACATCGTGCCATGGAACACACACGAAGTATACGACCGTCTTGGACTTGAGGAGCACTACACCGAGATCCTTGGCGTGAAAGTGCCCATCAACACCATTCCCATCACCCCCGGTCGTAACCTTGCCATGATCCTTGAGGTCGCCGCGATGAATAACCGCCAGCGCCGCATGGGCTACAATGCCGCGCTCGAATTCACCGACCAGATCAACCGCCATTTTGACGAAACTGTAGGAAAGTGAGACTATGAAAGAATTTACCATCGGCACGAACGATGCAGGTCAGCGGCTCGACCGTTTCCTTGCGAAAGCTGTGCCGCTTCTCCCCGCTTCCCTTGCGCAAAAATACATCCGCCTCAAGCGCATCAAGTGTAATGGAAAGCGCATCGACCGCGACACGCGCCTGAACGCGGGCGATGTCTTACAGCTTTATATCAACGATGAGTTTTTCGACAAGCCACGTGAGGACAATGCCTATCTCACCGTTGCAAATCCCAAGCTCGATATCGTGTATGAAGATGATCAGATCCTGCTCGTTGACAAGCGTCCGGGGCTCGCTGTGCACCCGCATGACGGCGCAGAATACGGTCGCACCCTGATCGACCATATCCAGTCTTACCTCTACCAGAAGCGCGAGTGGCGTCCCAGAGAGGAAAATGCGTTCACCCCCGCCCTCTGCAACCGCATCGACCGAAACACAGGCGGCATCGTGATCGCCGCAAAAACTGCCGAAGCGCTTCGCGTGATGAATCAGAAGATCAAAGATCGCGAGCTTGACAAGCGCTACCTTGCCATCGTCGAGGGCACGCCCAAGCCCCGCGAGGGCAGTCTAAAGGGGTATCTGTTCAAGGACGCGAAGAAAAACCGCGTATTCGTCACCGACACGCCTCAGGCGGGTGCAAAATCGTGCCAGACGAATTACCGCGTGCTCACGAGCGCAAATGGGCTTTCCCTTGTAGAATGCGAACTGATCACAGGACGCACGCATCAGATCCGCGCGCAATTTGCTCACGCAGGGCATCCCCTGCTCGGCGACGGCAAATACGGCAAGCTTGACAAGCGCTTCGACCGCACCTATCAGGCGCTCTATTCCTACAAGCTTACGTTTCAATTCACCACCGACGCAGGAAGCCTTGCACACCTCAACGGGCGCTCCTTTCAGGTCGGATCGGTCGATTTCGTGTCGGAATACTTCCCGAATTATAAGCAGTCATAACGCAAAAACCGACCAGAGTTCATCGGAACTTCGGTCGGTTTTTGCATATGTTTCAGGAGAGAATGATTTGTATTTTCTTAGCCCTTAACAGAGCCTGCGGTGACACCGCGGATGATGTGCTTGCTGAGCACGAGATAGACGATCACGACGGGCAGGATCGCGAGCAGGATGAACATATAGACCTTGCCCATATCGAACTTGCTGTAGTCCGCGCTTCTGAGCTGTGCGATCATCAGAGGAACGGTCTTGAGTTCTGCTTTATCGATGAGCAGCGCGGGAATGAAGTAGTTGTTCCACGACTGAACGAATGTAAAAATGAGCTGAACTGCAAGCGCGGGCTTGACCATCGGCAGAATGATGGTGTTAAAGGTTCTGAACTCGCCCGAACCATCGACGCGCGCGGCATCAATGATCTCCATCGGCAGGACACTTTCCATGTATTGCTTCATGTAGAAGAATACAACGGGAGCGGCGATGCTCGGCAGGATGAGGGGCAGATAGTTGTTCGTCCAGCCAAGCTTGACGCACATCTGGTAAAAGCCCGTTGCGCTCACCTGCGTGGGGATGACCATGACAGCGAGGATAAAGGTAAATGCAACATTTTTCAGCTTAAAATCATACGCATGGATGCCATAAGCCGTGAGCGCCGAGAAATAGGTGGTCAGCACAGCCGTGAGGGTCGCAACGATGAAGCTGTTGAGCATACCTCTGGGAACATCGATCGAAGCATCTGTCCAAGCATTTTTCAGGTTTGCAAAGAAATGGGTGCTCGGCAAAAGGCGGAAGCCACCCTGCAAGTCTGCATTAGAGCGCGTCGAATTGACGAACAGCATATAGAAAGAGAACAAGCAGAGGATCGTCAGGAAAATGAGGATCGCATACACGACCACGCGGCTGAGCGTGAGCATGATCTTCGCCTTGCGGCTATCATAAGAATTTGCATTCATGTTGCTACCTCCTTAGTTGTCGTTTTTGGTCAGACTGCGGAACACGACCAAGCTGAGCGCGCCCGTGATCAGGAAGATGATGACCGAGATCGCACCAGACATACCGTAGTTCTTGCTGGTCTTGAGGTAATTGTTCAGGTACATCATAAGGGTCATGGAGCTACGGTTCGGCGTACCTGCGCCGTTCGTGAGGATCTGGGGCACATCAAACATCTGCAAGCCGCCGATGAGTGCGGTGATGACCGTGTAAACGAGAATGGGCATCAGCAGCGGGAGCGTGACCTTGAAGAAGGTCTGGGTGGAGCTTGCGCCGTCGATATTCGCAGCCTCGAAAAGGTTCGAGTCGATGCCCATGATGCCCGCCATGAGCAGGATGGTCGTATTGCCGAACCAGAGCAGGAAGTTCATCAGGCAGATGAGCGTGCGGACGCTGATCTTGAATGCGAAGAAGTCGATGGACTTTTCAAGAACGCCCCAGTCGAGAAGCACCTGATTGACAGGGCCTGCGGGAGAGAACAGCGTGAAGAAAAGCATCGAGAACGCCGATGCCATGATGAGGTTCGGCATATAGATAACGGTCTTAAAGAACTGCTGACCGCGGATATTCAGGCGGTAGCTCGTGAAAAACAGAGCAAGCAGAAGCGCGATGACGATCTGCGGGATCGCACCGCCGACCCAAAGGATGATCGTATTGAGCGCATATTTAAGGATATCGATCGAGCCGTTTGCATCGGGGGTAAAGAGCGTCACATAGTTCTGAAGTCCCACCCAATTCGGTCCGATGGTCTTCAGACCCGAGCGGTAATACTCAAAAAAGCTATTGTAGATGGTGAGGATCTGGGGATAGAGCGTAAAGATCGCATATGCAAGAAAGAACGGTGCGATAAAAATATAGCCCCATTTTGCATAGCTGATGCTCTTGCGCTTTGCAGGCGCTTTGGTTGCTAGCTTGTTCATGGACATTTCCTCCTTATGGGATTTTTGCCTTCGATTCAAAATATGTCTCTTCATATTCTGAAGCGGAAGCAACTATCCGAAAATGGGGCAAGGCTTTCGCCTTGCCCCACGGTCGTTTTCAGTTCATTTCGAGTGACCCGTTATCGATCAGGGAGTGACGATGTCGGGATACTTCTCGTTGATGTACTTGTAGTAGTTTGCCATTGCCTCGTCTTCGGTGACAGTACCGTCGCAGTACTCTCTCCAGTAGCCCTGCAGGCCTTCGGTCAGCAGCTGGTCGTAGATGGTCTTGTTCTCGAACTTGATGTTCTTAGCAAGCTCAACATACAGAGCAACGTCGTTCTGGCCGCCGAGGAATGCATTACCGAAATCGGGATCGGTTGCGAACTTCTGGTTGACAGACTGGTTGTTGGTGAACTGGTTCTCGTTCTTGATGAGGTTGGTGCAGACTTCTTCGTCGTTGATGAAGGAGTTCATGATGTCAGCAACGAGGTCGGTGTTGTCAGAGCCAGTTGCTGCCAGCAGCCAAGTGCCGCCCCAGAAGTGAGCCTGAGGACCTTCGCAGATAGCCCAGTCGCCGTAGCAACCCTTCTCGCTATCCTGAGCATTGCCCATGGAGAAGTTGTAGTACCAAGCCGGTCCAAAGTAGCACATGGTCTTGCCGTCGCCGAACATCTGAGCGGTAGCCTCATCGGACCAGATGTCGCAGGTCTGGGTGTAGCCATTGTCGGAGAAGCGCTTAGCCTGCTCCTGCCAAGTCTTGATTGCATCGTTGAGGGTCAGGTTGTTGTTCTCGTCAACCAGAGCGGAAGTGCCGTTGTTGGAGAACACGCGGAAAGTAGCGACTTCGGAAGCAGTCATGTAGTAGCCCTTAGCCTTTGCATCAGCAGCAACAGCCTCGAACTTCTCCCAAGAGTTCAGCTTCTCCTGAACCTCTGCGGGATCGTCAGTACCGAGGACATCCTTAGCGATGGAGCGGCGGTAGATCAGAGCTGCGGGGCAGCACTGGAAGGAAACGCCCTTAACAACGCCCTTGGAGTCGGATGCAGCCTGAACGGTGTACTCATAAGTGTTGGAGAAATCGGTGACGCCGATCTTGGTGATGTCCTGCGTGTACTCGGAATCGGTGTACTTGAGGATGTAGTCAGCCTCAGCAAGGAACATATCGATCTTCTCGTCTGCGGGAGCATTCTTCTGGTTCAGGAGAGCCTCATCGAGCTTATCCTGATAAACGCCGCCATCGGAGGGGTTGATAACCCAGTTAACGGTAACGCCTTCGGGAACGGTGTAGTACTTCTCGAAGAAGCCCTTGAACTCTTCGTTCCATGCCCAAATGTTGAGAACCTTGCCATCATTGCTCTTTGCGCTGGAGGCACATGCAGCCAAGGAAAGAACCATGACCAGAGCCAGCAGCATTGCTAGTGCTTTTTTCATTTCGTTTTCCTCCTTATTTTTTGTT
>CAZVJJ010000075.1:0-6125 GCA_964627295.1 uncultured Oscillospiraceae bacterium | reverse complement strand
GATTGCCACTGGCAATCATGGATATTTTGATTCGCTGCGCGGAGCACCACTCCCCGAGGAGAAGGCTTTTCTCTGTCATCGATAGATGGTTCGACCAACCAACCGCGCAGAGGTCGCTACTGCGTCGGTGGGGGTGTACCCCCACCCTACAGCCTTAACCATGAGATTTTGCGGTATACTCCCCCCGTCAGCGCTTTGGGCGCTGACACCCCCCTCGTAAACGCGGGGGGCAAGGGTTTTTGCTGATTTAGGCGATCTTGATGGTGATCGTGCCGATCTTGATGCCGTTTTCGGTGACGGTGGTATTGGGCGTGCCGCTGATCTTGAGGGTCGCGGTCATGGAATCGGCTTCGTTGGGCTTGCCGACCTTGCCTGCCTGCAGGGTTGCCGTGCCGTTCGTGATCGTGCCCGTGATGCCCGTGTCGCCCACAGCGGAGTAAGTAACTGCTACGTTCACAGCAAGATCAGAATGGTTGGTGACGGTGATCTTCGCCTCGGTCTTGTCCCATGCGCCGCTTGCATCGCCAGAATAGGTGTGCGTGCTCGCATTCCACTTCTTGCTACCAGTCTCGGTGTAGGTAAAGCGCATGCTCTCCCACGTGATATCTACATTATAAATGCTTTCGGTGGTGGTGGAGGGCTTGTAAGACGCGGTGACATCGACGGTCTTTTCGCCCGTGCCCATGGTCTCTGCAAATGCGGTGGTGCTCATGGATGCGACCATCACGATCGCGAGGATAAGTGCAAAAATCTTTTTCATAATATTTTCTCCTTTTTCTGTATCAGCGCCGTTTTCGGCGATCGATCCTGTTTATTCGACAACTGTGATGGTGACGGGGATCTCCGTATTGACGATCGCCTTTTCACCGCTTTGCTGATCGTAGTAGAGCACGACGAGCTTTCCCTCGTAGCCGCCGACGGAGAGCATTTTCTCCGCGCCGTCGAGAAGCGCGAGCGTCGTGACCTGCTTGCCGGGGGTGAGCCTGTCCGACTGGACGAGGACGGTATCCTGCACGATCACCTGCACCACCATGTCCTGCGTGGACTTGCTGGGGTTGGCAAAGTACAGCGCCGCCGTTTGATTCGAGAGGATGATGGACACATTCGTGCCGTAGCTGATGCTCACCGCGCCGCCACCGTCGTCGGCTTGCAGTTTGTCACCGCTGTCGTCATCGGGAATGGGGACGGCGTTGACATCCTCTGCCTGCGGGGCATAGTCGGGCGTGAGCACCACGCTCGGCGTGCGGAAGAACAGCGCCCAGATGGTGATGCCGAGCGCGATCACGGTGATCAGAGCCATGAGGACGATCAGGATCAGAACGCGCTTTTTGTTACTGCTTTCGTTTTGGTTCATAATTATGTTTCTCCTTTTCTCTGATAGCCGAATATTCTTCTTTCATCATTGAAGTTGATGTCTTCCGTGATCTCGCCTGTCATCCGCTTTTCAAGGTAGGAAAGCAGGCTGTCGATCGTGTTCTGCGCGATGGGCGTGAAATCGATTTCGGAAACGAACGCGATCGCCTCTTCCACCTTCTCCTGCGGCACATGGTAGAGCGCGAGCGAATGGTGCAGGTAGGCATTCACTTTCCGCTCAAAGGTGAAATAGATATTGCAGGGCTTTGCTATATAGCCGCGGATGATGCTTCCGCTTGCGATCTCGCATTCATAAAAATCGGGCTCGCCCCACGTGGGGTTATACTGCTTGAAAAGCGGGATGAGGCGTTTGGTCGTCTTTGAGTAGATCTGATTGGAAGTCAGGGTCATGGTGTAGGCTTCCAGATACAGCTCGCGCACCTGCTCGTTCACCTCTGCCATGGCAAGCTGCAAGACGCACTCGACCGCATAGTAGAGCACAGGGTCGTCCGTCTTGCCCGCGATGATGCCCTTACTCACCTCAAACTGCCCATCGAGCACATAATCAACGATGATATTGAGCAGATTTTCCTTGCTCGAGATGGCGAAAACCACAGAGCCGCGGTTGACATCCGCGTGCCTTGCGATATCGATGATCGTCGTGTTCTTAAATCCCTTTTCGAGGAACAAAACCGCCGCGGAGTGGAGCACTTTCGCCCGCGTGGCCTTTCCCGATTCCGTCATTCTTTTTGCCATATCCTCATTCCTTACCATTTTGTAATCGTTTATTTTCTTTTTGTAATCATTACACTGTGTCACAACACAATTTCGAGCATATTATACCGACAATATCGCCCTATGTCAATATTTTTTCGCGAATGTTCACAAATAAATTACCATTTTCGACCACATCCCCCACCCCCAAAAACCGCCCCGCCACAAGGGTGCAAAATGGGGAGAAAAAAGGCTCTCCCGATTGGGAGAGCCAAGTTTTTTAGCAGCAGCCACAGCCGTTGTCGCGCTCGCAACCATTGCCGCATCCGCAACCCGTATTGCACAGCAGGAGCACCAGAATGATGATCCACCACAGGTTGTTATTCAGGCAGCTACACAGACCATTGTTGTTACCACACATAAAAATACCTCCAGAGAATGTTCTTATGGCGCATTGCGCTCACATTCCATGGTATTCTGCGGGGCGAAAAATGTGCACGTGTCAGCCGTTGCAGGTGTAGGCGATGCCGTAAATGTCGAAAATTTTGCCGTCACAGTCCTCGGTGGGGCGGATCTCGATCTCATAGGTTTCGATCGTTTTCGACTTGACGATCATTTGACTCCATGGGTCGCCCCAGCCGTCGGATTGCTTGGCATCGAGCGTCATCGCCTTTTCGCCGTTGATATAGACATCGGCGGAGCCCATATTGTCGGTCTTGTTGCGCTGGAAGATCACGAACACGGCGTTGGCGGTCACGGTGAATTTCATTCCCTCGCTCCCCTCGGCGCGCCATTGCACAGGGAAGCCCGTGCGATTGCCGCGGAACTCGGAAAATCCGCCAAGTTCCGTGATCAATTCGCTCCCCTGCTCGGGCGTGATGAGCACGGGGTCAGTAAAGGGCGCGCCGACCTGCTTCGTTTCGGGGACGGTGTAGGTGTCCCATGTGCCCGCATCCGCTTCGCGGAAGAGATTTGCGATAAAATCCGCCATCATGCGGTGACCGTCTGCATTCGGGTGCACCGTATCGTTCGAGAAATCGCGCCATGTCATGCGTCCCTCATCCAGCTCGGGCGTGATGGCATCGGTGACGGAGATCATCGGCAGGCTGTAGAACATACCCGTCAAGCCCATCACGCTCTGGCAGGTGTAGGCATTTTCCGTGCGGTTGAAGATGAGCACGACCGCAGGCTCGCTCGGATGGGTCAGTACTGTGCGCACGAGGGATTCAAAGCATTGCTTCTCCTGAAAATCCTGACTGTCGTTGACCGCGAATTCGATAAAAACGATATCGGGATCATACGCCAGCACGTCCCGCTCCACGCGCAGCACGCCAAGATTCGACGGCGTACCGCTCAGACCCGCGTTGACGCAGGTGACCGTGCCACTGTTTGCGTAATTATCTTCAAATTCGTGATAGCTCAAGGTGACATAACGCTCGCTCGGCTGAACATCCAGTCCCTCGGTGATCGAACCGCCGATATAGGCGATGGTGATATCCTCACCCGCCTGCGCGGCGCGGATCTTCTGCTGTAGGCGGTAGGCATTGCCGATATTCAGCAGCGATCGCTCCACCATGGCATCGTATGCGGTGGGGACAGTTTCCTGTGTGGTAGCTTCGGTGATTTCAGATGGCATGGTCGTTTCCTCCTCAGTCGGTTCGGGGCGCGCATTGGCACAGCCCGCAAGCAGGATCAGGCAACAAATCAGCGCCAAAACAGAACGTTTTCGCATGGGATCTCCTCCAAACTTTTTCACTGCTCCTACTATATCAGACTTTCCCCCCAGATGCAATCGATTTCGCCCATTTGTAAGGCAATTTTCTAAACAATTCACCGTCCATAGACCGTAGGGTGGGGGTATACCCCCACCGACCATGTTACGACGACAGAAATGTGCGTTTTTTCGTACAATTTTCCGACGACTGCCAAAGGCTTCTCCTTGGGGAGAAGCTGTCACAAAAAATCCATCTGATTTTTTCTGACTGATGTGGGGAAGCAACGTCGGATATTCGGAAGCAGTTGCGGTATACGTACTGCGGTAGCCCCACATCCGTCAGCCCTTTGGGCTGCCACCTTCTCCCCAAGGAGAAGGCTTTTCTCAGTTGTCGATGGTTGATTCTAAAAACCGACCGTGAAGAGGTCGATACTGCGTCGGTGGGGGTATACCCCCACCCTACAGTCAAAATCGGCAAATTGTGCGCAAAAAAGCGTGCCATGGTCGGCACGCTTTTCTTTTATCTGTATGGCTGGATATAGCGCTCATGGCTTTGGGATTGCGGTCGGGCGTGAGAGCCTGAGACGAGCCCGAGCATGGCATAGATCGACACGACGGACGAGCCACCATAGCTGATGAGCGGGAGCGTCAGACCGATAACTGGCATAACGCCGATGCACATCCCCACATTGATCATGACCTGAAAGATCATTGAAGCTGCCGCGCCAAAGCAGACCAGACGGCGCATATAATCCTGCGACTTGATGCCGACATAGATGCACCGCGCCACGATGGCAAATTCCAGCGCCATGACGAGCAGACATCCAAAGAAGCCAAGTTCCTCACCGATGGACGAGAAAATATAGTCCGTATGCTGTGCGAAAAGCGCGCCAGCTTGTGTACGGTTGCCATTAAAAAGGCCCTGTCCCGTGAAAGAACCGCCCGTGAGGGATTTCAGGTTGATCTTATAGTGATAGCGCGCGCCGATGCCCTGCGCATCATACGTCGGGTCGATCAGAACGAGGATACGTTCCTGCTGATATGTGCCCATCACGTTCCAAAGAATTGGCCACGCCGCCACGATCAGCCCGATCGCGAGGGCAAACCACGCAAGGCTGACACCGCCCGAGAACGCCATGCCGATAAAGATGAACACGAAGATCAGCGAGACGCCCGCGTCGCCCGAGAGCACCATGTTCAGTCCGACCACGATGCCAAGGTGGAGCACCATGTGCATAACAGGAATGGGCTGAGAAATGCGGTTCTGGTGCTGGTTCATGATGGATGCCATGATGATGACATAGGTGATCTTACAAATCTCCGCAGGCTGGATCGCGACAGGGATACCAGGGATATCGAGCCAGCTTTTGTTACCCGTATTGTTATCCGTGCCGAATGGGATCAGAAGCAGAAGCAGGAACACATTGAATGCGACGAGCAGATTCCGCTGTTCGGACATGGTATCGATATCGATCGAAGAGATGACCGCATACATTGCAACGCCAAGGAGCGTCGCGGCGATCTGAATGACGATGTAGCGCAGGTTGCCGTCAAATTTTGGCGCATTTGTCGCGCTTGCGACCGCGATGATGCCAAACGCCGAGGTGACAAGGCAAAGCAGAAGCAGGACCATATCGCCCTTTTTGGTGAAGTTACGCAGTTCGTCCAAGAAACGGCGCATTTGACCGCCTCCTTTCTAGCATGGTATAAAACCCGTATGATAAACACTTTGCGGTCATTATACCATCAAATGCGACAAATGTAAATAGACGAACTTGTAAACAAACCGAGAAATCCCCCACGCACGCATTCTGCGCCCCCACCGATATGCCCTCGATTTCTGCGCGGTCGTCATCTTCATGTAGGGACACCCGAAACCAGTAAATATGTCCGTGCTTCGCAAGATCCACCGTCCATAGACTGTAGGGTGGGGGTACACCCCCACCGACCACGTCGCAACCACGGAAATGCTCGTTTTTTATCCCAGACTACCGACGACCGCCAAAGGCTTCTCCTTGGGGAGAAGCTGTCACAAAAAATCTATCTGATTTTTTGTGACTGATGTGGGGGAACAACGTTGCAAATTTAGGAAGCAGTCGCGGTATATGTACTGCGGCAACCCCACATCCGTCAGCCCGTTCGGGCTGCCACTAGTTTTTAATGGTATGATTGTCACTGGCAATCATGGATATTTTGATTCGCTGCGCGGAGCACCACTCCCCAAGGAGAAGGCTTTTTCTCTGTCGTCGGCGGTTGGTTTGGAAAAACCGACTGCCCAGATATCGATACTGCGTCGGTGGGGGTGTACTGTATAGTGTAGTAACATGGTTTACAAAAAGTGTAA
>CAZVJJ010000074.1:0-6261 GCA_964627295.1 uncultured Oscillospiraceae bacterium | reverse complement strand
GATCAAGGTTTGAATTTCATTCTACAAAGCGTTCAATTTGTTCTTGAAATTTGCGTTTCAAATTCTTTTGCGATTTTTTTGGAAAAGATCGATTCGTCCGCGCCTATACTGATCATAGGAGGCGATTTGATGGAAGAATTGGATGCCGCAATGGCGGCACGCGTCTGGGAGCGGGTGCAACAGCGCCCGCCACAGGAGATGGACGCATCGCTCTATGGATCTTTACAGACACTTGCGGCGTATTACCGCGCACTTTCCGCACAATTCCCGCAAGCGCGGGCGCTTGCAAACGATGCCGCATCCTGCGCCCTGTCGGTGCGCGGTCTGCAAGCGCTCAAAGCTCCCCCACCCGCAAGCAGACGCCCGCCCGTCCCGCGCGAACGCGCAGAAAGCACGCTCAAAAAATGCGCCCATGCCGAACAGTCGCTGATCGACCAACTCGCCCGCGCAAGCGCAGACGCACCATGGCGCTGTGTCTACAGCGCCCTCTCCACCCGCGCCACTACCCGCCTAATGACGACCCTTTCCATTCTTGGCACGCTGAGGTAAGATACAAACAGGCAAAAATGTCACGATGACAGAAAAAACCGTCACAACAGTTTGAGCTGTTGTGACGGTTTGCTATTTTATGAATCAACCGAACACGCTGAGCAGGAAGCCAGCGGCGATCGCAGAGCCGATAACGCCTGCGACGTTCGGGCCGAGGGCGTGCATCAGCAGGAAGTTGGACGGATTTGCCTTCTGACCCTCGAGGTTGGAAACACGCGCCGCCATAGGCACGGCGGAAACGCCCGCAGAGCCGATGAGGGGGTTGACCTTGCCCTTGGTCGCCCAGCACATCACGAGACCACCCAGCAGACCGCCGACGGTGGAGAGGATGAATGCGCAAACGCCGAGGACGATGATCTTGAGCGTGCTTGCAGTCAGGAAGTTCGAGCCGACCATGGTCGCACCGACAGCGGTGGACAGGAGGATCGTGACGATGTTCATAAGCGCATTCTGAACGGTATCGCTCAGGCGGTCGGTGACGCCGCACTCCTTAAAGAGGTTGCCGAGCATCAGGCAGCCGATCAGAGGAGCGGTATCGGGCAACAGAAGTGCGCAGAACAGGGTGACGACGATGGGGAAGATGACCTTCTCCGTCTTGGAGACGGTGCGGGTCTGCACCATCTTGATCTTGCGCTGTTCGGGGGTGGTGAGCAGGCGCATGAACGGCGGCTGGATCATGGGGATCAGTGCCATGTAGGAATACGCCGCGACAGCGATGCCACCGAGCAGATGCGGTGCAAGATTCGAGGTCAGGAAGATCGCGGTAGGACCGTCAGCACCACCGATGATGCCGATGGAAGCCGCCTCACTACCAGTAAAGCCGAGGCAAACTGCGCCAAAGAATGCGGCGAAAACGCCGAGCTGTGCAGCAGCGCCGAGCAGCAGGGACTTGGGGTTCGACAGCAGCGGACCAAAGTCGGACATTGCGCCAACGCCCATGAAGATCAGGCAGGGATAGAGGGAGGTCTTAACGCCGATATAGAAAATATCGAGCAGACCGCCGTTTTTCATAACGTAGCCGTAGGAATGGTAAAATTCACTTGCTTCGTTCATGAAGTTGTCCCAGATCTCCTGATGGTAAAGTCCAGCACCGGGGAGGTTCGTGAGCAGGCAACCGAATGCGATACCGCAAAGCAGCAGCGGCTCAAACTTCTTAACAATGGCGAGGTACAGCAAGACACACGCGATGATGAGCATCACGAGGTTCTGCCAGCCGCCAGCGGAAAAACCAGAGAAGATGGCGTAAAAGCCAGAATCTTCCCAAAGCTTCAGCAGAGTATCTCCAATATTGAACACGGAAACCCCTCCTTAGCCGATGACGACCAGAGGAGCGCCAGTATCCACAGTAGAGCCCTTGCTTACGAGAACCTGCGTGACGGTGCCACTCTTGGGCGCCATGATCTCGTTTTCCATCTTCATAGCCTCGAGGACAACGAGCACATCGCCCTCCTTGACAGCCTGTCCGTTCTGGACATTGACCTTCAGGATATTGCCAGGCATAGGAGCGGAGACAGCTTCGCCAGCGCCCGTGACAGCAGGAGCGGCAGGTGCAGCAGCGGGTGCGGCAGCGGGAGCAGCAGCTACGGGTGCGGCTGCAACAGGAGCGGGAGCAATGGCTTCATACTCATCAAGGAGCATTGCCTTGCCTGCTTCGACCTCGACCTCATAGGTACGGCCGTTCAGAGTAACTTTGTATTTCATGATCACTTGACCTCCTTGATGGAAATAAAGCGCAGCTCGTTAAGGGGCTTGCCCAGCTTATCGGCGACGATCGCCATAAGCATTGCTGCGGTCTTGGGTTCAACGTCGTGGAGCTTGAGCTCACCAGCAGAGCCAGGGGCAGTTGCCTTGGGTGCTTCGGGTGCTGCTTCGGCGGTGGGAGCGGGAGATGCGGACTTCTTCTTGTCGAGGGAGACAAAGATCTTGCCCATGGCGACAACAACGATCATCAGCAGGATCAGACCGAAGAAAACGACCGCATAGCCCAGCAGCGCCACGATGCCAGCATCACCGATGCTGATATTATCGAGAGCGGATGCAAGAAACATCATAGTCCTGCCTCCTTATGCTTCGGTAATGGTGTAGGTGCAGACGTTCTCTTCCTTTGCCTTGCGCTCGTCGAAGAACTTCTCAGCGAGGTTCGGGAAAGCGATGTAGCTGAGCACATCCTCGTCGGACTTTGCGATGCCCTCAAGCTTCTGGCGGGTGGGCTCGACAATGGGAGCGAGAGTATCGGCATAGCGGCCAGCAAGGGGCTGCTCATCGCCGAGGATCATCTTCTGGATGTCTGCATTGATGGGAGCGGGGGTCGTGCCGTACTCACCGCGGCAGTAAGCCTTGATCTCCTTGGAAACGGTCTTGTAGCGCTCGCCGTCGAGGACGTTGCGGACAGCCTGCACGCCGACCATCTGGGAGGTGGGGGTGACAAGGGGAGGATAGCCCATATCTGCACGAACCTTGGGGGTCTCTGCCAGAGCCTCGTCGAAGCGGTCAAGCGCATTCATCTGCTTGAGCTGGCTCATGAGGTTGGAGAGCATACCGCCAGGGACCTGATAGGTCAGGCACTGGGTATCGGTCGCCATTGCCTTGGGCATGAGCGTGCCGTCCTTGACGAACTCGTCGCGCACGCCCTTGAAGTAGTCAGCCATGGTCTTGGTCGCATCGTCGTTGAGATCGACCTCGTAGCCGAGCTGACGCAGAGCGTAAGCGAGGGTCTCGGTAGCGGGCTGAGAAGTACCGCCAGAGAACGGGGAGATCGCGGTGTCGATGATGTCACAGCCAGCCTCAACAGCCTTGAGGTAGGTCATGAATGCAAGACCCGTGGTGCAGTGGGTGTGCAGGTCGATGGGCAGTTCAGGCACAGCGTCCTTGATCGCGGAAACGAGATCGTAAGCCTCCTTCGGACCCATGATGCCAGCCATATCCTTGATGCAGATGGTAGCTGCGCCCATCTCCTTGAGTTCCTTGACCATCTGCACGTATTTTGCGTGGGTATGGACAGGGGACGTGGTGTAGGAGATCGTGCCAGAAGCGATCGCGCCAGCATTGACGGTAGCTTCCATAGCGACCTTGAGATTCTTCACGTCGTTAAGTGCGTCGAAGATGCGGATGATGTCGATGCCATTTTCGACAGCCTTCTGAACGAAAAGCTTGACGAAATCATCGGGATAGTGGGAGTAGCCGAGGACATTCTGTCCGCGCAGGAGCATCTGCAGCTTGGTATTGGGAGCAGCAGCGCGGATCTTGCGCAGTCTTTCCCACGGATCTTCGTGCAGGTAGCGCAGGCAAACGTCAAAGGTAGCGCCGCCCCAGCACTCGATTGCGTAGTAGCCAGCCTTGTCGATGGTCGAGAGCATGGGCTCGAACTTATCGAAAGGCAGGCGGGTCGCGATCAGAGACTGGTTTGCATCACGCAGAACAGTCTCCACAAACTGAACTTTCTGTGCCATTTGTGTATAACCTCCGTAAATGGATTTGAAATGGGTCGCAGGAGCACGCCAGCAAACCCTTCTATTTTCGACCAACATTGCGATAGTTGGTAAAAAACGACAAAGATAACGAAGAAATTTCGGGCATACACGCGGATATGCCTAAAATTTTTTGGTGAATTTTTCTGGAAAACCCAATCTTCACCGCTTACATTCTAGCACAACATCCGAAACTTGTAAACCCCATTTTTCTCCATTTCGCGCTGTTTTCTAACGAAACGCGTTCTTCCTGTGCAATGTTGTCAGGTCTATCCACACGCCAGACTTTCCCTGTAGGGACACCTGTCCTCAGGTGTCCGCAACGTTAGATTATTGGACGCACTTGCGGTGACGCACCGCACCCGCCTATTATACTGTAGGGTGGGGGTATACCCCCACCGACGCAGTTTCGATATCCGCGCGGTCGGTTTTTTTCGCATCAACCACCGATGACTGAGAAAAAGCCTTCTCCTTGGGGAGTGGTGCTCCGCGCAGCGAATCAAAATATCCATGATTGCCAGTGGCAATCATACCATTAAAAACTGGTGGCACGGCGAAGCCGTGACGGATATGGGGCTACGCAGTACGTATAACGCAACTACTTCCAAAAATCCGACGTTGCTCCCCCACATCAGTCACAAAAAATCGAATAGATTTTTTGTGACAGCTTCTCCCCAAGGAGAAGCCTTTGGTGGTCATCGGAAAATTGTGCGAAAAGTGAACATTTCTGTCCTCGTAACGTGGTCGGTGGGGGGTGTACCCCCACCCTACAGTATGGGATGGAAAAACAGTATGGAACGGCAAAAATGTGCGCAAAAAAGGGCTACTGCGGAAATGCAGTAGCCCTTTCGGGGATCGAATTACATATCGAACGGCTCCATGCTGAGGACGGGGTGGCCGACCTCGGACAGGTAGTTGAGCAGTTCCTCGGGATCTTCGGTGCAGATGGTCTCATCAGCGATCATGTCGGTGAAGTTCTCAACGCCGTACATTGCAAGTGCGGTCTCGTCGAGGCGCTCACGCATCTGATCCTTCAGCATCTTGGGCATCCAGACGATACGGCCAGGGCCGCCCTCGGCTGCGATGAACTTATGCGAAGAGATGAAGTGCTTGCCGTGACCCATGAAGCCGGGGGTCTGAACGCCGCCGCCAGTCATGGATGCCATCTCGGAGAAGCTCATGCCCAGCGGGGTCATGCCAGCGTGCTCACGGCAGGTGATCACGACACCCATGGAAACAGGCTCGACACCACAGATACACTCGAAGCAGCCACAGCTCGTCATGGGATCCTGGAACAGGGAGTACAGGGTCACGTGCTCGAGCGCGCCGTGGGAATACTTCTGAACAGCCTCGTCAACGGATGCGTAGACACCCAGACGCTCGTCGGTGCAGCCTTCCTTGGGGACGATCTGGCACGGGCCTTCGGGATCGAGCTCCTTGGTCGCCTTTGCATCGAGCCACGACACAGCGCCGCAAAGACCCAGACGCTCGGGGGTGACGATACAGACGTGGCTGGGGGAGAACGCCTGACACATAATGCAGGTGTAGAACTGGTCAACAGACTCGTCGGTCATGGAAGCAAGACGTGCGTCACGCTTATTAAAGACCTCGTTTGCCTGTGCACGCAGCTCAGCATTCTTCTCTGCGTCAACAACGATGGTGACCTGGCACTTATCGACGACAGCCTCGAACTCATTCTTGACCTTTGCATAGAGCACTTCGCCGAGGTGGCAGAAGCGGAAGCCTGCCTCGAAGTCTGCCTTGCTGATACGGACGCGGATCATATCGCGCTGGCCAGTGTGCATAACGCCCTCAATGCAGTTGATCCACGAGTGGATCTTACGCTCCATAACGGACTCGAAGTCGGGCTGCATAGCCTTACCTGCGACCTCGATGGTGTAGGACAGGGAGATCTTAGAACCAACGGGGATCTCGTCGAGCTCAGGACCGACGACAGAGATCTTGTGATCCTCGACCTCGCTTGCCTCTCTCGTCTGGACAAGTTCGAAGCAGTCCACGCGAGAGCCGTCCACTTCGACCTGCATATCGCCACGGCGAATGATCTCGCCCTCGAATGCAGTTGCGAATGCGACGGGGATATCGATATTGGTGATCTTGAGCTTGATATCGCGTGCCTCGAGGGAAGTTGCATTCCACTTGGAGGTGTCAAGCTGCTGGATCAGGGACTTAGGAACGCGGAACATATTCTCCGTCTCGTTGGAGATGACGGGGAAGCCAAGGCAGA
>CAZVJJ010000073.1:0-6326 GCA_964627295.1 uncultured Oscillospiraceae bacterium | reverse complement strand
TTTAATGGTATGATTGCCACTGGCAATCATGGATATTTTGATTCGCTGCGCGGAGTACCACTCCCCAAGGAGAAGGCTTTTTCTCAGTCATCGGCGGTTGGTGCGAAAAACCGACCGTGCAGAAATCGATACTGCGTCGGTGGGGGTGTACCCCCACCCTACAGTATGGAACGGCAAATTGTGCGTGCATCGAACACATTCACGGCTTGTGGGTGCAGTAAGCGGACACCTGAGGACAGGTGTCCCTACATAGCTTTCGTCGAAAATGTGGTGGGTCGATCAGAGATCGATCTCGTGGATCTGGACGACCTCGGTCGGACCTTCCAGCTCGATGGCGTGGACGGTGCCGTTTTCGCCTGTGATGGCGACGGTCAGATCACCGCCGCGGTTGTGGCAGGTCAGGCGACCGTGCGGGAGCTTGCCACGTGCCCAGAGGGTCGCGGCGGTCGAGCCACAGCCTGTGCCGCAGGCAAGGGTGAAATCTTCTACGCCACGCTCAAATGTGAGCATTTTGACCTCGTCCGCGCCGACCCATTGGCAGAAATTGACATTTGCGCCCTTGGGGAACGCGGGATCGAAGCGAAGCGCGCGCATATCTTCGCGCAGGGAATCGGCATCTGCCCACAGATCGCCCTCGTATTCCTTGACCGCGTGCGGCACACCGGGGTCGCCGAGTTCGGCGTAGGCGATGTCGCCCTTGCGATTTAGGTCGAGAACGCTCGGATCGTTGAGCTTCACGCGAAATTGCGTCTGCGTCAGGCGCACACTGGGGACAAGTCCCGCATCCGTTTCGACGACCATATTTTCGCCCGCGATGCCGTTATCGTAAGCGAATCGGCAGATACAGCGCGCACCATTTCCGCACATTTCGCCGCGCGAACCGTCGGAATTGTAGAAATGGAGCTTAAAATCTGCCTTGTCAGAATGATCGACTGCCATAAAGCCGTCGGCATTCGTAAGTTTACATAACTCGATGGCGAGCTTTTCAAAATCAAACTGCTTCCCGCGGGCATCCATCACCATAAAGTCGTTTCCCGCGCCATTCATGTACCAAATCTGCATAGGATATCCTTTCTTCCAGTCAAGTGAGCATATTTTCCATCGTATAAAGCCCCACGGGCTTTTCAGAAACGAATCGCGCCGCATCTACTGCGCCGTCGGCAAGCATCGCGCGGGTGAATGCCTCGTGGCGAAGCGTGAGCGACTGCGTGGCGGTGCAGATGTGCACCTCGTGCACGCCGACGACATTTCCCATCCGCAGGGACGAAATGCCGATCTCGTCTTTTTCGCGCTTGCCTTCCCCTGCCCGACCGCAATGCTCGGTGGCATTCGGGCGCACTTCCTGGATGGACTGGAAGAGCATATGCGCCGTGCCGCTCGGGGCATCGACCTTGCGGGTGTGGTGCACCTCGACGATCTCGATATCCGCATCGGGGAATGCCTGCGCCGCCTGCTTTGCAAGACGGCAGAGTACCGCGATGCCGAGGCTCATATTTCCTGAGTAGAACACAGGTTGCGTTTCCGATGCCGCATAGATCTGCGCTTTTTCTTCATCCGTGTGCCCCGTCGTGCCGATGACGGCGGCTGCGCCGATGGCTTTTGCGTATGCGAGCACGTCCGTGATCGCGCTGTGATGCGAAAAATCGATCACGACATCCGCATCCACCCGCCCGAGCTCGGCAAAGGTCTTCGCCACGCCGTCTGCGCCGTCGATGCTCACGCGCCCGACGACTTCTTCCCCGAGCGATGCCGAGATGAGCGTTCCCATTGCGCCATTTGCGCCGCAAACAACTGCTCTCATACGTCGATCCCCAGCTTTCTCATTTCTTGCAAAAGCACATCGCGCGTCGCATCCTCCATGGGGGTCAACGGCAGGCGTAGATAGTTTTCACCATAGCCCATCGTGGACAGCGCCGCCTTGACAGGGATGGGGTTGACCTCGCTGAAGAGCGCGTTGACAAGCGGCAGGAGCTTGCATTGCCATGCGGCGGCGGTTGCATAATCCCCGCGCAGGCACGCGTCGGACATCGCCACGCTCTCGCGGGGGACGACATTCGACAGCACGCTGATCGTACCCGCCGCACCCATTGCCATCATCGGCACGGTGAGCGCATCCTCGCCCGAATACACGTCGATCTTGTCGCCGCAGAGCGCCATGATCTCGACGGTCTGCGCCATATTGCCCGTGGCTTCCTTGATGGCGACGATATTCGGATGCTCGGCAAGCCGTGCGACCGTTTTCGGCAGAAGATTGCATCCTGTGCGACCAGGCACGTTGTAGACGATCATGGGAACGGTGGATGCGTCGGCAACGGTCGTAAAGTGGGTATATAATCCGTTCTGCGTTGCTTTATTATAGTAGGGCGTGACGACTAAGATCGCATCCGCGCCCGCTTTGCAAGCCTCGCGCGTATTGTGAAGCACGTGCTCAGTATTGTTCGTGCCAGTGCCCGCGATCACGGGCACGCGATGCGCAACTTTTTCGACCGTGTAGGCGATCACCTTTGCCTGATCTTCGGGTTCGATGGTGGCATTTTCGCCCGTCGTGCCCATCACGACGATGGCATTGATGCCACTTGCAATCTGAAATTCGATCAAGCGCCCAAGTGCTTCGTAGTCAATGCCGTCGGCGTTCATCGGCGTGATGATCGCCGATGCCATGCCCTTAAAAATCGTATTTTTCATAATCTTTTTCTCCTTATCGTGCGAAATCACGCCCGAAATTGATCAAAATAGTCGTATAGTGGCAGGAGCTGCTCAAAATATTCGCGCACGCGCGTGGCAAGTTGCGGTCCGAACACGGCTTCCGAGAAATCCTCGTGCCGTGTGCACCCGATCTGCCCTTTCCATGCAAAGTAGGGCGCGAGGGCTTCGTTTTCGCAGGGTTTGGGGCGCTTGTAGCACTCCGCGACGACGCTCTGCGATACGCTTTTCTCCACAGAACCCAGCATCGTCAGGAATTCGTCGGGTCTTGCGGCGATGGTGTGGCGGAACTGCTCCATCGCGACCGTCGTCGGCTTCCAGAAAAAGAAGCCATAGTCGATGCCGTCGGGATCGATCTGAAAATACAGGCACGGATTTTCAGCCCACCACTCGACATCCTTGCGAATGCAGATCCAAAGGCTCTCTTTGTATGGCGTGGGCGGATGCATCCGCGCATCGCGGTAGATGCGGCTGACCTTTAAGATATCACCGCTACGGTCGAGAAACGGCGTGAAAAGCTCCGCGCCGAGCGCCTTCATCGGCTCGTAAAGGGTCGAAACATACTGCTTTTTGTTTGCCGTGAACCAGTCACGGTTGTTATTCATGCGAATGCCCCAGAGAAAATCGACTGTCTCGGGGGAAAAACCTGTAAACATCTGCTAGCCTCTTTCTGATGTAGAGATTTTGTCGTTAATACTTGTGGCGGGTCTTATAGATGACCTGTCCATATTCCTTTCCGTCGTGGGGACGCTGGGGGACATCGAGCACATAGCGCTCCGTCACGTTGATGACCTGCGTGCCGTGGTATTCGCGCTCGCGCGTCTGGTCGTGCCCATAGCGCAGATGGACATGCCCATGCAGGAGATACTGCGGATGATATTTGTCGATCAGGTCAAGAAGCGCCTCAAATCCGCGGTGCGCGGCATCGTCGGCATCGCCGACCCCTTTCGGGGGCGCGTGCGTGACCACGATATCCACGCCCTTGTTGCGCCAGAGTTGAAACTTCAGCTTGCGGATGCGCTTTTGCATATCCGCCTCGGTGAATTGGAATTCCCCAGGATGATACCACGGGCAACCGCCGAGCCCAAGGATGCGCACGCCGTTAAAGGTGACGAAATGGTCGTCGATGCAGTCGCATCCCTCGGGGGGCTTGCGGGAGTAGCTCGTGTCGTGATTGCCATGGACATAGAGCACGGGGCAATGCGCCATCGTTACGAGAAAGCTCAAATAATCCGCCCGAAGATCGCCACAGGAGATGATGAGATCGTAATCTTTGAGCCGACCGGGGACATAGTAATCCCAGAGCGCGGCACACTCTTCATCGGATACGGTCAGTATTTTCAATCGTTGCGACCTCCTTTACACCGGGGAGCATATCCCGATAAATGCCCAGTTCACGCACCGTCGGCTGAGAAATGGGAAGAATTTCGTCGAACTGGGGGATGCGGCCGATCACATTGTCGCAGAGCCAGTCCATGTGCAGAAGCTCGTCGATGGTGAAGGTGTGCGTGCCATCGTTTTTGAGCGAGCCGTCCTGCGCGTTGATGCGCCGCAGGAAAGGGTCAAGCGTGCCACTAGCCATGTTTCTCTGGAGAATGTCGGCAAGACAGCGCACGCCAGAGGGGAGCTTGTCGGAAAAATGGATGTCGATCGCACCGCTGTCCATGCCGAGCCAGTAGTTGACTGCGCCCGAAGTGTCCTTTTGATCTTTCCATGTGCCCGCAAAGATCGAGCGGATGACGTATTCATAGAATTTGCCCCATACCCACACGGGCGAGCCGAGCGGCACGAGCCCACCGCGATCATCCATCAGATACGTGCCGTAATTGCAAAATTCCATGTACATACGCTCCTGCGTCGGGATGTCGCGATTGGAAACGACGCGGATGCCGTCGCGGAAGAAGTCCGCCTGATGTGTGCCCGCACAGCACGACCAGCGAAGCTCGATCTGCGCGCGGGGGTTGGTCATCTGCGCGCCGAGGGCGAATGCGTTGATCGACGCAGGCACGCCGAAAATGGGATAGGATGCGATATAGCCGATGCGGTTTTCCTGCGCCATTGCGCCCGCGATCGCGCCTGTGATGAATTTTGCTTCGTAAATGCGCCCGTAGTAACTGCGGATGCTTGCGTAGGGCTGATCGACCGAGCAGTTGAGGAAGCGCACTTTCGGATATTTGACCGCGACCTTGAGCGTTGCGCGGCGCAGGAGCGGTGCGGTCGTGAATACGACCTGCGCGCCCTCAGCGACGGCTTGCTCGAGAATGGTCTCAGCAAGCTCTGTTGTTTTGGCATCGTAATAACTGCGCACCGTCACGCGCTCGCCGAATTCGTTCTCGATGTGCTTGCGTCCCTCCTCGTGGCCGAGCACCCATGTGCTTGCCGCGGGATCGAGCTGATGCACGAATGCGACGTTGAGGTGGTCAGGGGTCGTGGAGATCAGGCGCGTGAGGATGTTGCCTTTTGCGCCCTCCTGCGGCTTCGTCTGCACGGTCACGGAATCGGTCGAGCCCGTGATCACGTCCGTCCAAAGGGCAGAAAGCGTCTTTTTCAGTTCCGCCGCGCTGAGCGTTCCAAGGTCGGAGTAGGGGTAGAGCTGAAGCCACACGAGAAGTGCTTCCTCAGGCAGCACGTCCACGGGTTTGGAGCTGAGCGCCTTGAATGCATCCTGAAAATAGTGGAAGTAGGCGTTGAATGTGCGCCGCTCGTCCTCTGTCCAGACGATGTCTGGCTCTTTTCCGAGGTAGCCCAGAAGCTTTGCGTATTCACCCGGCCTGCGGAATTGCACGCAGTAGAGCTTCGTAGATTTGTAAAAATCCAAAAATTCGTAATATGCCTTGATGCGCGGGTCGTTCGACATGGGCGGCAGGATGCGCTTGACCTGACTGGGCACACGCGGCGAGCCGAACCAGCGCAGAACTGAAAAGCGCTTGTTGCCCTCCTGAATGTAGAAATTTCCGAGGTATTCGTAGCAGAGGATCGGGTCGCGCAGTCCTGTGTCGCCCAGATGCGCCTGACAGAGCGAGACCCATTTCATGCCGAATTCAGAATCGGGCGCGAGAAGCGGCAAAAACGATGCCGAAAAAGCGGAAATGCGGCCTGCACTCTTCACGCCGACCACGTGCTCGGCAGGAATTTCGATCGTGCCGATGTCGTAAACGGTCAGATCGTTTTTCTCACCGATGATCTCATCGAGCACGAGCGGATGAAGCGGTTTTCCAAGCGACTGCGCGTCGCGCAGTTCTTTCTGCCCCTGCTTGAGGGCATCTAAGTATTCTTCGATTGCAATTTGCGCACTCATGGGGTTCCCTCCTGATCGCATGATATACCCGCCCGAAGATGGCGAGCGAACACTTTTTCCATCATACCTATATCATAGCCGAAATTTGCAATTTTGCAACAAAAATCTCGACGAATTCCGCAATGCCCCCTGCCCGCACCCCATCTTTTTCCGAAGATCGCATGAGATAAAAAAGAAATTAAAACGAAATCGGAAAAATTCCGAAAAAGCACTTGACTTTTTTTCGTATCCGTGCTAGAATTTTCTAGCTGAATCACCAGAGTACAGGGTCTGCGGGTGTAGTTCAATGGTAGAACACCAGCCTTCCAAGCTGGATACGCGGGTC
>CAZVJJ010000072.1:0-6464 GCA_964627295.1 uncultured Oscillospiraceae bacterium | reverse complement strand
ACATCCGTCACGGCTTTGCCGTGCCACCTTCTCCCCAAGGAGAAGGCTTTTCTCAGGCATCGATAGATGGTTCAACAAACCGACCGTGCAATTTTCGATACTGCGTCGGTGGGGGTGTACCCCCACCCTACGATTCGTGACTGAAAACTGTATGAAAAATGTGTGCGTTTCGCACAAAATCGATCAATCTTTCTATTTTGGAGGCAAGCTATGCCTATTCTGACAAAATCCAACAACAAATCACCGCTGGGCATTTATATCCACGTGCCGTTCTGCCGCAGCAAATGCCAGTATTGCGACTTTTACTCTCTTTCGACCAAGGATGACCGTCTGATGGACGGCTACCTTTCCGCGACCGTTGAGCACATCAAGGAAGCAGGTGCGCTTGCGCCGAATTACAAGGTCGATACCATCTATTTTGGTGGCGGTACGCCGAGCTTCTTCGGCGCGGAGGGCATGGCGACCATCCTCACCGCCATTCGTCGCAATTTTGACGTTGATGGGAGCGCGGAGATCACATTTGAAGCAAATCCCGACTCCGTATCGGATAAGCTCCTTGGCAGACTGCGCGCCGAGGGCTTCAACCGTGTGAGCCTTGGCATCCAGAGCGACGACGATGAGCTTCTGCGCAAGCTCGGTCGCCCGCACACCTATGCGCAGGCGGTATCGGCATTCCACCGCATCCGCAAGGCGGGCTTCCGCAATGTCAGCGTCGATCTCATGTACGGTCTGCCCGCACAGACCCTGCGCGCATGGCGCGAGACGCTTGAGCACGTGCTCGAGCTCAACCCCGAGCACATCAGTTGCTACGGGCTGAAAGTCGAAGAGGGCACGCCACTTTATGACTACAAGGACTACGCCAAGCTTCCCGACGACGATACGCAGGCAGATATGTACCTTGCGGCAGTCGATGTGCTCAAAGGCTATGGCTTCCGCCAGTATGAGATCTCGAATTTCGCCCGCAAGGGGCTTTATTCCCGCCACAATATGAAATACTGGACGGGTGGCGAATATCTCGGCTTCGGTCCGAGCGCAAGTTCCGACTTTGCAGGCAAGCGATTCACCCTATGCCGCAGTGTGCAGGATTACATCACAGGCATCCGCGAAAAGGGCAGGATCATCGACGAGGTGCAGGAGATCCCCGTGCGCGAGCGCGCGGGAGAATACCTGATGCTCCGACTGCGCACCATCTCGGGCATCAGCGCCGATGTGTACGAGAAGACGTACCTGCTCTCGTTCTCGCCGCTTGAAGAAGTGCTTCAGCGTAACCTGCGCCTCGGCTATGCCGTGCACACCGAGGACGGCCGCTGGGTGCTCACCCCCAAGGGCTTCCTGATCTCCAATACCATCATCTCCGACCTCCTGCTCGCACAGGAAAACTCCACCCCGCTCAGAAAGATCTAAAAGATCTAATATCCGAAAATAACAGATCCCCCGCAAATGGAAAGCATTCGTGCCTACCTTTGCGGGGGATGTTTTTTCGAGCAAAAATGCCCATAAAATGCAAAATCCGCGGCATAAGCCGCGGAATCTGCAACAAGAAAAGAGGAGAGGAAAAAATGAAAAAGAAATAATTGAATCGTTTGATTACAGTATACCTCTCAGTTGTGAATAAAAAAAGTGCATGAATATTAAAAAAGTATAAAGTTATATAAAAATTTTATGATTCGTCCTCTGGCGATGCGCAAATCATATGCTTAAATTTCCGGCAAATTTTCTTCTCTATGCAATTTGTGTCAACAGTGCTGACACAAATTACGAACGAAAGATGACAAAACTGTTTTCAACCTTTGAAAGCAAACTACTTTTGCATATTTGATATCTGTTTCGATTTTTCCTTATTCCGACGTTTTCTTCTCCGCATTAAGGGCATCTACGATGATTTCGGGGTATGGGTTTACATAAACCGTGCGGTAGGTGTGATAGATGACCATGCCGAGCTTGCCGTTCGGGATGTGCTTGACCTGCTTGACGGATGTGACATCCACAGGCAGATTCTGACCGCCACCACTTTCGGCATAGAATGCGGCGAGCTGTGCCGCCTGTGTGATCGTATCATCGGGCGGGGTCGTGCCGCCGCAGGAGATGATGACGTGCGACCCATGCACTTTTTGCGCGTGAAGCCAGATATCGTCCTTGCGCGCAAGGCGGAATGTGAGTTCCTCGTTCTGGCGGTTATTTCTGCCGACGTAGATGGGGTAGCCGTCGGTCGATTCAAAGCGCATCGGCGGGAGTTTGCCCTGCTTCATGCGGCGCTTGCCCGTGTCAGGTTTGAGATAGCCGCCATCCTGAAGCTCACGGCGGATCTCTTCGAGCTCGGCATCCGTACCCGCGCGACTGAGCTCATCGAGCACACTTTGCAGATACGAAAGCTCATTTTCGCCCAGCTCGATCTGGTGCGTCAGCTCCCGCTCCGCGGTCTTTAATTTGGCATAGTCCTTGTAGAATTTTGCGGCATTTTGTTGCGGGGAGAGGATGGGCGAGAGCGGGATCTCGATCTTAGCCATATTCTCATCATAAAAATCCTCGCAGAAAATGGATGTTTGCCCCTTTTTTATGCGATGGATATTCGCCGTGAGGATGTCGCCAAGCTGGCGCAGGCGCTCGCGATCATAAGTCGCGGCAAGTTCTTTCTCCTGAATGGCGATCTTGCGCGTCAGGCGGGTGCAGAGATTCTGCACGAGCTTGCGCACCGCGCCACTTTTCTGGCGCATGGCATCGCGGCGGTCGCGCACCGTATAATACGAATCCAGCAGTTCAGAAAAGCGCTCCACCTGCGTATATCCACCGTACTCATGGATGGGGCAGAACGCAAACTGCTTCGGCGTGCCGTCGGGCAAGCTGTAACAGCATGGGGTCGGATGCGCAAGATGTTCGGAAAAGAACGCCGAGAGCTTTTCGGCGGTGTCCGCGTTCAGCGCATCCATTCGTGCATCGGTACTGCCCGCGGCATACAGCGCCGCTTCACGGCAAACAAGGGGCGAAAGCCCGCCGAGGGCATCCATCAGGCGGTCGCAGAGCAGATCTGCCCCGCCACGCGCGAGGATGTCGGCAAAATCCGCTTCGCGCGGATCGGTTTTCGTGATCGGTTCGGGCGACTGATACACAAGTCCGGGAAGCGCGGCGCGCTTGGCGCTCTCGTCAAGCCCGATGTGACGCAGACAATCGATGATGCGCCCGTCTGGCGCGAGCAGGTACAGATTGCACGTTCTGCCCATGAGCTCCGCGACGAGCTGCTTTTCGACGCGGTCACCCATTTCGTCGATGCATTCAAATGTGAACACCGCACAGCGCTCCATCGGTGGCTGCTCGATGCGCTTGAGGCGCGCGCCCATCAGGTGCTTGCGCAGGAGCATACAGAACATGGGCGGCTCGGCGGGATTTTCGGGCGTTGCCTGCGTCAGATGCAATCGCGGGGCAGTCGGATTGAGCGCAAAAAGGAGCTTTTCACGCCCCTCGCGGCACTTTAAATGCACGATCACCGTATCACGGCTCGGTTGATGGAGCTTCTCCACGCGGGCATCGATGGTGCGTGCGCGCACTTCATCAAGGACGGCAGAGAGGAAAAATGCATCAAATGCCATATTTTATCCCTCCATCACCGCGCGGAAAAGTGCATTGATGCGCTCCGTGCGTCCCATGAGGTAGAGCGCGCCAAAAAGTGCCTCCAAGCCCGTCGCCTTGGCATACTGCTGTGGCGTTGCGGATTTTGGCACGGCGTGCACGTGCGAATTTTTGCCACGGCGATAGTAGGCAAGCTCCTCCTCGTCGAGCAGAGGGAGCAATTTATCGACAAATTCCGCCTGCGAGGTCGCCTTGACCATGCGGATCGTCTCGCAGTGCAGGCGATCGACTGTCTTGCCGCCGTTGGCGCAGAGATAGCCACGGCAAAGGATCTCGAACACGCAGTCGCCCATGTGCGCAAGCCCGAGGTTGGAGATCTCGTCCACCTGCGCCTTTGTAAAATTCATTTGGAAGTAATTTTCCACAGGTCTTTCCCCCGATTCACCAAAAATTGAGCACTCCATCCAGTCAGTGCCCCTGTAAAAATGCTGATAAAGCATAGCGGTGGCAGATACACGAAAAGCCCGACCGTCGAAGTGAGCAGCACCGCCATGCAGACCTGCCCGATGCTATGCGCAAGCGCGCCGAGCGAGCCCGCGATCCAGAGCTGTTTTTTCGTGAGGATGCGCCTCAGGAGCGCGGTCGTGCCGATGGCAAGCGCACCACCCGCCGCCGAATAGAAGATCGTGCTGAAATTGCCCGCGAATACCGCACCGAGAAAAATGCGACAAAAGAGCACAGCCACGCCCTCGCGCGTGCCGATGGCAAAGACGGTATAGACCGTCACGATGTTCGCAAACCCCAACTTGACCCCGGGAAGCGGGATCAGCGGTGGAATCTGTGCTTCGAGCATAAAAATGGTGAGCGCGATCGCCGTAAGGAGCGCAAGGCGCGTAAGGGTGCGCGTTTTCACAGTTCCACCTCCCTTTTCAAATTTCAAAGTACCCATAGCATAACAGATTTTCAGAAAAATGTAAAGCACCGCGCGACTTCTTCCCAAAAACGGAGCAAAAAGCATGAAAAACGCCCGATATCGTTACGCGATACGTAACGACACCGAGCGAAAAAAGCGGGGGCAGAACCCCCCGAACCCGCCTCGGGTATTCCCGAGATGGTGCTGCTAGAGCCTTATTCAGCGAGGAAATGCGCAGCTTCCTGACGGAAATACTCCGCTTCCTCATTCGTGCACTGTGCCCGCACACGCTGCGGCTTGCTCCAATTCAGGGTGAACATCCCCATGAAGCTCGTGCCGTTGACATGGTAGCTCTCCGATCCGACCATGATGGGGAAGCCCATCTTCGTCGATAGCGAAACAAAACGCATCACATCTGCCAAACTCGAAAACTGAACCGTAAATTCGTGCACAAAATTCCCTCCCAAGCTGTACAAAAGCGGTTGTTTCGTGTATAATAGGAAAACCATCGGTAGTCGCGGTTATATTGCATATTATAGCATAATCATGCAATTTTTCAATTAGCGGTTTCTCCGATTAACACAAATATTCACATCAGAAATTGGTGGTTTTGACAATGAAAATTGCATTTTTTACCTTGGGTTGCAAAACAAATCAATACGAAACGCAGGCAATGGAGCGAATTTTGAAAGATTTGGGTCACACGATCGGGCATTTTGACGAGCCGTGCGATGCCTATGTCGTCAACACCTGCTCCGTCACCGCCGTTGCAGACAAGAAAAACCGCGCCGTGATCCGCCGCTGTCGCAAGCAGTACCCCGACGCGATCCTCGCCGTGTGCGGGTGCTACACCCAGCACGATGCCGATGCGGTGCGCGCACTGGGCGTGGACGTGATCGGTGGAAGCGCAAATCGGCAGGAATTTGTGGATATGTTGCTCGGCGCGCTCGCCGCGCACGACCATCGCGAAAGCATCGATGCCGCGCTTCGTCGCCGCGAATTCGAGCTCCTGCCCGCGGGCGGCTTGGAAGAGCGCACCCGCGCAATGCTGAAAGTGCAGGACGGCTGTGTGAATTTCTGCTCCTACTGCATCATCCCCTATACGCGCGGACCTGTCCGCTCCGCGCCGCTCGATGCGGTCATTCAGCAAGCACGCGAACTTGCCGCGCGTGGCTATCGCGAGATCGTCCTGACGGGCATCGAGATCGCATCGTGGGGTGTTGATCTTCCGAATAAGCCGCCGATGGACACCATGCTCAGCGCCGTATGCGAGGCTGTGCCCGATGTGCGCATCCGTCTGGGCAGTCTCGAACCCCGCGTGATCACGCGCGAATTCTGCGAGAAAATGGCGGCATACCCCAATCTCTGCCCGCAGTTCCACCTGTCGATGCAATCGGGCTGTGACAGCGTGCTTGCGCGGATGCGCCGCAAATATGATACCGCGCGCTATTACGAAAGCGTCACGCTCCTGCGCGAATTTTTCCCGAACTGCGCCGTGACGACGGATATGATCGTCGCATTCCCGGGAGAAACGGAGGCAGAATTTGCCGAAAGTCTGGCATTTATCCAAAAATGCGCTTTTGCCGATATGCACATTTTCCCCTATTCCCGCCGCCCTGGCACGCCCGCAGACCGTATGCCCATGCAGCACGATAACGCGACCAAAGAATCGCGCAGTCGCGCCGCCATCGCCGTGGCAGAGCAGATGAGCCGCGCCTACCGCGAAGCGCTCATCGGCACGACCCATACCATCCTGTTTGAAGAAAAAGAGGGCGCATTCTCCGTCGGTCATGCACCGAATTATGTAAAGTTCTACACAAAACACGACTGCGCACACAACGAACTGCGCGATCTCACCGTCACCGAGCTATATAAAGACGGTGTCCTCGCCGAATGATACACCACCGTCAACGTTGCGGCGACGGAAATGCGCGTTTTTCGCACAATTTGCCGACGACCACCAAAGGCTTCTCCTTGGGGAGAAGCT
>CAZVJJ010000071.1:0-6596 GCA_964627295.1 uncultured Oscillospiraceae bacterium | reverse complement strand
AACCGACCGTGCAGAAATCGATACTGCGTCGGTGGGGGTATACCCCCACCCTACAGTATAATAGGTGGGTGCGACGTGGTATACTCCCCCCGTCAGCCCATTTGGGCTGACACCCCCCTCGTAAACGCGGGGGGCAAGTGGGTGCGGTGCATCATTGCGACAGCGCTATCTGATACGTGCATGATCCTAAACCCATTGTACCCCCGCAAGTTCTTTCCGTCAAGGATTGACAAGCGCGAAAAAAGGGGGTAAAATAATAAGACATGAGAAAAATAAGGAGGGAAAATCCATGGACGCTGGTGGCGGTAATATACCCGAACGAAGTAGCCTCTTTGCGGCCGTGGTGCATCCCTGACCGCAAGGCGTTACTTCCTCGCATAATCAATTATTAAGGAGGAAGATCATGGCAGAACGATTTGAGATCGTGGAAAAAGCCCTCCTCAAAATGCTGGAGGACAAAAAGTACGCAACGCTGCGCGATATCCTTGCGACGATGAATCCGAGCGATGTGGCGGCGGTTTTTGAGAGCCTTGAGGAGACGCAGATCCCGCTGATGTTCCGCTTGCTCCCCAAGGAGTTGGCGGCGGAGACCTTTGTCGAAATGCAGACCGAGGCGCAGGAGCTCCTGATCCGCGGTTTTTCCGATAATGAGCTCAAAGAAGTGCTCGATGAGCTGTATGTGGACGATGCGGCTGACCTCGTTGAGGAGATGCCCGCAAATGTCGTCAAGCGCATTCTGAAGAATGCCGATCCCGAAATGCGCAGTTCCATCAACCAGATCCTGCGCTATCCCGAGTATTCCGCTGGCTCGATCATGACCACGGAATATGTCTCCCTGCGCCCGACGATGACCGTCGAGGAAGCGATCCTGCGCATCCGCCGTCAGGGCGTGGACAAGGAGACGATCTATACTTGCTATGTCACCGCGCCCGACCGGACGCTGATCGGTCTTGTCACCGTCAAGGATCTCCTGCTTGCTGATAGTGACGAAACGAAGATCGAGGATATTATGTTAACGAACCTCATCTGCGTCACCACCCGAGAGAATCAGGAAACCGTCGCGCGTATGTTCAGCAAGTATAATTTCCTTGCGCTTCCTGTCGTCGATGGCGAGAACCGTATGGTCGGTATCGTCACCTTTGACGATGCGATGGACGTTATGGAGGACGAGACGACCGAGGACATGGAGATCATGGCAGGTATGACCCCGTCCGAGAAGCCCTATCTGAAGAGTTCTCCGTTTGAACTTTTTAAGCACCGCATTCCGTGGCTGATGCTGCTGATGGTCTCCGCAACGTTCACTGGTATGATCATTTCCTCGTTCGAGGATGCGCTTTCGCTCCTGCCTGCGCTGACGGCATTTATCCCCATGCTGATGGATACGGGCGGTAACTGTGGCTCGCAGTCGTCCGTCATGGTCATCCGCGCCATGAGCCTTGGCGAACTTGAATTCCGCGATGTAGTCAAGGTCGTCTGGAAAGAGATCCGCACCGCCGTGCTCTGCGCGCTGGTTCTGGGCGTGGTCTGCTTTGCAAAAGTCCTGCTGATCGACCGCCTGCTCATGGGCAATACGAGCATCAGCCTCATCGTGGCGGGCGTGATCTGCCTGACGCTTTCCGTCACCGTCGTGATCGCGAAACTTGTCGGCTGTGTCTTGCCCATGCTTGCAAAGCAGCTCGGTTTCGACCCCGCCGTGATGGCAAGTCCGTTCATCACCACCATCGTCGATGCCCTGTCTTTGCTCGTCTACTTCATGTTCGCCAAGACCCTGCTCGGACTTTGAGAAAATGCAATATAAAAAGCTCCCAGATCGGGAGCTTTTTTTGCAGTTAAGTGCGCCGATGGCGCGTGAAGTTTGCGCAAAAATGGACGTAATAGCGTATTGTGCCTGCGGTCGTTTATCAAATTCTACTTCTCAAAATAATGCAAAAAAGTTGCTGTATCTGAAATTACAGCAACTTTTTGTTTTATAAACAGGCTCAGAAGAAGAGGAGGGAGACCCATGTGACGATGTTTTGACCGAACTGGAATTCGAGCCCGCAGGTTTCCATCACGGGGACGACGTTGATGCCGTGGCTTTCGACGCAGGGGTGCATTTTTTCGGGGAAGCGGCAGGGTTTGCCGTCGAGATAGGCGCAACGCGCGCAGAGGGCGCACGCCTCGGTCGATAGGACGTAGGGCGTTTCGCCGAGGTCGCACAGCACTTGGCGCACATCGTTCGTGATCTGCTCATGCGCGGGGCGGGTGGCAAGCGTTTCGTCGAGATCAGAAATGTCCTGCACCTCGGTGATCGTGGCGATCATCAGGCACGTGCGGTAGCGCAGGCACGTATGCTTGCATTCGTCCACGCTCCCGACGGCGGGCGGGCACGCCCACGTTTTTCCGTACATGGGGCACTCGTGCTCGCAGATATAGCGGATGCGCTCGGAAAATTCAAGCTCGTTCGGGTCAAAAAAATGGTACGTGTAGAGCGGAAATTCTGACAATTTCTGCTCCAAAAGTTCTCTGTTCATGGGAATACTCCTTGATTTTGCAATTATCCAAGGCACGCGCCGCATGGCGTGTAGCCCGCTTCGATCGCTTGCGAATAGGAATCGAAATAAATGCGGTTTTCTTCCTTGGGCAGATTTTTGCAGGTTTCCAGGTGGAATTTGTGCGAATTTCGGTTGCCGATGAAGCATCCGTCGGCATATGTCGCATTTTCGGGCGCGTGATTTTGGTCTTCCCACGTAAATTCGACGGTTTGCCCATCGGAAACGGCGACGATCGTGCCGAGGGTATCTGTGCGCAGGATGGTCACGCCCGCTTGCGTGAGCCGCGAGAGGGGTTCTTCGTGCGGATGACCGTAGGAATTGCCCGCGCCGACGCTGATGATGCCGTATTCGGGCATGACTGCATTCAGGAATCGGTAGCCCGTCGAGGTATTCGACCCGTGGTGACCGACTTTGAGCACATCGGCGTGAAAATCGAAGCCGTCCCAGTATTCGAGCATATCATTCTCTGCGTCCGTTTCCATGTCGCCTGTGAAGAGAAACGTGGTATTGCCGTAGCACACGCGCAGGACGAGGGATGTATCGTTCGTTTCGGCGTAACTCTTCGTCGGACCGAGCACGGTGAGGGTGGCATCGCCGAGCGTGAAGCTGTCGCCCGCCGCGGGGATGGTCACGGAAAGCCCCTGCTGGTCGGTGTAGTAGAGAAAATCATCGAAAACCGCCGAACTATACGTATTTGTTGGGGCATACACGGCGGCGGTGGGGTAGACCGCGAGGACGGCGGGAAGTCCGCCCACGTGATCCTCGTGCGCATGGGTGCAGACGACGGCGGCAAGCTCCGAAACACCCTGCTCTTCCAGATACGTCACGACAAGGGAGCTATCCGCCTTGTTTCCGCCGTCGATCAGCAGATATTCGCCATCGCACGATAAAAGCGCGCAGTCCGCCTGCCCGACATCGATAAAATGCACGCAAAGCTCACCACTTGCCGCAGCTTCCGTTTCGGTCGGAAGCGCGGGCGCGGGCATTTCGCACGCGCAGAGCAGGAGCGCAAGCAGCGCAAAGAGCGAAATAAGTCGTTTCATGGCTTATTTCGTGGTCAGACCGGTGTTATTTTTTGCCTTTTTCTGCTGATTCAGCCAGATGGACATCACGAGCCCATGCGGCAGGAATTTCACGAGCCGCACCTGCATACGGGTGATGAAGCCGTGCACGGAGTAGTCCTTCTTCGTGGTGTACAGATCCTTTAGACCTGTTGCGACGCAATCCTTTGCCTCGTAAAGGCGGTCGAAATACTGCACCTCGTTCTGCTCGTTCGACTGGAATGCGCGGTTGAAAAATTCCGTTCTGACCCAACCGGGGTTCATCGCCATCACGCGGATGCCGCGGCTTTTCAGTTCGCGGTTAACGGCACGCGAATAGCTCAGGACGAATGCCTTGGTCGCGGCGTAGGTGGTGATATAGGGCACGGGCTGGAATGCGGAAAGGCTGTCGAGCTCCAGAATGTGCGAGCCAGAAGCCATATAGGGCACGCAGATGCGGGTGAGCATCAGCACCGCCTTGCAGTTGAGGTCGATCATCTTGCAGTCGTCCTCGGCAGAAATGCGGTCGAACGTGCCGAATTTGCCGAAACCTGCGGCATTGACGAGCAGTTTTACGTTCGGCTTCTCCTCGGCAAGCAGATTTTCAAGCGCGGTGAAGCTCTCGTCCTTGCCAAGGTCGAGCGGGATGGGGCGCACAGGGACGCTGACTTCATTTTTCAGCGCTTCGAGCGCGGCGGCACGGCGGGCAATGACCCAGATCTCGTCCACGGTGACATACTGCGAAAGCTGAAGCACGAATTCTCTGCCCATGCCAGAGCTTGCGCCTGTTACGATTGCGATATTCATACGATTTCCTCCATGGTATTGATGGTTTTCGCCGCATTGAGCAGCGCGATTTTTTCGTTGGGAAGCTGTTCGTCCAGCACGGCAGCGAGCAGCGCATCGAGCGTCCTGCCGATGGCGCGCCCACAAATGCCGAGGGCGAGCAGGTCGCGCCCATTGACCGCGAGGTCTTTTAAGCCGAGGCAGGCATTTTCAGCCGCGATCTCGGAAAGAAGTGCGCGCAGGGTGGAAAACTGCTGAAATTCGTCGCCGAGCGGTGTGCCTTTGCTCATCATATCCGCTTCCTGCAAGCTTAGGAGCGCATCGAGCGTGTCCGCGCCGTATTTGCTGAGAGCGCGGCGGAGCGCTTTCTTCTCGGGCACGAGTTTCGTCATGTGCAGGCGAATGAGCGTCACCGCCTGCTCGCGCAGGGCGTTGGGCGCTTTCAGTTCGCGCAGGATCGCGTCAGCCATCTCGGCGCTTGCGTCGGCGTGACCGTAGAAGTGGCCGCGTCCTGTTGCGTCGGTGGTGAATGTGGGAATTTTTCCAATGTCGTGCAGAAGTCCCGCAAAGCGGAGCGGAAGCGTCGGGGGCGTGGCGGCGGTCACGTGCGCAATGTGCGTGTAGAGGTCAAATGCGTGGTGTGGCGAGTGCTGATCGAAGCCGATGGTCGGCGCAAGTGCGGGAATGAGGATGCCAAGGATGGGCGCGAAATGCAGGAGCGCATCCGCATCGACAAGCGGTAGAAGTTTACATAACTCAGAAAACACCCGCTCCCGCGCAAGATGCTCCGTCTGTGGCGCAAGGGCGCACATCGCATCGAATGTTTCCTGCGTGATGGCGAGCTTATGCTTGACCGCGAAGCGCATCGCCCGCAGGATACGCAGCGCATCCTCCTGAAAGCGGCGATTCGGATCGCCGACGGTGCGCAATATGCCCTTTTCCAGATCGGCGCGCCCCCCGAATGGGTCAGCGAAGCCACGCGTGGGGGAAAATGCCATCGCATTGATGGTAAAATCGCGCCGCGCCAGATCTTTTTCGATGTCGGTCACGAATGTGACATAGTCGGGATGGCGGCTGTCGCGATAGCCCCCCTCGGTGCGAAAGGTCGTGATCTCCACCACTTCGCCCCCTGTCACGACACCGACCGTGCCGTGCTTTTGCCCCGCCAGCACGAGCGGGTGATCGGCAAAAACAGCCGCGAGCTCGTCAGGGAGCGCGGCTGAGCAGAGGTCAAAATCGCTCGGTGTGAGCCCGAGCAGACTGTCGCGCACGCAACCGCCGACGGCATACGTTGCAAAGCCCGCGCGCTCGAGTGCATCGATGCAAGCGCGGACGTGTTCAGGCAGTTTCATGCGCATCCTCCTTTGGTGCGGGGGCGCAGATGCCTGTGAGCGCCCACAGTCCGCAGGTGATGTAGAAGAGCTTACAGCATTCGTCGGGCAGGCAAAGAAGTGAAAAATACATGGCGCAAAGCCCATATATCACCGTGCGCCGTCCGCCCTTGCCACCTGTTGCGAGGCGGGCATGGCTGTAGGCGCAGAGCATCAGCGTGATGCTTGCAAAAAGTTGCCAAACGAACGTGCTCAGCTGGGTATTCGCGCTCCAAATGCGGTAGGAATTGACAAGATGCGCGGCGAAAAATAGGCAAAGCACGCAAAATAGCGCATAATTCGGCTGTGTACCGCGGATGCGATGGATGCCAAGGCGCACAAAGCACACGATGCTCCCCACGCCAAGCAGGAATTCCAGAAGCGCGAGGTAGTCACGCGTTTGGCGCGACTGGCTCAGGAGCAGGACGGCGATCCCGAGGGATGCGAGAAATGCCGAAATGGCACCGATGTGCGAGGCGGGCATGGCGCGGGAATATTCGCTCGGTTGCAAAAAGTCGCGCGTGTGCGCGATGCACACCGCAAGTGCGGCGACGCTGAGCGCGAGCACGATCAGCGCGGGAAACGTCGGAAGATCCACAAGCCCCTCGCTGTCGGTGCAGACCGCATAGACGAGCGCCCGAACCGCCGCCGCGGCACATCCCATGCCCAGAACGATGCAGGGAAGCAGGGTGAATTTCGATTTTTGGTTCATGGGTATCCCTCCTTGTGGATCTTGAAAATTGAAATTGATGGAAATTTTGCGTTTCAAACTGTAGGGTGGGGGTGTACCCCCACCGACCACGTCGCGATTACGGAACTGTTCGTTTTTCGCACAATTTGCCGACGACCGCCAAAGGCTTCTCCTT
>CAZVJJ010000070.1:0-7082 GCA_964627295.1 uncultured Oscillospiraceae bacterium | reverse complement strand
AAAAAGTGTAAATGATGTGCTTACACAAAGTGTAAACCATGTGCCTCTTGACATATACCCCCACCCTACAGTCTGGGACGTAGTATACTCCCCCCGTCAGCGCTTTTGGCGCTGACACCCCCTCGTAAACGCGTGGGCAAGCGGGTGGGGTGCAAATTTTCATCTTTTTATACGATTTTATACTACCATGTTTCCTGCGAAAACGCAAGCGGGAAATTGACACTTGTCCATCGATGGGTTATAATAGGCGCAAGAAACGTGGGGGTGAAGCATTTGACCATTCAAGATGACCGCCGTGCGTTGCACGCGATCCCAGAGCTGGAGCTATCGCTCCCGCAGACGATGGCATACCTAAAAAATGCGCTTTTGGGGCTGAATTGTGACGTTTTTTCGCCGATCGAGGGGGCGCTTTGCGCCTTTTTTGACTTTGGCAGACCCGATGCGATCGCATTCCGCGCCGATTGCGATGCGCTCCCGATCACCGAGCGGACGGATGCGCCCTATGCTTCGCGCTTTGCGGGGCGAATGCACGCCTGCGGGCACGATGGGCACATGGCGATCCTGCTCGAACTTGCGCGACGTTTGAGCGAAAAGGCAACACTTGCGCACAATGTCCTGCTCGTGTTTCAGGGGGGCGAAGAAGCCCCCGGGGGCGCGCGGCTCGTGTGCCAGAGTGGGGTGTTTGCGCGCTACGCGGTACGCGCCATTTTTGGTCTGCATCTGTGGCCGTCGCTCCCTGCGGGGGAAGTTTTCAGCCGTGAAAATGCCCTCATGGCGCACGCGAGCGAGCTTACGGTCGATATTTTCGGGCGCTCCTCGCACATCGCAAAAGCCACCGACGGCATCGATGCCACCGAAGCGGCGGCAGAATTCTACACCCTCGTGCGCCGCGCCGAGCGCGCATACCCGTCCGATGTGTTCCGATTGCTCAATTTTGGGCTGGTGCAGAGCGGCACGGTGCGCAATGCCATTTCTGCCCACTGCCACATGGAGGGCTGCCTGCGCGCCTACCGCGACGAGATCTTTGATAGCCTCAAATCGGATGTATTCACCGCCGCCACGCAGGTCGAAGCGAAATTCGGTTGCCGCGTGCAGGTGCACCTGAGCGACGGCTACCCCGCCGTGATGAATCCGCCCGAACTGCTTGCGCGCGTGCGGAAGATCGCGCCAGTTGCGCACCTCGATGCGCCGAGCATGACCGCAGAGGACTTCGGCTGGTATCAAAAATCGCTTGCGGGTTGCTTCTTCTTCCTCGGCATCGGCGATACGCCCGCGCTCCATTCGTCGGATTTCGACTTCGACGATGCCATCTTAATGAAAGGCGCTGATTTCTTCGAGAAATTGGCGGAGAATTTCCTATGATCCCCTTAAATCCGAACTTATCGGCGCTCGAGCGAAGCAAGATCCGCGTATTTACAAATCTCGCGAAAGAAACGCCAGATTGCGTTATGTTAACCATCGGCGAGCCCGATTTTGATACGCCCGCGCCCATCTGCGATGCCGCCGCCGATGCGCTCCGCGCGGGGCGCACCCATTACGCGCCCAATCAGGGCACGCCCGAGCTTCGCCGTGCCATCGCGGAATTTGAGACTGCGCGCGGCAACTGCATCACGGAAAATGAGGTGCTCGTGACCATCGGCGCGTGTCAGGCGCTCTTTACCGCCATGCTCGGCGTGCTCAGTCGCGACGATGAGATCATCGTCCCCACGCCGTGCTTCAACCTCTATGCAAGCATCGCCGCCATTGCGGGTGCGCGCGTCGTGCCGCTGGACATTTCGCGCACAGGCTTTCAGATCGACCCCGACGCGCTCCTCGCCTGCATCACGCCGAAAACCAAGGCGATCCTCTTAAATTCGCCCTCGAATCCGAGCGGCACGATCCTCAATGCGGAAAGCCTCGCGACAGTCAAGCGCGCGATCCTCGGAAAGCCGATCTATCTCATCTGGGATGGCGTTTACAGCCAGCTCAGCTTCGCGCCATGCCCCGATCTGACGTGCGATGCCGAATTGCGCCCGCAGACCATCCTCTGCCAGAGCTTCTCCAAGCCCTATGCCATGACGGGCTGGCGCATCGGCTATCTGACCTGCGCGCCCGAGGTGATGGATCGTCTGCTGCTTTTGAGCGCATTCACGGTCACGGCTGTGCCGACATTCGTGCAGGATGCCGCCGCCCTCGCGCTCAAGACCGACCCCACGCCCATGCGCGAAATTTACCGCGCCCGCCGCGATTATATATGCCAGCGTCTGCGGGCAATAGGACTTTCGTTCCCCGAGCCAGAGGGCGCGTTCTATGTCTTCCCGAGTATCGAAAAATTCGGACTGACATCCGACGAATTCTGCACCCGCATGATCCAAGAGGGCGGCGTTGCCGCCGTCCCTGGGAGCTGTTTCGGCGCGGATACGCACATTCGCCTGTCGTATTGCTGTGCCGATGCGACCATCCAAACTGCACTCGACCGCATGGAGCGCTTCCTCGAAACCCTTTGATAAGCGCATAAAAAGTCTAAGCCCTGTCCGTTTTGGATGCGACTTAGACTTTTTTTCTGTATTCGCTCGGCGTACAGCCGTAGAATTTGCGAAATGTTTCGCTGAAATAGCTCGCGCCAGAAAAGCCGACGGCATAGCTGATCTCAAGGACGGTCATATCCGTGTTTTTCAGCAGTTCCATCGATTTTCGCAGGCGCAATTCGGTCAGGTATTCATTCGGCGTTTTGTTGATATACTGCTTAAAAATGGTGCAACAGCCCGTTTTTCCCACGTTTCCTGCCGCGGCGATCGCTTCAAGGTTCAGCTTTTCGGCATAATTGGCATTGACGAACGAAAGCATCTCTTTCAGCGCAGAAAGGCGGTGATTGGAAGAGACCTGCGTATGTTCCACCGCGATCATATTCTCGCAAAGGGCGATCCAAATATCAAAAAATGCGCGCTGGATCTTCAGCGCCGAAAGGGCATCGTCTCGGCTGTCGTACATTTCCCGAATGGACGCGAGGATATCGCTCTGCCAGCGAACGTCCGCTTTCAGGTGGCAAAAGGGGATGTGCGGATTTGCAAGCAGGGGAGCAACATATTTTTGCTCCACCGTTTGCGACGCGCACAGGAGGATCGGGTGCAGGAGGATGCAAATGAATTCACTCTCCCGCTTCGCATCGGAATAGCCGAAGTGAAGCTGCCTTGCATTGACGAAGATCCCTTCGCCCGCTTCGAGCAGGACGATCTGCCCGTTGATATTATACTGCATCTGCCCAGAAAGGATCAATATCAGCTCGATATCGTCATGCCAATGGCTCTCGGCAGAAAAGTTGGGGTAGGACGATAGATATCCCTTTCGGATATAGGCAGGGTGCTCCGCGCGGTCATAGAGCACGCGCTCGGAGCGGTCGGTTTTCAGGTTGGAAAATGCCATAATTACCGCCTTGAAAGATCGTTATAGAAATCCGCACGATTCATGTTGATATGCGCCGTGTATTTGCGATATCATTATAGTAAATAAGATGATTTCTGTCAACAGGAGGCTATCGTGTTCCACCTGAAAAATACACGTGACCAAAGTACGTGGCATCTGATCGTGCCGATCGCGCTCCAGCAACTCCTGCTCGCGGCGGTCAGCGCAGGCGATTCGCTGATGCTGGGATTTGTAAGCGGCGATGCCATGGCGGCAGTTTCCCTCGCCGCAAACATCGAATTTATCGAAAATCTCTTTCTGTCCGCGCTTGTTGGTGGCGCAACCATCCTATCGGCGCAGTATTGGGGCAAGGGCGACCGCATTGCGGTCGAGCGGATCTTCGGACTGATCTTAAAATATGCCGCGCCCATTTCGCTCCTTTTCACCGCGCTCGCGCTTGCCGTGCCCGATAAGCTCATGGGGCTATTTACCAACGAAGCGGCGCTCATCCCCCTCGGCGCGGCGTATATCCGCATGGCGGCGGGGTCATATCTTTTAACTGGCATTTCGCAATGCTTCCTGTGCATCCTGAAAACGACGGGGCAGACGAAGCAAAGTGTGATCATCAGTTCCTGCGCGCTCTGCCTCGATACGCTGCTCAATGCCCTTTTCATCTTCGGGTTTCATATGGGTGCGTCTGGCGCGGCGCTGACCACATCGATCACACGTTGCGTGGAGTTGATCGCGGTGCTCATCTATGCGAAAGATCACATGGCGGTCAAGCCGTGCCTGCGTGCGCGCATCTCGCGGGAAGTACATCGGGATTTTCTGCATTGCAGTGTCCCTCATTTGATCAACTCTCTGGTTTGGGGCGTGGGCACGAGCGTGTATGCTTCCATCATCGGGCATCTGGGAACGGCGATCACGACCGCGTATTCCGCCGCGGCGATCGTGCGCAATCTCTCCATCGCGCTTACCCGCGGTGTAGCGCAGGGCGTGGAAATTCTGCTTGCCGATATGCTCGGTGCGGGAAAAATGGCGAAAGCAAAGGCATATGGGCGAAAAATGAGCCGATTTTCTGTCCTTTGCGGTGCGTTCTGCGCCATATTAGCCCTGCTTTTCGGTGCGATACTATCGCAATTCATAGCGCTCTCGCCCGAAGCACAGTTTGATTTTCAGTGGATGATCGGCATCAGCGCATTTTATGTGTTCGGGCAATGCATCAATATCGTGGTCGTGTGCGGCATTTTCGTTGCAGGCGGCGATACGGCATTCGATGCCTACAGCGTCGCAGTCGCGATGTGGGGATTCGTGATCCCGCTGGCGCTTGCGGCGGCGTTCTGGTGGAAGATCCCACCGCTCGGCGTGTATGCGATCGTGAGCCTTGACGAAGCCGTGAAAATTCCATGGGTCTACGCCCATTACAAAAAATACAAGTGGTTGCGAAATATCACACGGGAGGAAACAGCATGACAATGCGGGAAAGAATCGAAAATGGAAAACTTTTTACCGACTATTGCGAGGGATTGCCAGAGGATCGTCTGCGCTGCAAAAAGGCGATGACGGCATTTAACCGAAGCGAGCCCGACGATCTTGAGAACCGAGCCGCCCTGATGCAGGCGCTTTTCGGCAAAGAAACGCGCGCATGGATCGAGCCGCCGTTTTACTGCTGCTACGGCACGAATATCACCCTCGGCGAGGGGACGTATATCAACATGAATTGCAGTTTTATCGACGATGGAAAGATCACCATCGGCAAAGCTGTCATGTTTGGTGCAAATGTGGCGATCGCCACCGTTGGGCATCCGATCAAGCCCGATATGCGGCAGTATATGTACACCGATCCCGTCGTGATCGGCGATAACTGCTGGATCGGTGCGAATGTCACGATCTGCCCCGGCGTCACCATCGGCGAAAATAGCGTCATCGGCGCAGGAAGTGTCGTCACGAAGGACATTCCCGCCAATGTCGTTGCCGTCGGAAATCCATGCCGCGTCCTGCGCCCGATCGACGCGCGCGACGAAATGTATTACTACAAAGATCGCAAATTTGCCGATAGTGGCATTGAAAATGATTAAAAAAACGCCTCTGACGCATTGTCAGAGGCATTTTTCGTTATTTTTTCCCTTTTAGCAGATGGATGCTCGTGACGAGCAGGCACGACCAGAGGAAGAGCGGCACGAACCAGTATTGCGCGCAGATCATCGGGCTGGATACGACGATGAGCAGCGCATAAAGCGCATCCCCCATCCAATTAGGGAGCGTCAGCGAGGCAAAATTCACGATCAGCACAACGACCGTCACGCCGAGCGACATGGCGCTCAAATTCCGCACGAGCGCTAGCGTATGGCGGTCGCGGCGCGCGTGTGCGCCATAGAGCAGGAGCGCGGGCGGCAGGAAAAAGAGGAGCGATGCCAAAACGAGCATCCCCTTGACCCCATTTTCGGGCGACGGAATAAATCCGAGCACCGCGCAAAGAATAAACAAAACGCCCCAGAGCGTCCAAAGCTTCGATTTTTTCATAGGAACTCCTTATCTGCGATTTCGTCCTTTCATTTTACCCCAAAAATGCAGAAATAGCAATAGCAGTTACCATAAAAAAGTCTGGACAGTTTGCCGCATCTTTGCTATAATAATAGAACTACCTGCGGAAAGGACGTGTTTTTCCATGAAATGTCCGTTTTGCGGCGATCAGGAGAGCAAGGTCGTCGATTCGCGCCATAGCGATGATTCCCTGAGCATCCGCCGCCGTCGCGAGTGCATGGCTTGCCAGCGCCGCTTTACCACCTATGAGATCGTTGAGAGCCTGCCGATCATCGTTGTCAAGCGCAACGGATCGCGCCAGAGCTTCGACCGCAATAAGATCTACAACAGCATGATCCGCGCATTCGATAAGCGCAAGGTCGATGCGGCTGATCTTGAGCGCATCACCACCGAGATCGAGCAGACCATCCAGAACACTCTCGAGCGCGAGATCACCACCGATAAGATCGGCGAAATGGTGATGGAGCGCCTGAAATATGTGGACGAGGTCGCCTATATCCGCTTCGCATCCATCTATCACCGCTTTCAGGATGCCAGCAGCTTCATGCGCGAGATCAGCAAATTCTTGGAGGAGAAGCCATGAGCATTGAAGATATCAAGCAGATCATGGATGCATTCGACCCCGCTTCGCTTCTGCCCGATCTAAGCTCTATCGAGGGGCTTGCGGAGCTGATCTGCCGCATTGCGGTGCTTGCCGCGCCCGTCGTGCTGATCGTGCTGGGGATCGTGTATCTTCTGCTTCCACCACGCGAGGCGAATCACCGCTTCGGCTACCGTTGCTTCTTCGGCATGGGCAGCATCGAGGCGTGGCGCTTTACACAGCGCTTTGCAGGGCTCGTGTGGGCAGTCGTCGGTAGCATTCTCTTTCTCGTCATGTCGGGAAAGACGAATGGTCTGCGCGCGCTTGATGTGATGGATCAGCTCTGGCAGGCGGGCGTTTGCATCCTATGGGAGATCGGCATCTCCCTCGCCACCATCCTCGCCATCAATATCACCATCGCCGTCCTTTTCAATAGCAAAGGTCAGCCCCGCTTCAAACGCAAAAAACCACAGCAAAAATGATCCCCAAGCTCCCCATCCCTCGGGGAGCTTTTTTGCACCCATTTCGCAAAATCCACCGTCCATAGACCGTAGGGTGGGGGTACACCCCCACCGAC
>CAZVJJ010000069.1:0-7192 GCA_964627295.1 uncultured Oscillospiraceae bacterium | reverse complement strand
GAATTGGTAGTACCAAGGTCAATACCGATAATCTTAGACATAATGTTTTCCTCCTGATATATTTGAAAAAATTGTTTACTGTTTTTTAGCGATCCAGATCAGTTTGCGACCTGAACCATGGCAAATCGGACGACTTTCTCGCCGATCTTGAAGCCTTTCTGGAAGACCTGCGCGATGGTGTTCTCCTCGTGCTCGTCGCTTTCGAGGTGCATCACCGCATTGTGCAGATTCGGATCGAACGGCTCGCCGACATCGCCAAAGATCTCCACGCCGAGACCTGTGAAGATCTTCACAAGTTCGTTCATGGTCATCTCGACACCCTTTTTATAAGCGGCATCCTCGGTCGGCTGGCTGAGGGCGCGCGCAAGGTTATCATACACGGGCAGGAGCTTCGCGACGGCGTCTGCCTTGCCGTTTCCGTAGGACGCTTCCTTTTCCTTGACGGTGCGCTTGCGGAAATTATCGAACTCCGCCGCGAGGCGAAGGTAATTGTCGTGCTCGGTGTTGTATTTTTCTTCCCACGGGTCAGTTTCGGGGACTTCTACTTCCGCAGGTTCGACAGTCGCTTCTGTTTCGACCGCCGTTTCCTCGGTCACTTCCTCAATGGGCGTTTCCTGTGTTATCTTTTCCTTTTTTGCCACGGTGGTTCCTCCATGCTATTTGTTTTCGTCCGCCTCAGGAAGCTGGGGCTGGTCGGGTTTATTAAACATCTTGCTCAGACTTTCGGCAAAATAGCTCAGTCGCGCAGTCACCTTTGCGTAGTCCATGCGCGTCGGACCGACCACACCGATCATGCCCTGCAAGCCATCGCCGATATCAAATTTCGTCATTACAACGGATGTATCTTTTAATTCCTGCGCCACATGCTCTGGACCAACGAGCACTTTCGTGCCGTTTTCGTTCTGCATCACGGCGGGGAGATTGGAAAGGGTATCTTCATCGATCGTGCTCATCATGCGCTGTGCCTTGTCGATGTCGCGGTACTCGGGAAGCCCGAGCAGGCGTGCTTGTCCTGCGACTGCCATGTTCGTACTGCCCGAACGGTGGAGCGCATCGACCGTGAATTCCACGATCACAGGCACAAGGTTCGCCGCCGCGCCCGCTGAGCGTATCACCTTATCGAGAAGCTCGGCGGTGAATGCCTCTGCGGTGATCTCGGTCATGGTGGCATTGAGCACCGCGCCAAGAAGCTTGAGGTCTGCCTCCGTGACATTGAGCGGAAGCTTGATGAGCTTGTTGACCACCTCGTCATCGGTGAGCATGAGCACCAGAATGAAGCTCCCCTCGCCCGCGAGGATCAGATCGAAGCGCTTGACCGCCGCACCGCCAACGCGGGATGCCGCGGAGATCGCGGGAAGATCCGTCGCCTGCGAGACGAGCTTGGCAACTTTCTCCACCATCTTGTCCACGCGCTGCATCTTTTCCTCGATGGCGTGGTTGATGGATTTCGTTTCGTCGATGCTCAGGCGGTAATCCGCCATCAGCTCGTCCACATATAAGCGGTAGCCCGCCGCCGAGGGGACGCGCCCCGCACTCGTGTGCGGCTGCTCCAGATATCCCATCGCGGTCAGATCCGCCATTTCGTTGCGGATAGTCGCGGAGGAATACTTCATGTCGGGAAGCTCTGTGATGGCTTTCGATCCGACAGGCTCTGCGGTGCGGATGTACAGGTCAACGACGCTGCGAAGCACCTTCTTTTTCCGTTCCGTCAGCTCCATTTGCATTCCTCCTCTCGTTTAGCACTCCTTTCCTTTGAGTGCTAAGCACACTATACCATCGAGTGCCAAAAAAGTCAATGGGTACAATTATAAATTATTTTTGAACAAGCATTTTTCCTCTCCCCCGCGCACAAAAAATGTCCGTTTTTTGAACGATTTACCAATTTCGACTGTAGAGTGAGGGCACACCCCCACCGCACTCGCCTATTATACTGTAGGGTGGGGGTATACCCCCACCCTACAGTCTGGGACGGCAAGTTGTGCGTTCAAGGGGCGATGTGGGCATCGCCCGCTACTCGTTAGGATAAGCCGAGGGCGGCTGTTGTGAGTATACCCAAATTATCACGGTATATGGTGTCGAACTGGGAAAGTGGGAGCGGATTTTCTCCCTCGCCGACCTCGATGGTGAAGCCCGGGCGACGGAAATTCTGGATGAACCAGTCCTTATAGCCCGCGTAGCTCGATTCGATCGGCGTTTCCTCCAGCGCATAGCCACTCAAGCGCGAAAATTCGTCCGCAAGCGCCCTTGCCCCCGCCACGGCATAGTCCTGAAATTGCCAGTAGATCACTCGCCCCTGCGTATGGTACGCCAGCACGAGCGCGGGGTCGATCTCCTGCGTAAATTCCGCTAACGCACGGCTTTCGGGCTGTGTGAGCGGGGCACGGCCGACGTAATCACGCGGCGCGGGGCGCGTGAAGCCCTGCATGAATTTGATCTCCCGCGCGCGAAGCCAGAGCGCGGGGTACTGCAAATTGAGATCCACCCCGACCCCATTGGCTTTCCACCCATTCGGAAACGGAATGTCGGGAAAATCTGCCGCAATGCGCCTGGCAAGGGCATATTCGTCGCTGTTTTCGTCGAGCGCGCCAGTCACGAGCGCGACCCCGTCGGGATCGACCATGGGAACTGTATAAATGGTCGCCGTTTCGTCAAAAAGTCGCGCGGGAATGCCGTAGATCTCGCCCTCCTGTGCAAGCGCCTGCGAAAGTTCCTCAATAAATTTCAGGATCAGCGGCGTTGTGATCCACTCATTTGCATGATGCGCCGCCGAAAAGATCACCCGCCGCGCGCCGCCACCAAAGGTCAGCGTGCGAACATTGCGCCCGAATGCAGTCGTCGCGAGTACCTCGGTCCGCAAAAAGGGATAGCGCGCCACGAGCGCTTCCACCGTCTGCTCAAAAAGGGCGTAGCTCATTGGAATGTCCGTCCGAACGATCCCCATGCTTTCCCCACCTCCTCGTATTGATGTATGCGGGAAAGGGAAGATCTGTGCAGGCGCGTGCAAATCCGTAGGGATATCCTCCTATTATACTGTAGGGTGGGGGTACACCCCCACCGACGCAGTATCGATTTCTGCACGGTCGGTTTGTTAAATTCGTAGGGGACGATGCCCACATCGTCCCAAAACCCGACGATTAAGACGCGCCAAAATAGATGCACTATGCTCGGATAATGGGGCGATGTGGGCATCGCCCCCTACAAGAGAGCCAAAGGCGCGGTGCGTCACCGCAGGTACTTCCGAAAATCCGACGTTTGCCCCCACATCAGTCACAAAAATCAGATAGATTTTTGTGACAGCTTCTCCCCGAGGAGAAGCCTTTGGCGGTCGTCGGAAAATTGTACGAAAAACGAGCATTTCCATCGTCGCAACGTTGTCGGTGGGGGTATACCCCCACCCTACAGTATCATAGGCGAGTGCGGTGGGGTGTGCCTCGCCTTATGGAATTGAACAGGCGCTGGCAAGGATCGGGATGGGTTTGAAAAAATAAGAGGTTGACAGTTATTTCTACAGCGATTATACTAAATAACAGGAGAAAAATAAGCAAAGGAGTGCTCAATATGGACAAAAAATACGAAGCGCTATTCACGCCGTGGAAAGTCGGCAATGTGGAGATCAAGAACCGCATCGTGATGTGCCCGATGGGTGGCACGTCGCTCTTTGGCTGGATGGAGCTCACAGGCTGCCATTTTGACAAAGAGGCGGCGAAGCTCTTCCTCGAGCGCGCAAAAAACAACGTCGGTCTGATCATCCCTGGTATCGCGCCCGTGCGCGACACGATTTGGGGCAGATGGCTGTGGCAGAACCAGAAAATGTTTGCGGATCTGAAAGAATTCATGGACGAGATCCACAAAACTGGTGCAAAAGTTTTTATCCAGCTCACCGCGGGCATGGGCAGAAGCTGGGCGATCCCCGACAATGTCGCGGCTATGCACAAGAATAAATTCCTGCACGCGCTCGTCAAACCCGTGATCGATACCGACCACGAGCTTGCAAGCCCCTCTGAGCAGCCCTGCCGCTGGGACAAGAGCATCATTTGCCCCGAAATGACCCTTGCGCAGATCAATGAGATCGTGGAAGCCTTTGCCAAGACTGCAAAACTGTGCAAAGATGCGGGCGTAGACGGCGTTGAAGTGCACGCCGTGCACGAGGGATATCTGCTCGACCAGTTTGCGATCGAATTTTACAACAAGCGCACGGATGAATACGGCGGAAGTTTTGAAAACCGCTATCGCTTCGCCACCGATATCATCCATGCCATCAAATCCGCCTGTGGCGAGGATTTCCCCGTATCGCTTCGCTATTCCGTCGAATCGAAGCTCAAGGGCTTCCAGCATGGCATCGTCCCCGGTGAGGATGCGCCCGAAATGGGCAGAACTATGGAAGAATCCGAAAAGGCGGCAAAATACCTGCAAGATGCGGGCTACGATATGCTCAACTGCGACAACGGTACTTACGATTCGTGGTACTGGTCGCACCCGCCGATGTATATGCCCCAGAACTGCAACCTCGAGGATGTGGCACACATCAAGCAGTTCGTCGATATCCCTGTCGTGTGCGCGGGTCGTATGGAGCCTGACGTGGGCGCAGAAGCCGTCGCGCAGGGAAAGATCGACGGCGTGGGCATCGCGCGGCAGTTCCTTGCCGATGGCGAATGGATCACGAAGCTGATCGAAGACCGTCTTGAGGATATTCGCCCCTGCATCTGCTGCCACAATGGTTGCTTCAATTTCTGCCACTATAAGGGGCACGCCAACGATCAGGATCTTTCCGATTCCATGGGACTTGCGCGCTGTGCCATCAACCCCGAGACGATGCAGAGCAAAAAATACCACATCACCCCCGCAAAACGTGCCAAACGCATCGCCGTGATCGGCGGTGGCATCGGTGGCATGGAAGCGGCACTCGTCTGCGCAAAGCGCGGGCACAGCGTCACGCTTTACGAAAAATCGAACGAGCTTGGCGGTGTGTTCATCGCCGCGGCCGCGCCAAGCTTTAAGGAAAAAGATCGCGAATTGATCGCATGGTACTGTCGCGAGATGGCAAAGTACCCCATCGAGATCAAATTCGGCACAGAAGTCACCGATATCGCATCGCTCGGCGCGGATGAAGTCGTGGTCGCAACAGGCGCGAACCCCATCCGCATCCCTGTCAAGGGCATCGAAAACGGCATTCAGGCGATCGATTTCCTGCGCGGACGCGCAAGCGTTGGCGAAAAGGTCGTCATCGTCGGCGGTGGTCTGACAGGTTGCGAGATCGCGTATGAACTCTATCTTCAGGGCAAAAAGCCTACGATCGTGGAAATGAAGGACGATCTGATCGCCGTCAAGGGCGTGTGCCTTGCAAATTCCAGCTATCTGCGCGACTTCTTCAGCGCAAATCATGTGCCCGTGCATCTGCAAACGCGCCTTTGCGAGGTGCGCGAAGATGGCGTGCTCGTTGCCGATGCTGAGGGCAAGCAATTCGTGATCGATGCCGATTCCGTCATCCTCTCCACGGGCTACCGCCCCGCACCCATTGCCGAAAAGGCAAAGCACGTGCACATCATTGGCGACGCGAATAAGGTCGGCAATCTGCGCACCGCCATCTGGCAGGCGTGGGATGTGTGCATGAAACTTTAAGAAAAGGAGCATGGCTATGCAGCTGACAAAAGAGCAACAGGCGATCCTCGACGGCGCAAAAGGCGAGACGATGGCGAAGGTGATGCGCACCCTCGTCATGTACGGCGAAGCCTTTGGCGCAGAGAAAATGGTGCCTGTCACATCGGAATACAACCACCTCGTTACCTCGTTCGGGCTGAAAATGATGAAGCCCGTGTTTGACCTGATGCAGCAGCTCATCGACGCGGGCGCTGTCTCGGCGCAGAAATTCTCCGTCGATCCCCGCCCGCTCGACCCCGCCGTTCCCGCAAATTTGCTGCAAAAACTCGTTTTTAAGCAGTTTATGTACGCAACGCAGGACTCCTATGAAAAACAGCTTGCGGAACTTGGCTTAATGAATGACGACGCTTTCACCTGCGCGTGCTATCTCGATCAGGTGGGAAATAAGCCGAAAAAGGGCGAGATCCTCAGTTGGGCGGAGTCCTCCGCCGTCGTGTACGCAAACTCCGTGCTCGGCGCGCGCTGTAACCGCAATTCGGGCATCATGGACATCATGGGCTCGATCGCAGGATGCGTTCCCTATTTCGGTCTGCTGACCGACGCGGGAAGAAAGGCGACATGGATCGTCAAGATCGAAACGACGAAAATGCCCGAGGCACAGCTTCTTGGCTCTGCCATCGGCATGAAAGTGATGGAAGACGTACCGTTTATCGTCGGACTTGACCGCTGGCTCGGCACAGAACTGACCGACGGTGTCTGCGGCTATCTCAAAGATTTCGGCGCGGCGACCGCATCGAACGGCGCAGTCGGACTTTACCATATCGAAAACCTGACCCCCGAGGCAAAGGAGCAGGGCGCGGGGCTTGTCGCCGAGGGCGCGAAGATCTACGTCATCGACGACGCGGAACTTGCCCGCGTGCAGGCAAATTACCCGATCATGTGGAAAAACGAGGACGCAAAGCCCAAACTCTGCTTCATCGGCTGTCCGCACATGAGCCTGAAACAACTGGAAGATTGGACGCTTCGCGTCGAATCTGCGCTAAAAAAGAACGGACTTTCCAAAGTCAGCATTCCCACCGTCTTTACGACCGCACCCGCCGTCAAAAAGGCATTTGAAGAGAGCTCCTATGCCCCGCGCCTGCGCGCAACGGGCGTGATCCTCAGCTCTATCTGCCCGCTGATGTACATGAATAACCCCCTGTGCGCATCGATGCCCGTCATCACCTGCTCGAATAAACTGCGCACCTATACCACCGCCCGCTACTACACCGAGGACGAGATCCTCTTCGAGATCACCAAAGGAGGCGAACAGGCATGAAACAGTTTCAGGGACGTGTCGTGACCCCGGGCACAGTGACCGCGCCCGCGCTCGTATCGCACGGCGGGCTCAATACCCTCGCATCGTTCCAGAAAGCGCTCCAGTTCGGCGATAAAAAGGCGACCTGTGGCGACCAGAATAACCCCGACCTTTACGGAAAGGAAATGCTCGGCACGGCGCTGTGCCTGCCGCAGACCATCGGCTCGACCACGGGCGGTCTGGTGCTCTACTGCGCGTGCGCCATGCACCGCCAGCCCGCGTGTATGCTCTTTTCCA
>CAZVJJ010000068.1:0-7299 GCA_964627295.1 uncultured Oscillospiraceae bacterium | reverse complement strand
AGTTCCTGATGAACGAGGCTCGTTACTCCCGTCTGACCCGCGAGTTCCCCGAGCGTGCAACCGACCTGTTCGCCAAGAACGAGGCTGCTGCTAAGGAGCGCTGGGAGCATCTGAACAAGCTTGTTGAGATGTACAAGGACTAATTCTTCGGTTCTATCCGCAAGATAAAATTGACCCGCCCCTGCTTTCAGGGGCGGGTTTTCAACTGGGAGGCAACTATGCTCTGCACCGTTATCGACATTCGTGGGGATTACGCATCCGTTCGCTATGACGACACAGGCGTTGTCAGCGAGGTCGCCATCGCGCTTTTGCCATTTGGCATCGACGTAGGCGACCGACTGAAATTTGAAAATTACGAATTTTCAACGCTGTAATCCCATTTCCGAATATAAAAAAACGTAGCGCATCTTAACTAGATACGCTACGTTTGTTATTATGTGCTTAATTATTTCGTATTTCGGATATAGTCCTTATTTACATAGCCACGTTGTCCCTGATACTCAACGAATGCATAGTTTCCGTTCCAGCCAAGGAGCGTAAACGCCGCATCTTTGGGGATCTCACCGATCGCATCGCTCATATAATCCGCCTCTTCGCGGATGTTGATGTACTCATTGCACTCGGCATACCATGTACTGATGACCGCAGGATCAAATACTGTCTCTGGCTCGTAGTCCGTCTCGTCCACATAGTGCCACCACTCCGATTGCAGGAGCGTAAAGCCATATTTGACCATCAATTCTTCGAGAAGCGTCGCATTCTTTGCCGCCTCTTCAGTGCAGTCGCCGTAGTTGCGGTCTGCCTGTGCGGTGAATTCGTCGAATCCAGAGGGCATTTCAAGTTCCTGATCATTCGCATCCACAAGCGTGATATCGACCGTATTGCCGCGAGTGTGATTGCTGTAGCCATTTTCAGGGTTTGCAACGAAAAGCTCATTCGGATACGCCGCCCAAAGCACTTTCTGCGCAGATGCGGGACGGAATGCATCCCAGAATTTGAGCTTTAGCCCCTGCTCGCGCAATTCCTGCTGAACCTGCATGAGCTTCACGACTGTTCCATAGCGGAGATACACAGTATCAAAGCTGTAGATCACCTTGCCAGCAATGTTATCCTCTGTCGCATACTTCAGCTCCACAGCCGCATCGGGGATATAGTCAAGCACGTTGACAAAATCCGAATTTTTCCGCTCAGGAAGCGCATCGATCTTCTCCTGCGCATCCGCTGGAAGCGTAATCGGCTCAGGCGTGAGCGTTTCGCCGTTGTCATCGACCTTTCCTTGATCAGGCGTTGAGACCTCAGGGATCCATTCAGGTGGAAGCGTATAGCGCATCCCCAAAAGCTCCGATCCCTCATAGCCCGGTGCATAGCAGCATCCAGTAGCCGCAAAAAGCAGAACAAGAATAAGCGCGACCGATAAAATTTGCTTCATCTCATCCCCTCCTAACTCGTTATCTGCGAAACAAAGTTCCATATGCTACATTATAGCGTATTTTTCAAAAAAATCCAGTAGCTTAATCAAATTTTAACCCATATATCCATATTTTTTCTACCGCGCGCCATTGTCGCCGTCAAGATGTATAAATCCTGCTCCAAAAGCATACGTTTTTACGGTAGCACACAGCATCGGAGGGAAGCATATGGAGTACGGCATTGAAAAAAGAGCCTGCGATCTGGCTGTGTACATCATCGAAACAGGTGCCACCGTCCGCGCCGCCGCGCAGAAGTTCGGCATTTCCAAGTCAACTGTACATAAGGACATCACCGAGCGGCTAAAAACGGTCAACTATTCGCTCTATGCGCAAGCAAGGATCGTCCTCGATAAGAATAAGCAAGAGCGCCACATCCGCGGTGGACTTGCGACCAAGCGTAAATTCAAGGGTGCATAAGAAAAAGGCTTCCCACCGCGGGAAGCCTTCCATTTGTTTTTACAGATCATCTACATCCTGCACGGGCTTTTCGTCGGGATATTTTGTAAGCCCCGTATAGCTCCCGTTTGGATCAACAATGATCTTTTCGTCCTTTTTCTTCTCTTTCATTTGAGCACCCCTTGTTAAGTTTGCCCGCAATACGACTGATTATGTTGCATTTTCCCGAAAATCATGATAAAATGAAGAAAATCAACGGGAGGAACTGCCATGTTCGAGATCACGCTCATCACAATGGGCAAGCTGAAAGAGAAATTCTATATTTCCGCCGCAGAGGAATACAAAAAGCGCCTCGGGGGCTATTGCCGCTTCACGCTCCTCGAACTTCCCGAAGCAAGACTTCCCGACGACCCCTCCCCTGCCGAGATCGCCGCAGGGCTTGAAAAGGAAGCGGAGCTCATCTTCCAGAAACTCCCCAAGGGCGCGTGGCTGTGCGTATTCACTCCCGAGGGAAAGACGCTTTCTAGCGAGCAATTCGCCGCGAAACTCGCCGACGTGAAGCTTGCAGGCAGATCCAGCGCCTGTTTTCTGATCGGTTCTTCGTTTGGTATGTCCCCGCGCGTGAAAGAACGCGCAGATTTCAGACTTTCCATGGGACCAATGACTTTTCCGCACCATCTTGCACGCATCATGGTGCTCGAGCAACTCTACCGCGCAGAAGCAATTCAGGCAGGAAGTAAATACCACAAATAAAATCTCATCTTTTTATGATGGGGTTTGAGTGAAATGAAATTGATCCACCCACGCCCGCAGGCATTTCACATGGCGAAGCCAACTCTTCTCTTTTCTCTTTTATTTCTTCTCTGGAAAAGTCGCGCGGGAGATCAAGTTAAAAGTTAAGAGTGAAAAGAGAAGAACGAAGAGAACAAAAAGAAAAAGCCGCTTACGCGACTTTTCTTTTTGGTCGGAGTGTCGGGATTCGAACCCGAGGCCTCATGGACCCGAACCATGCGCGATACCAAACTTCGCCACACCCCGATAGCCTATGTATTATAATGAAAAAAACGGAACTTGTCAACCCCTATAGGCGCATTTTTCTAAATTTGGTCATTTTTATCACGATAGAACATAGCATAACACGAGGTGATATCGTGAGCTATCAGATCGATTACACAAGTGGTGGCGCAAAAGTGCATGATTTCCCACCAAAACGGCGAAATGGACGCGCCATCGGCATTGCTATCTTGCTTGCATTTCTTTTCTTTTTGCATTCCCTTTTTCCGACGGCGTTAGACGTGATTCGGGATTTTCTGATTCCAGGAGATGCCGCTGTCACCGCCGCAGCATTTGATTCGTTGGTTGCGTCCGTGCAAAGTGGCGAGAGCTGTGCGCAGGCATTTACCGCCTTTTGTCGGGAGATCATTGACAGTGCGGAAGATCCAGTTTGATTTTGCGCCCCTCGTGCCGTTTTTCTGGGCGATCCTCCTTTTGCTCATCCCCCTGCGTTGGCTCTTCGCCTGTGCGTTTGCCGCGCTCGTGCATGAGCTGTGTCACATATTCGCATTGAAGCTATTTCGATCAGACATCTTTCGCATCCATATTGGTGTCCTCGGTGCACAAATCGAGACCGCGCCACTCGACCCTGTTCGCGAGCTAGTGTGTGCGGCGGCAGGTCCGCTTGGTTCACTTGCGCTCATTGCGGTGCGCCGCATCGCGCCAGAAATCGCGATCTGTGCTTTTTTTCAAGCCGCATACAATCTTCTTCCCATTGCACCGATGGACGGCGGGCGCATCCTGCGGTGCGCATTTGCGCTCATTCTTCCGCCAAAATATGCTACATCTGCTTCGCGCATATGCGAATATAGCATTCTTTTCCTGCTCATCGCAGTTGGTCTATGGGCATCGATCCGAATGAAACTCGGCATCTTTCCCCTTTTTTTCGCAATTCTTTTCTGCCTGCGCATACATCCGATAAAAATACCTTGCAAAACACGCTCGAAACGGTTACAATAGGAATCACTACGAGCAAATGAGGTAACACTATGTCCGATAAACTACGGCGCATCCTCCCCACGGCGCAAAAGCCTGCGCGATACACAGGTGGCGAATGGGGCGAGATACGCAAAGAAAAAGAAAATGTACGCGTGCGCGTCGCTTTCTGTTTTCCTGATACCTATGAAATCGGTATGTCCAATCTCGGCATGCGCATTCTCTATGGCGTTATGAACGAGATGGACGGCATCTGGTGCGAACGCGTTTTCGCGCCATGGGCAGATATGGAAGATGCCATGCGCGAACACGATCTTCCCCTCTGGGCGCTTGAGAGCCACGACAGCGTAAAGGACTTTGATATGATTGCCTTTACCATCGGCTATGAAATGGCTTATTCCAATATTCTCAATATGCTTCGCCTGTCTGGTCTGCCACTTCGTTCCGCCGACCGTCACGAATTGAAAAACATCGTATTCGCTGGTGGCGTATGCGCCTTTAACCCCGAGCCACTTGCCGACTTTATCGACTTTTTCTCCCTCGGCGAGGGCGAAGAAAGCACCGTCGATATCGTTTCCCTTTACGACAGGGCAAAGTCCGAGGGCTGGAGCAAGGAACTCTTTCTGCACGAGGTCGCTAAGATCGAGGGCGTGTATGTCCCGAGCCTTTATCAGCACGAATACGAGCCCGACGGCACGCTTCGCGCGATCACACCGCTCGATGGCGCACCCGAGATCATTCACAAGCGCATTGTCGAAGACCTTGACCACGCCTACTGGCCGACCAAAATGATCGTCCCCTCCACCGAGATCGTCCACGACCGCGCAAATCTCGAAGTTTTTCGTGGTTGCATTCGCGGTTGCCGCTTCTGTCAGGCTGGTTTTTCCTGCCGTCCCGTGCGTAAGAAAAGTCCCGAAGTCCTTTTCGAGCAGGCAAAGCAGACCATGGCGTTCTCTGGTCACAATGAGATCACGCTTTCCAGTCTTTCGACATCCGATTACCGCGGTCTGAAAGAACTGACCGATGCAATGATCCCCTACTGCGAAGCAAATCATATCAGCCTATCCGTCCCCTCTCTGCGCGCGGACAACTTCTCGCGTGAGCTGATGCAAAAACTGCAAACTGGCAAAAAATCAGGGCTTACCTTTGCTCCCGAGGCAGGCACGCAACGTCTGCGGGATGTGATCAACAAAAATCTGACCGAAGAAGAGATCCTGACCACCTGCGCCAACGCTTTCTCTGGTGGCTGGAACAATGTCAAGCTCTATTTCATGCTCGGTTTGCCGACAGAAACGGACGAGGACGTGCTCGGTATCGCCGAGCTTTGCTACAAGGTCATCAAAACATGGCAGGAACACGCGACGAACAAAAAGCGCGGCCTGCGCGTGCACGTTTCGACCTCCTATTTCGTCCCGAAGCCGCACACGCCGTTCCAATGGGAAAAGCAGATCACGCCCGAGGAATACCTGCGGCGCTGTAAGCTCCTAAAGAGCCATTTCTATTCCAAATCCATCGAATACGACTACCACGAACCCGATCTGAGCCGTCTGGAAGCCGTTTTCGCGCGTGGCGACCGTCGTCTCGGCTCGGTCATCGAATACGCCGTCGAGCACGGCGCACGGCTTGACGGATGGAACGAGTATTTCCGCTACGACGTTTGGCTCGACGCATTCCGTGCCTGTGGCATCGATCCCGATTTCTATACCACCCGTGGCTATGAAGAAAGCGAAGTTCTCCCGTGGGATCGCATCGATGTCGGCATTCATAAAAATTTCCTGCGTCGCGAGCGTCAAAGAGCCTACGAGGGCATCGTTACACCCGACTGCCGTCACGGCTGTGCAGGCTGTGGCGCAAGCAAGCTCCTAAAGGAGGTCGAGTGCGATGATTAGACTTCTGTTTGAAAAGACTGGTGACGCTGTCTGGATCTCCCATCTGGATCTGATGCGCCTTTTCCAGCGTGCATTCAAGCGGGCTGGTCTACCGCTGAAACATACGCAGGGCTTCAGCCCGCGACCATCCGTCTCGATCGCATTGCCACTCTCCGTCGGTGTTGCAAGCCATTGCGAGCTTCTCGGCTTTGAGCTTGACGGCGCAGATGTCCCATGTGATGAGATCGTCACGCGCCTGAATGCGGTCTTAACGCAAGGTGTGCACGTGCTTGATGCCTATACAGAATCGAGCAAGCTAAAAAACCTTGCATATCTCGACTGCGTTCTTGTGCTGGAATACGACAACGGTGTTCCGCAGGGCGCACAAGACGATATCACAGCGCTTTTTGCACGTCCCGAACTTCTCGTCGAGAAAAAAAGCAAGAAAGGCGACAGCGTTCAAGACATCATTCCCATGATCCGCAAACTTTCTGTCGCATCCGATCTGCATACGCTCACGCTTAGCGCCCGCATATGCTGCCAAAACCCCACACTCAACCCCATGCAGCTTTGTGCGGCGATAAGCAAAGAACTTCCCCATCTTACGCCTGATTTCGTTACTTGCACGCGTTTGGAGCTTTACGATACAAATGAATCCGTTTTTCGATAAGGAGATAAAACAATGGAAGAAAAAATCATACTGGAAGACTGCCCCCTTTGCCGCGGTGCAGGAATGATCGTTCACGAGGGCGGTTGGTGCGTTCAGGTCGAATGCGTCGATTGCAGTGCCCACACCGTCTACCTTGAGTACGATTCCGATGCAGAAAAAGCAGAAGCAGAGCGCACCGTTGCCCATCTATGGAACATCGGCAAGGTCGTCAGCTCTGAACGAGGCGAATAATGCAACTTCGCTTCACATCGGATGCACTTGCCAAGATCATCCGTGACCGCATCGCAGAGCTTCATACCATCGCCCCAAACTCCATTGGCGATCAGATGCACTATTCCCTGCTTGCGTGTGACGCTGAGCGTGGCGAATGTCAGATGCGCTGTCACACAGAGCCTTGGATGCGCAATGGTCCTGGGACGCTCCACGGCGGTATGTGCGCAACAGTCGTCGATCAGGCAATGGGTTTCATCGCCTACTGCATCAAGCGTGGCGAAGGCACAGCACCGACGGTGCAGATGAGCACCACCTATCACCGCCCCCTCATCGCGGGCGAAGACGTGCTTATTACCGTGCACGTGCTTTCTGTCACAAAGAGCCTGATGAGCCCCTGCGTGCCGAAGCCTACCGCGCCACCGAACCTGAAAAACTCTGCCTGAGTGCGACAGCCACCTATTTTGACAAGAGTATATAACGCAGCTTTTGATAAGCGGATAGGGTCAATTCGCCCCTATCCGCTTACATTTCTCTCCATTTTGGAAGTGCTGAAAAATTTTTTTAAAAAATGAAAAATAATGCTTGCATTTTCCAGAAAGATGTGCTATTATACTCAAGCGCTAAGGCGAGCAACAAAATATTTCCGGGTGTGGCGAAGTTTGGTATCGCGCTTGAATGGGGTTCAAGAGGCCGC
>CAZVJJ010000067.1:0-7493 GCA_964627295.1 uncultured Oscillospiraceae bacterium | reverse complement strand
ATAGATTTTTTGTGACAGCTTCTCCCCAAGGAGAAGCCTTTGGTGGTCGTCGGCAGTCTGGATGAAAAACGCGCATTTCTATCGTCGCAACGTTGTCGGTGGGGGTGTACCCCCACCCTACGATCAAAATGTCAAATTGTGCGCAAAAATGAACATGATCACGTATGGCAGAGGGTTTGGATGGCTTTTTCGAGCTGTTGCATATCGAGGGGCTTGGAAAGGTGGGCATCCATGCCTGCTTCGGTGCTTCGCTGGACATCTTCGGCATAGGCATTTGCCGAGAGGGCGATGATGGGGATGGTTTTCCCGAGGGGATTGCTGGAAGCGCGGATGGCGCGGGCGGTCTCCAGACCGTTCATGATCGGCATCTGGACATCGAGCAGGACGGCATCGTAAGCATCGGGCGCAAGATCGCCGAATATCTCCATCAGCGCCGCGCCGTTGGGATAGATGTCGCAGGTCGCACCGCGGGAGGAGAGCAATGCGCGCATGATCTCGGCATTGAGGTCGTTATCTTCTGCGCAGAGGAAATGCTTGCCCGCGAGACTGACCTCGGGCGCAGTCGATTTCGGCGTTGTGGCGGGCGTTTCGGCGATCGGGAGCGTCAGCTCCACGGTGAAGCGTGTGCCGACATTCGGCACGCTTTTTACGTTGATCGTGCCACCCATGGCATCGAGAATGCCTTTCGTGATCGACATACCCAGTCCCGTGCCCTGAATTTTATTGGTGACGGATGCTTCGCTTCGCGCAAACGGCTCAAAGATGCGCGCGACGAATTCTTTGCTCATGCCACAGCCGTTATCCACCACATCGATGCGGAAGCTGGCATACGCGGGGTCGGGCGCGGCGAATTCTTCGATGCTGAGGGAGATCCTGCCACCGACCTGCGTGTATTTGACGGAATTCGAGAGGAGATTGAGCAGCACCCGCCGCAGTTTCAGACCGTCGGCGATGACGGAATCATGCTTGAGCGGAGGCGCATCGACGATGAATTCCTGATTGCGCGCCTGCGCATTTTCACGCGCGATCGTTTCGACCTGCTCGATCTGCTCGTGTAGGCTCAGCGTTTCGGGGTTGAGCTTGATCTTGTCCGATTCGATGCGGCTCATGTCGAGCACATCGTCGATCAGACTGAGCAGATGGCGGCTTGACGAGCGCACTTTTCGCAGATAGTCGCGAAGCGCGGGCGTGGTATCGGGATGATGCGCCATGAGGTCGGTGATGCCGACGATGGCATTCATTGGCGTGCGGATATCATGGGAGACATTGGCAAGGAATTCGCTCTTGGCGCGGTTGGCGTGCTCTGCGCGCTTGGCGAGGGCAGAATATTCTTCGGTACGCTTTTGCTCGATGGAGATGGCTTTCTGGCGCTCGAAGAGCAGGACTGCAAGCAAAACGAGCATGAAAAATCCGACGAGGATCGCCGCGAATGTCAGCGGATACACGCGGATCCACGTTATGAGGTCGATATCGCTCACCGCGTAGCTCGTATACTGCGCGGCGAGGTCTTCAAACGTGCCCTCGGGCATGGCATAGATCGCCTTGGTGAAGATGCCTGCAAGGGCGCGGTTTGCCTTGCTTGCAAAGGCGATGGCATAATCGCGGGTCGGGTCTTGGCGCGTGGTGTAGGTGAGCAAGCCCTGCGCATCCTGATTGACGTATTGCTGTGCGGTGTGCAGATACACAACGGCGGCATCTGCATTTCTGTTGAGCACTGTTTCCATTGCATCCTCGCAGGTGGATACCAAAATGCGGGATGCATCGGGCGCAAGCTCGTCTTCAATGCCGAGCAGTCCCTGCGACTGGCTGATAGCGAGCGTGCTCAGGGTGCCCGAAAAATCGCGGCGCATGACCATAGCAAAACGCACGGTGGTGTACGGTGCGGTGAGGGTGAAATCCGCTTCCTCGGCATCGTATTCCGAAAGGTAGCTTCCGTCAATAAATGCGTCGATCGTGCCGCTGTGCTCGTACATATAGGCATATTCATCGTGACTTGCGGGGACGACAAGGGTGTAGGGAATGCCGACGTATTCGGCAAGCATCGCAAAATAGTCCACCAGAATGCCCTTTGCCTGCCCATCCTCGACATAGGCATAGGGCTTTTTGTCAGTGCAGACGGAAACGGTGAACGCTTTTTCGCCATTTGCGTACTGGCGGATGAGTGCCTGCTCTTCTTTGGTAAAATCGAGCACCTTTTCGTCGAGGTGGTCATAGTAGCGGTTCGTGAGGGTCGTTTTCCAGTCGCCCTCGGCGGCATCGAGCTGATCGATGGCATAGTTGATCTTTTCAAGCAGCGCCGTATCGTCCTTGCGCACGATGGCGTAGAAATTGCTCTGGGCGAAGCTGTTGAGCACGCGCTCGTTTTGCGTCCTGCGCAGGGAGCTTGTGAATGCGGCATCGACGATGCCCGCTTGAAGCGCCTGCTCCAGCGCAGAAGTGGTCGAAAAATAGACGGGGTTGTAGGAAAATTCGTGCTCCTGCGCGAAATGCTCGAGGTCTTCGTTGCGGCTGTTGTTCTCGAGCATACCGACGAGCATCCCCTCGTAGGTGGGGTAATTGTAGGACTGGATGGTGGCGTTGTCCTGACGCACGGTGAGCATCGCGCTGCTCGTGCCGATCGCCTTGGAAAAGGCGAATTCGTTGAGCTGTTCGGGCGTGGCGTGCGCGGTGGTCACGACATCGATCGTGCCATCTTCAAGCATCGTGAGCATATCGTCCCAGCCTAAGTCGTAGCCGACGTATTCATAGTCCACGTTGATATAGCGGGCGACGAGGCGCAGAAGATCGTAGCCATAGCCACTACGCACGCCGTCCTCGTCCATCATGTGATAGCCGTCGAAGTAAAAATAACCGACCCTGATCGTCTGTTGCTCCTCTTCCTCCGCAGAAACGGGCAGGATCGTCGAAAAAAGAACAAAAATCAGAAGAACACAGGCAAAAATTCTCCGAAATTTCGCATATAAACGCATACGCTCTCTCCTTTGCGCAAAATGAACGGCAAAATGCCGAAATAGACAAATTTCTGCACCCATTATAATACAAAAATAGAAAAAAGGGAATCCCTTTCCAGAAGATTCCCAAGCTTTTGCGATGAAATATCCGACCGCGCTCGCCTATTATACTGTAGGGTGGGGGTATACCCCCACCGACAACGTTGCGACAACGGAAATGTACGTTTTTCGCACAAATTGCCGACGACCACCAAAGGCTTCTCCTTGGGGAGAAGCTGTCAGAAAAAAATCTATCGGATTTTTTCTGACTGATGTGGGGACAAACGTTGCAAATTTAGGAAGCAGTTACGGTATACGTACTGCGGTAGCCCCACATCCGTCAGCCCTTTGGGCTGCCACCAGTTTTTAATGGTATGATTGCCACTGGCAATCATGGATATTTTGATTCGCTGCGCGGAGCACCACTCCCCAAGGAGAAGGCTTTCCTCAGTTGTCGATGGTTGATTCTAAAAACCGACCGTGCAGAGGTCGATACTGCGTCGGTGGGGGTATACCCCCACCCTACAGCCAAAAACGTCAAATTGTGCGCAAAAAGCAAAAAAAACCTGCCCGATGCGGGGTGCATCGGGCAGAATGGGGGTTATTTACCTGCGATGGACAGACCCTCGACGAGGACGCTGGGAGAGCCATACGAACCCATTCCAGGGAATGTGAGGTTATTTGCGATGGTGGTGATGTTCTTGAGCAGTTCATAGTAGTTGCCTGCGACGGTGAAGGATTTGACGTAGGTGGTCTTTTTGCCACCCTCGATCATGTAGCCCGCGCTCTGAAGCGAGAAATCGCCAGAGATGGCATCCGCACCTGCGTGCAGACCGCTCAGATCGTTGATGTAAACGCCATTGCCGACCTTTTCGAGGAGCGCATCTTCGCTCATGTCGCCACTTTCGAGGTAGAGCGTGAACGGACGGATGCCGACGGGGGCATCATAGCCAGCCTTGGAAGCGTTGCCCGTGGTCTTTTTGCCCGCGACAGCGGCGGTTTTTAGATTGTACAGGAGCGTGGTGAGCTTGCCTGCATCGATGAGGTTCTTCTTGTGCGTCGGGCTACCCTCTGCATCGAAATTCGAGGGGGTGGGATCGTCCTTGTAGAACGGATCGTCCACGAGCGTGACGATGGGAGATGCGATCATCTCGCCCTCCTTGCCCGCAAGCTGAGAAAGTCCCTTTTGCGCGGCTTCGGAAGAGAAAGTGGACGAGAATGCGCTCAGCAGACTGCACATCGCATCGGGGCTGAACACGACAGGATACTGACCCGTAGGCGCGACATCACCACCGAGCTTTTCCTTTGCGCTGTTGACCGCTTTGGCAACGAGCGCATCGGTATCGATCGTGTCGAGTTTGCCAAACTTGAACATATAGTCATTTGCCATATCCGTACCGTCGGAAACAACGCCGACGACCACAAGACCCGAAAGCGCATTGCTGCGGTGCAGGTCAAGCCCCTTGGAATTGTAGATGGCGACCTCGCTCGTTTCCACGATCGTTTCGGTCTGCGCGCCATCGACGACCATGGGGTCGGCGGCGTAGAGCTTTTCGGTCGTTTCGAGCGCCTTGGTGATCAGCTCCTCGGTGGTGGGGAGCGGGTAGCTTCTATCCTCAAGCGGCTCATATTCCTGACCGCCCTCGCCGAGGAAAACAGCTTCCTCTGCTTCGAGGTTCTCGGCATTGTCGATGGCTTTGGCGACGAGCGCCTTTGCCTGCTCAGCGCGCATATCCTCGGTGGACGAATAGCCCATTTTGCCATTCCAGATGCAACGGAAGCAAACACCGCCCGAAAGGGAAGAGGTGAAGCCATTGATGCTGTGCTGGAAGGTATCGACCGAGGTGCTGGAGGATGCCTGATAGTAAAGCTCATATTCTGCAACGCCACGTGCTTCGCATTCGGCGATCACGAGCTGCTTAAATTCATTAAAATTCATGGTAATGCCTCCTTATCTGCCACCGACGGTGATGCTCGACACGCGGATGAGCGGCTGACCGACGTTCGTGGGCACGCTACCGCTGGAAGAGCCGCACATACCCTGACCCATTTCCATATCCGTGCCGACCATGTCGATGTTCTGGATGATCTCGCTGCCCTTGCCGACGAGGGATGCGCCGCGCACAGGCTCGCAGATCTTGCCGTTGCGGATGATATAGCCCTCATTGACGGAGAAGTTGAATTCGCCCGTGACGGGGTTGACCGAGCCACCGCCCATGGATGCGGCATACAGACCGTATTCGATGGAAGAGATGATGTCCTCGTTCTTGTCCTCGCCTGCGGCAATATAGGTATTGGTCATGCGGGAGGTCGGGGTGTAGGCGTAGCTCTGGCGGCGGGAAGAGCCAGTCGATGCCATGCCCATTCTTCTGCCGTTGAACTTGTCGATCATGTAGGATTTGAGGACACCCTTTTCGATCAGCACATTGCGCTGTGCGGGCGTGCCCTCGTCGTCGATATTGATAGAGCCCCATGCATTCGGGATCGTGCCATCGTCGATGGCGGTGACCTTTTCGTTTGCGATCTTCTCGCCGAGCTTGCCTGTGAACTGGCTCTGACCGTAAGCGACCGAGGATGCCTCGAGCGAGTGACCGCACGCCTCGTGGAAGATAACGCCGCCGAAGCCATTGTCAATGGCGACGGGCATCACACCTGCGGGGCAGTAGCCAGCGCCAGCCATGGTGACAGCCTGCTTTGCGGCGACCTCGCCGACGTGCTTCGGGTCGATGAAGTCGAACATCTCCATGCCCATGCGGCGGCCAGGACCGAAGGAGCCTCTCTGCGTGCCTGTACCCTTGTCCGCGACGGCGGAAATGGCGATGCGGGTGCGGATCTGGCGGTCACGTGCGTAAGTACCATCGGTATTGGCAATGAGGATGTTGTGGTCAACATCGAGCAGCGTGCCCGATACCTGCTGGATGCATTCATCGTAGTCCTTTGCGGCGAAATAGCCCTGCTTGAGCACATCGACCTTCTCCTTGTTGCCGCAGGAAGTCGGGGCGATCTTGACAGGGTGGATATCGCCGAAGGTGCGCTCCTTGAGCACGATGTCCATAGCAGCCGTGCCCTGGCCGAGCGCCTCTGCCGCCTGCTCGGCGCAACGCAGAAGACCTGCTTCGCTCGTATCGACGGTCGAAGCCATGACCGAGCGCATTCCCTTATAGACGCGGACGGCAGCACCTGCGATAACGGTATCGCGGATGGAATCGACCTTGCTTGCGATCATGGAGATCGAATGATTGGTGGTGTTTTCCGCAAAGATCTCGGCGTAGTCCGCGCCTGTGGAGACGGCTTTGTGCAAAACACGCGCACATATTTCTCTTGAAATCATGGCGTAGCTCCTTTTGTGTAAATGTGATGGGGACATTTTACCATACGTGGTGGAAAAATGCAACAGGAATTTCTGCTTTCGCGCACAAAAATACGCGGTGTGCGGTCAAAAATCGGGGATATAGTCCGCGTCTGCGGCGCTTTTTTCCTGCGTGAAGCCCTCGAGATCGTTTAAGTACATCCAGCTGAGCACCGCGTCGTATTCTTCGTCGCTCACGCGACGGTCAAATGGGGCGGGCAGACCGCCCATGGGGGTGTACTGGCGCATGAGGCTGACGAGAATTTCGCCTTTTTCAAAATTTTCGCCGAGCCAGTCGAGGCATTTGAGCGAATTTTCCACGTGACCGGGCAAAATGAGATGCCGCACGATCACGCCCCGCACGACGCGCTCGCCGTCCCATTGCACGCGCCCTGTTTGGCGCACCATTTCGCGGATCGCCGCGGTCGCAATGGGGAAATAGTCCTCCGCGCCTGAAAGCGTGCGCGCAAGCGACGCATCGGCATATTTCAGGTCGGGCAGGTAGATGTCGATTTTCCCCTCGAGTGCGCGCAAAGTTTCGGCGCGCTCATATCCGCCGCAGTTATACACGACGGGCACAGGAAGCTTCGGCGTGAGGGCGGGGAGAAGCGTCGGCAAGTAATGCGTCGGGGTCACGAGGTCGATATTTTCCGCGCCACGCGCAATGAGATCTTCCATGCACGCGCGGAGCGCGCGGCTGTCCATGGGCGTGCCCACGGGCGTGGCAGAAATGGCGCGGTTCTGGCAGTATTTGCACCCGAGCGTGCAACCGCCGAAGAAGATCGCCCCGCTCCCGCCCGCGCCAGCGAGGGCGGGTTCTTCCCATTTGTGGAGCATCGCCTTGGCGACAAGCGCAGTATCGCCGCCGCCGCAATAGCCACGCTGACCTGCCGTGCGGTCGATGTGGCATTTTCTGGGGCATAGCTCACAGTTTACATAATTCATAATGCGTCCCACCTTTTTCTTATCATAGCATCTTTCGGGGAATTTCTCAACATTTCCTTTACCGAAGCCGAAAATTATGCTATACTGATAAGTACGTAAGATAGGCACTTTTTATCATGGAGAGCACGATATGTTGACGAAAAATGAAATTTATGAAGCCGTGATCACGGACTATACCACCGAGGGACAGGGCATTGCGCACATTGACG
>CAZVJJ010000066.1:0-7702 GCA_964627295.1 uncultured Oscillospiraceae bacterium | reverse complement strand
CTGAGAAAAGCCTTCTCCTTGGGGAGTGGTGCTCCGCGCAGCGAATCAAAATATCAATGATTGCCAGTGGCAATCATACCATTAAAAACTGGTGGCACGGCGAAGCCGTGACGGATGTGGGGTTACCGCAGTACGTATAGCGCAACTGCTTCCTAAATTTGCAACGTTTGCCCCCACATCAGTCACAAAAAATCAAATAGATTTTTTGTGACAGCTTCTCCCCAAGGAGAAGCCTTTGGTGGTCGTCGGTAAACTGTGTGAAAAACGAGCATTTCCGCGGTCGCGACGTGGTCGGTGGGGGTGTACCCCCCCACCCTACGGTCTGGGACGGAAAATTGTGCGAAAAACGGGCGTGTTTGCGTGTCGTGACTGCGGTAGGCGGACACCCGAGGGCGGGTGTCCCCACATGAGAATCTCGAGGGTGCAGATGTTGCGCGTGCATTGCTGATTGCAGTTCAATATTTCAAGTACCGCTTCAGGCGGGATTCGGCGCGGTGGAGGGTGCGGCAGGCGGTGCTTTTATGGATGCCGCGCTCCTGTGCAATCTGGGTGATGCTCTTTTCCTCGAAATAATAGGCGATCATGATCTCGCGCTGGATCTCGGTCAGTTCGCTTGCGATCACGCGACGCATCCGCTGGATCTGCACATCGTGCGGCAGGCGCAAGCCGATCTCGCTATCATAAGGTATATTTCTCATTTCGGTAGTACCCCCTGTCGTAATAGTGCGCCGTCAAGTCGGCAAGCTCATTCATCTGCGTGAGCATCGGCGTAAGTTCGGCGATGCGGCGCTTGATATGAAAAATCTCCTCGGCATCTTCCGTCGCGGCAAGCATTTGCCGCAGTTCGCGCAGTCGCTTGCGTAGCGGGACTGCCGCAGCTTCATAGCATTTGCTCAGCTCTTCAAGCTTCATGGCACGCTCCTTTCGCAGTACGGGCACTCCCCATTTCCATAAAGCTCACGCCCGCAATGCTCGCACACGCCCGTGGGTGACTGCATCTGCGGATCTGTGAACAATGCAGGCTCGATTTTCGGTGTCACTAAAGATCCCCTCTTTCGTAAATTGCGGTGCATTCGCCGCCTTTCCCCTCTATCATACGCCACGGTGCGTGTATAGTCCGTCGAATCGTGTAACCTACCGAAATTCTCCATCTTTTGCGCATGGTATGTGGTATCGTAGCCGCAGATAAAGGGGGTGAGCGGATGCTTGGTGCACGCATTGCGGCACTTCGGCGGGAAATGGGGATGAGCCAGTCACAGCTTGCATCGCATCTTCAGATCAGCGCGAGCGCTGTGGGGATGTACGAGCAGGGACGGCGCGAGCCGTCGGCGCAGATGCTTCTGGCGCTGGCGAAGCTTTTTGGCGTGAGCATGGAGTACCTTGTTTCGGGCGTGCCAAATGCATCGGAGACACAGAAAATCGCCGAGATATTGGCCTCGCGCATCGCCTCGGCAGACGCGCGCCTCGGGGCGCGCGCAGAGCGCCCGCTCTCCCGCGAGGAACTGGCGACGCTCTTTGCGGCGATGCTCGTGGAATAAAGCTTGACCCATCCCGCCTTTTCCGCTATGATGTAGGAAAAAGGAGGATGGGTATGGAAGATCGTGATTTTATGCAGGAGGCGCTTCGCCTTGCCGCCGAGGCGGCAGCCGACGGAGAAGTGCCCGTTGGATGTGTGATCGTGCGCGCGGGCGAGATCGTCGGGCGCGGACGCAATCGGCGCGAAAAGGACAAGTCCGCCCTCGCGCACGCGGAGCTTGAGGCGATCGCGCAGGCGTGCAGTACGCTCGGCGGTTGGCGACTTTGGGAGTGCACGCTCTACGTCACGCTTGAGCCGTGCCCCATGTGCGCAGGGGCAATCGTGAATGCGCGCATCCCGCGCGTCGTCTACGGCGCATCGGATGCCAAATGCGGCGCTGTGCGCTCGGTTTGCAGTCTGTTTTCCATGGAGTTTAACCACCATCCCACGGTAGAAGCGGGGCTTATGGAGCAGGAAGCGGCGGCACTTTTGCAGGATTTTTTCAAAAATCTGCGCATAGAACTGAAAAATCGTCCCAAATGGCGAAAGCCCTGAGGGGCACGGACGGCGGGAGACACACCTCCCGCGCAGGCATAACGGAGGCGGTTGCTTGGAGCAGTATCAAAAGGCGCTTCGCATGGGCGCGTGCGTGATCGTATGCGCGGCGGCGCTTCGCATCGTCGGGAGCGGGCTTGTCACGCCGCTGCTGGAATTGCTCGCAAAACCGAATATCCAGTCTTTTCTGATTTATCTGGAAACCGGACGTAATGTTCGGTTTTTGCCATCTTTCGAGGAAATTTCAGAGCCTGTCGAGGAAACGCAGATGATAGCGCCAGTATCCGTGCTCCCACATTTCGGTGCAGAGGATGCCGCGCGCGTCAGCATCAAGTCGAGCGCCAATGTGCAGGCGGATATTGAAGCATTGCTTGCACAGCCGCTTTCGTGGTCGCTTCGCGCGGACGAGCCGACTGTGCTCATCCTCCACACGCACGCGTCCGAGAGCTATACCCGTGCGGAGGGGGAAGATTATGAGGAAACTTCCGATTTTCGCACGCTCGACGAGGCATATAATATGGTGTCCATCGGCGCGCGCGTAGCGCAAATTCTAGAAGAAAATGGGATCAGCGTGATCCACGACTGCGCGCTTCACGATTATCCATCCTACAATGGCTCGTATGCCGATGCCCGCACATCCACAGCCGATATTCTCGCGCAATATCCGTCCATTCGGCTCGTGCTCGACCTGCACCGCGACGCATCGGGTGACATTAACGATCAGCTCCGCACCTGCGCGACGGTCGATGGCGAGCAGATCGCACAGCTCCTGTTCGTGATGGGCACGGACTACGATGCATGGCAGGAAAATCTGTCCCTCGCGCTGAAACTGCACGTACAGCTCGAGCGGAACGCAGAAGGCATCATGCGCCCGCTCAGCCTGCGTGGCAACCGCTTCAATGAGGACTTATCAAACGGCGCGCTTCTCGTCGAAGTCGGCGCGGCAGGCAATAGCCACGCCGAAGCCCTACGCGCCGCCAAATACCTCGCGCAAGCCATCATCGACCTTGCCGACGGCACGGAGAACGCAAATTAAGCCCTTTCGCAAGGTCAGCGCCCTAGGTCAGTAGCGCCCCCCACCGACAACGTTGCGATAACAGAAATGCTCGTTTTTCTTCCCGACTACCGACGACCACCAAAGGCTTCTCCTCGGGGAGAAGCAGTCACAAAAAATCTATCTGATTTTTTGTGACTGATGTGGGGGAGCAACGTCGGATTTTGGGAAGCAGTCGCGATATACGTACTGCGGTAACCCCACATCCGTCACGGCTTCGCCGTGCCACCAGTTTTTAATGGTATGATTGCCACTGGCAATCATGGATATTTTGATTCGCTGCGCGGAGCACCACTCCCCAAGGAGAAGGCTTTTCTTTGTCATCGATAGATGGTTCAACAAACCGACCGTGCAGGAATCGATACTGCGTCGGTGGGGGTATACCCCCACCCTACAGTTTGGGTCGAAAAATGGTGCGAAAAAAAGCTTCCGCAAAAGCGGAAGCTTTTTTCATTTTGTGATATGGATGATGGCGAATTTTTCTAGCTGCATATGATGCCAGCGTTCGTCGAGAGTATCGGCGACGCGGCGCATGGAGCGCGCCCAACTTTCGGCAGAACGGCGGTTTTGATTGCCGATGACGAGGTAGGGGCAGGTCGGGATCTTGCGGCGCAGGAAGCAACGCGCATATTTGTCCTCCACGCCCATTGCCAGCGCATAGGGGATGAGGCTGAAAAACGCCTCGGGATCGGCTTTGCAGAGCTGGTAGGTGTCCTCTTTCGGGATGTGCGTCAGATAATGGCGGAAACTGACGATATTCTGCGCATTCGTGCGCCCCATATCGCTTCGCCGTCCACCATAGGCGGCGGCAAGACCGATGAGAAGCTGCGACAGCACGCCCACAATGCCGATGAGCGCCACGCCCGCGACGATGCTCAGCACGATCCAAACCGCGCCGAGCACGAGCGAAACGGTAAGCACACGCTTATTGCGCAGGTGGATGCGGTACATCCCGCCCTGCAAGCTCCACGCGCATACGATGCCGAAAAGGCCGAAAATCGTGCCAAGGAGCACCTGAAGCACGGTCAGATCCGTTAGGTTCATGGCAAAGCACACACCGCCGACTGCAAGGATGCCACTTCCGATGGTGCGGAAAATGCGGATATTGCCCGAGGAGGAGCTGCACATCGCCTTTTCCCCAGGGACTTGCTGGGAAACTTCGAGCGCAAGGCGCGCATAATGCGATCCCGTGCCATCGACCGCGCGGCGGTTGGCGAAAAGCGCCTTAAACGTCTTTACTTCAAACAAACTGCGCTCGTTGCCCATGTCCATGCGCTTGTGCAGGATCACGCGGTGGCTGTCATCCACCTGAATGAGGATGTAGCCGAGCTGTGCCCACGAGAAGACCATCATCGTCAGATCCGCGCCCGCAAAGGTCAGGCGGCAACCGAGTTCGCCCGCAGTCACGCCCTCGGGTGGTGTGGTGCGGCGGGTACGGAGGATGGGCATGGCGCGCAGGAAAATGAGCCAGTATAATAGCGCGACTGCGCCGACGATCAGCATGAGGATCACTTCGGGATTGCCCTCGCGCTCATAGGTGCTCACGGTGGGGAACATCTCGGACGGGACTTCAAGTGTCATCGTGACCGTCTCGTAATCGACGAGCGCGGTGGTAGTCGTGCCAGAGATCATGTTGTCCTGCACCGCGATATTGAGCACAGATTCCATCGTGCTCTGGCGGTAACCACCCGTGAAATAGGGGCGCTTGTCGATGGTATCGGGCAGGGTGATGGCAAAATCCATCTCGGTGATGGGGTAGGCAAAGCCGCAGAGGATGGGGATCTCAAGCTGAAGCTTTTTCTCCACGAGCGTGACCACGTTTTCGAGCGTAAAATCGAAGCGGAGCGAATAGTCGCCCGCGTAACCGCCGCAAATACTGCTGATATCGACCTGAAGTGCACCACCCGAGCGCGTAGCGCGGGCAGAATTTCCGTTGACCTTGACATCTTTCGCATTGAGCGGGACGGGGAATGTGATGGTTTCCACCGCAGAATCGAGGTGAATATTCACTTTCAGCGTGACCTGCGCGATGGCGTTGGAGGTGACGGTCGTGATATTTTCAATATAGGAGGCATTATTTTCTGCATAAACAGGCAACGCACCGCTCAGCAGTACACAAATCAGCAAAAATGCAGCAAAAATGCGCCTTTTCAAAAAAACAGCCCCTTTCCATAGTTTCGTCCGTCCATTTTAGCACGGATATCGCGAAATTGCAAGAAATAATTGGAATTCTCCCAACTTTGGCAAAGAATTCCGCCCCATTTCCATTCCCCATCCCAGACCGCAGGGTGCGGATATACCCGCCTATTATACTGTAGGGTGGGGGTATACCCCCACCGACGCAGTAGCGACCTCTGCACGGTCGGTTTTTTCGCACCAACCGCCGACGACTGAGGGGGCTCCCGCGCCAGAGCAAAATATGCAACTGCTTCCTAAATTTGCAACGTTTCCCCCCACATCAGTCAGAAAAAATCAAATAGATTTTTTCTGACAGCTTCTCCCCAAGGAGAAGCCTTTGGCGGTCGTCGGCAGTCTGGATGAAAAAACGAGCATTTCTGTTATCGCACGTTGTCGGTGGAGGTATACTTTCGGACGCGCAAAGATCGAGGTAGGAAATTGTGCTTGGGTGGGTGCGGTTTCGCTTGCATATGGCAAATTGTTTTCCGTATACTGGGAAAGCAATCAAGCCCGCGCGGGGGTGCGCGGAAAACCGTTGGAAAGGGAGCGCTTTTATGCCATTTTGCACCTGCTGTGGAAACGACCTGAACGAGGATGCCAACTTCTGCCCGAACTGTGGCGCGCGTGTGCGCGCGATGGACGCGCACGACCCATTTGCGCCGCCTACCGACGGCGCTTTTTCGCCCGAACCGCCCGATACGCCTGCGCCACAGGCGATGCCCTATCTTCTGGAGGAAGTGCCAGAACCTGCTTCCCCCGCGCGCCATTGCATCCTCGCGGCGGTGCTTTGCATCCTGCTCGCGCTTTTTCTGAGCGCCATGTGCGCCCTCGGGGCGCTCCACTGCGCATCACGCGGGCAATATCTTGCCGAATTTGTGCGAAACTGTGACCTTTCTTCCCTCCCCGCCGACGTGCTCATCAACAATGCCGCGCAGGACGAAAATCTCGCAGAGTGGCTTCTGCGGACGCTCACACGGCTCGACCCCGCATGGGAAGCGATGGACGAGCGCGCATTTTCGCGCTATCTCGACGCTTACATCAAGCCCTTTGTCGCCGAGCAGATCGCCGCATTCGCCGCCGACATTGATGCAGGGCGCGTGCAGGAGCGCATCACGAAAAAGGAGCTGACGAATCTGCTCGAATCGAGCAGGGACTACCTTGCATCGGAATTCGGCATCGTCCTTTCTTCCGAAAGCATCGCGCGCACGGTATCGTGGCTCGCAGAATGCGGCGTGACGGACTATGCGGACTTAAAATACTGGGACTGGCAGTATCCCGCATTGCTCGGCACAGTTCGGCTCATGACCTCACGCGCGCTGTTTGCGCTCGGATGTCTGCTCAGCGTACTTTGCATCTGCCTGCTAGGTGCGTCCATGCACAGCGCACGGCACGCGCTCTGCCTTGCAGGCGGGACGATGAGCGTGATCGGGAGCGCCGCCGCCATCGCGTGCCTGTGCTCGGCATTTCCGCTCGACGCATGGCTTCGCATCGTGCCGAATGCGTCGCTTGCGCTCCTGGTTCAGCAACTCCTGCGCGCAGGGATACCGTGCGCGGTCGGCATCGCGCTTGCAGGCTTCGGACTGCTGATCGTGTGCGCAATCCTGGCGCGGATACGGCGCAAATCGGCACGCTAGGACAAAGGTCAAGAAAATTTTACAACTTTCTGTATTGATTTTTTTATATCGATAGTGTAAGATAGAATCGCAAGATATGGATACCGACTTACATCGGTATTACTTAATAATGAAAGAGGTAAATCATCATGATCGATCTGAGCAAATACGGCATCAGCGGTACCACCGAGATCATTCACAACCCCTCCTACGAAGCACTCTTCGAGGCAGAGACCGACCCCGCCCTCACGGGCTATGAGAAGGGTCAGCAGACCGAGCTGGGCGCTGTCAACGTTATGACCGGTGTCTACACGGGTCGCTCCCCTAAGGACAAGTACATCGTTATGGATGCCAACTCCGAGAACACCGTTTGGTGGACCTCCGACGAGTTCAAGAACGACAACCACCCCATAAGCGAGGCCGTCTGGGCAAGCGTGAAGGATCTGGCTGTTAAGGAGCTCTCTGGCAAGAAGCTGTACGTCGTCGATGCTTTCTGCGGTGCGAATGCTGACACCCGCATGGCTGTCCGCTTCATCGTCGAGGTGGCATGGCAGGCACACTTCATCAAGAATATGTTCATTGTTCCCTCCGAGGAGGAGCTGAAGAACTTCGAGCCTGACTTCGTTGTTTACAACGCTTCCAAGGCTGCTGTTGAGAACTACAAGGAGCTGGGTCTGAACTCCTCCACCTGCGTCGCTTTCAACATCACTTCCCGTGAGCAGGTCATCCTGAACACTTGGTACGGCGGCGAGATGAAGAAGGGTATGTTCTCCATGATGAACTACT
>CAZVJJ010000065.1:0-8052 GCA_964627295.1 uncultured Oscillospiraceae bacterium | reverse complement strand
ACCTCCACCTTGGCAAGGTGGCGCTCTACCGGATGAGCTACACCCGCGAGGAACATTGCTTATTATAGCGAGTTTTTCAAAAATGTCAAGTACTTTTTTTGATTTTTCAAAAATTATTTGGCATGAGCATCTTCCGTCTCTGTCTGGGCGGTCGGTTCTGTCACGCTTTCCTGACTAGCGGACGCTTCGCAGGCTGGATATGCCGAATAATCCCACACGTAGCCATTCATTTGCTTGTCCGAAAACTCCGCGAAGCTCCCCAGCTCGATACTGCGTTGCAAATCGATGTGCACATACCGATCCCCGTCATAGACGATGTTCCAGTCATGCGCCTGCGCATCGCGTGTGCCTGTGACGATGTGGCATTCGATCCCTGCTTGGCGGCACATCGCCGCATAGACAGATGCAAACGCCTTGCTATCGCCCACACCGTGCCGCAAGAGGCTGTAAGCGGGCGTGATCGAGGTATCGTACTGAAACTCATAGCCCAAGCCCGCAATAAAGCCATAAAGTCTTGCAAGCTTCACAGAATCCGCGCTGTCGTCGCTGACATAGAGCGTCGCCGCTTCAAACATATACGATACCTGCGTCTGCATCTGGCGCAGGACATCTCGGCTGTTCTGATATGTAAAAATAATTTCAAGAATGCGCTCCGAGCCACTCTCGGGATATACTCCGACCGTGACCTGCGGGACTTCCATCACGATCTCAGGATTATTCACACCATAGTTCTGCGCGATCTGCGCAATATCGACCTGTTCGTAGTGATCCACCTGCAAAACGAGGCTCGCATCGCAACTGCAAAGGCTCTGATAAATCACTTTCTCCGCTTCTTCCATATCCGCCACGCTTCTGATCTGGCGGATCTCCGAACGGCCGTGCAGGTATGCGATCTCGACGGCAACAGCAGGCTTACCATTGCTCGTGCCGATCTCGCAATGGATATCCTCTACCGCATATGCGCCCAGCGGTGTCTTGTTCATCGTGCGCTTGACTGCCGCTTCAACGAAGAAATCCAGCCGCGACTGATCCATTTCGCCAATATAGATCACACCCTTTTCCTTGCCGAGCGAAACAAGGTCATACAGCGCATCCAGAAGCTCCGCGTAGTTGGACGCTGTCACCTCGCGGCTGTCGCTCACCTGTGCGTGATCCTCATGGAGCTTCACATTAGAATAATTTCCATCCATCCAACTGCAACCTGACAAAAGCAGGCAGACCGCGGCAACGATGGGTACGATCCTGCGCTTCATGGCGCTCCCTCCTTACAGAGAATCCTTGCTGTAACGCGCGAAGCCGTCACCAAGCACCTGATGCGCCTCCTGCACGATGATGAATGCATTGGGGTCAATGCCTGTCACAAGCTCTTTGAGCTCTGCGACCTGCTGTTTTTTGACTGCGGCAAGCACGACCTTTGTCTGCTTATGGCTGTAGCTTCCCTCGCCATGCAAAAATGTCGCGCCACGGTCAAGCTCTCTACCGATCGCCTGCGCGACCTGCTCATAGTGATCGGTGATGATCAGCGCGACTTTGGAATAATCAAAGCGGTAAACGACCGCATCGATCACCTGCCCCGTGAGGAACACCGCAATGCCTGTATAGAGCGCCTTTGTCACGTCACCAAACACCAGACCCGTGAGCACGACCACGACCACGTCAAAGCACATGGAGATCTGCCCAATGGGCACATTGCGGTATTTGAGCTTGAGCAAACGGATGAGGATATCCGAGCCGCCTGTAGACGTACCCTCGATGAACACGAGCCCCAACCCCAGTCCGCAAAGCACACCGCCGTAGATCGCACCGACCAGCGGTTCGACCGTCGGGAATGGGATGAGCAGGGTAAGATCGATCAGCACTGAGCTGAGCACCATGCCCAGCAGCGACCCGACGAAAAAGCGCTTTCCGATCTTCAGCCCGCCGAGCAAAAACAGCGGCAGATTGATCAGAATGCTCACCACGCCGACGCTTCCCACGTGCAGTAGCGCCACGATCACCTGCGCAAGGCCCGAAATACCGCCCGCGTTCAATTCATTCGGCGCTAGGAAAAGGGAAAATCCCAGCGCAAATACCGCGCTACCTAAGATCGTGGATGCGATCCACTTCCATTTCTGCCAAAACTCCCGCATGGTGCACCTCCTGCACATATCAAACCTCAAATGTCTGCTGTTTATCGGGGGAATCCTCTTCTTTGATGAGCGCTCCCGCCGAAGGGATGCTCTTCGTGCGATAGCGGCTTTGATTGACGATCCCGCTTTCTTCCAGCAGGCACGCACGGGCAAAGACCGCCTTTTTCTTCAAACTCAGGACGCTCACGCCCTGCGTGTTGCGCGTTGTTTTCGGCAGAAGCTGTGCCGTCGAGAAGATGGACGCGCGTGAATCGGACGAATAAACAGCAAGCTGCTGATCGTCCTCGAGCGCCATGATCTGAACGAGCGGGCTCTTATCGCTGTATGCGCCCGTCAGTTTTTTGCGGTTGGTCTTTGTCTCATACGCGCTCAGCGGCACCTTTGCGACCTTGCCATTTTCATAGAAAAATAGCACAAATCCCTTGTAATCGCCCGCAAGCACGACCTGAATGACCGTTTCGCCCGCATCCATGCCGAGCTTCTGCGGCAGGTAATCGCCGAGGACGGATGCCTTGGCATCGTCAAAGTCGGAAAGGCGCGATTTATAGCATTGGAACTGATTCGTAAACACGAGGATCTCACAGCGATTCGTCGTCTCCTGCGAGAAAGCGAGGCTATCGCCCTCTTTGAACTTCTGCTCGCCGCTCATGCGCAGAGATTGCGCAGTGATCTTTTTGAGATATCCCTCTTTTGAGACGAATACCGTGACAGGATAGTCCGGCACGCTCTCTTCCTCTGCCTCGGGCGCGATCTCCTGCACATCGTAGATGATCTGCGTCTTGCGAGGCGCGCCATATTTTTTAGAAACTTCTTCCAACTCGCCGATGATCACATTTTTCAGCTTGCGTGCACTTCCGAGGATGTCGCGCAGCTCTGCGATCTCTTTTTCGAGCTGAGAAGTCACCTGCGTCTGCTTTAGGATGTACTCCTTATTGATATTGCGCAGTTTGATCTCCGCAACATAGTTTGCCTGGATCTCATCGATGCCGAAGCCGATCATCAGGTTCGGCACGACCTCGCTCTCCATCTCCGTCTCGCGAATGATAGCGATCGCCTTATCGATATCGAGCAGGATGCGCTCCAGACCTTTGAGCAGGTGCAATCGATCCTCTTTTTTCGAGATTTGGAAGAACAGACGGCGCTTGACGCAATCGGTGCGCCACGCGACCCACTCTTCAAGGATCTCACCCACACCCATCACGCGCGGCATACCCGCAATGAGGATGTTGAAATTGCACGGGAAGCTATCCTGTAGCGGTGTCATGCGGAAGAGTTTCTGCATCAGCTTATCGGGATCAACGCCACGTTTGAGGTCGATCGCAAGCTTCAGACCGCCAAGATCAGTCTCATCGCGCATATCTGCGATCTCTTTGATCTTGCCCGCCTTGATGAGTTCCGCGACCTTGTCCATGATGACCTCTGTCGCGGTGGAATACGGAATTTCAGTGATCTCGATGAGATTGCCCTCTTTGACATAGTGCCATTTTGCGCGGAGTTTGAAACTGCCGCGCCCCGTTGCATAGATCTCGCGGGTCGCCGCCTCGTCAAAAAGGAGCTCTGCGCCCGTCGAAAAATCTGGCGCAGGAAGCGTCTCCAAAATATCGTGATCTGGATTTTTCATCAGCGCGATGGTCGTATCACAGACTTCTTTGAGGTTGAACGAGCAGATATTCGATGCCATGCCGACCGCGATGCCCTGATTCGCGCTCACAAGCACGTTGGGGAACGTCGTCGGGAGCAGGCTCGGTTCTTTCATCGTTGCATCGTAGTTATCGACCATATCGACCGTGTCCGAATCGATATCACGGAAAATCTCCGCACAAATCGGGTCAAGCTTCGCCTCGGTATAACGCGAAGCGGCATACGCCATATCGCGCGAGTAGACCTTACCGAAGTTGCCCTTAGAATCGACAAACGGGTGCAAAAGCGTCTCATTTCCGCGCGCAAGGCGCACCATCGTTTCATAAATGGCAGAGTCACCGTGGGGGTTGAGCTTCATGGTCTGACCAACGATGTTGGCAGACTTCGTGCGCCCACCCGTGAGCAGTCCCATTTTGTACATCGTGTACAGCAGTTTTCGATGCGAGGGCTTAAATCCGTCGATCTCAGGGATCGCGCGCGAAACGATGACGCTCATGGCATAGGGCATATAGTTGACTTCAAGCGTCTCCGAGATCGCCTGCTCCGTCGTTGACCCAACAAGCCCCATAATGCCATCGGTATTGATTTTTTTCTTATTCTGTTCTGGCTGTTTCTTCTTTGCCATAGCTTTCTCCTTATAAAAACGACCCGCTACTTAGGAAATGTCCGCAAGTTCAAGATACTTCGCGCCGTTTTCCGCGATGAAATTCTTACGCTCATTCAGCGCATCGCCGAGCAGAACGTCGAAATAATGCGCTGTGCGCTCTGCCTCCTCGGGCATGACCTTGATCAGGCGGCGCGTTTCAGGATTCATCGTGGTCATCCACATCATTTCGGGATCGTTTTCGCCAAGACCTTTCGAGCGCTGGATCTTGATCTTTTTGCCTTCAAGCTCCTTGATGATCTTTGCCTTTTCCTGCTCATTGTAGGCAAACCACGTCTTTTCGCCACTCTTTTCCTTGCAGGATATCTCAAAAAGTGGAGATTCCGCAATATACACATAGCCATCGCGAATGAGCGTCGGGCAGAGGCGGTAGATCATGGTCAGAATGAGCGTGCGGATCTGGAATCCATCGTAGTCCGCATCGGTACAAATAACGACCTTGTTCCAGCGAAGCTGAGAAATATCAAAGGACGAAAGCTCCTTTGCCCGTTTGCCCTGCACTTCCACGCCGCATCCGAGCACCTTCATCAAATCGGTAATGATGGGGGAAGCAAATATCTTCGTATAATCCGCTTTCAGGCAGTTGAGGATCTTTCCGCGCACAGGCATAATGCCCTGAAATTCCGAATCACGGCCGAGTTTGACCGAGCCAAGTGCGGAATCACCCTCGACGATGTAAAGCTCGCGCAGGCTCGTATCTCTGCTGCGGCAGTCCACGAATTTCTGCACGCGGTTTGCAATGTCGATCGAGCCAGAGAGCTTCTTCTTGACGTTCGACTTCGTCTTTTCCGCCGATTCTCTGGCGCGCTTGTTGACAAGGATCTGCTCCGCGGCGCGATCCGCCTCCTGCTTGTTCTCAATAAACCAGACTTGAAGCTGTTCTTTGAAAAACGCCGTCATTGCATCCTGCGTGAATTTGGAATTGACGCTCTTTTTCGTCTGATTTTCAAAGCAGCCGATCGTTGAGAAGCAGTTCGTGACCATCACGAGGCTGTCCTGAATATCCTGAAAGATGATCTTGCTTTCCGTTTTATTGTATTTGTTGTTATCGCGCAGGAATTTGTCGAATGCCGCCGTAAAGCCCGCGCGCACCGCCTTGTCAGGGCTACCGCCGTACTCGAGCCACGAGGAATTGTGGTAATACTCGATGTGGCTGACCTGCTTGGAGAAGCAGAACGATGCCGTGATCTTCAGCTTCATCTCTGGGCGGTTGTCCGCATCGCGACCACGACGCTCCGTCTCCCAATAGGTCGGCATGGTGAATGCATTGTCACCGACGAGCTCTTCCAGATACTGACGGATGCCGTTTTCGTAGACGAACTGCTCTTCCTCAAATTTTTTGCCCACCTGATTGCGGAAGCGGAATGTGATACCAGGGTTCACGACCGCCTGACGCTTGAGCACGTCGCGGTAATACTCCACAGGAATATTGATATCGGTGAAAACCGCCTTGTCAGGTCGCCAATGGAAGCAAGAACCCGTCTTTTTGCGGTCGGTCGGCTCTTTTTTTAGTCCGCCCTTGTTTCTGCCCTTTTCAAAGTGGAGATCATAGCGGAATCCGTCGCGGCGCACCGTTGCATCAAAAAATTCCGATGCATACTGCGTCGCGCACGAGCCAAGTCCGTTTAGTCCCAGCGAATACTCATAGTTTTCGCCGTTCTCGCCGTACTTGCCACCTGCGTACATCTCGCAGAAAACAAGTTCCCAGTTGTAGCGTTTTTCTTTTTCATTGTAGTCCACGGGGCAACCACGACCGAAGTCCTCGACCTCGACGGAAAGATCTTCATACCGCGTGACGATGATGGTATCGCCATGCCCCTCGCGCGCTTCATCGATCGCGTTTGAAAGGATCTCAAACACTGCGTGCTTGCATCCCTCCAGATCGTCCGAGCCAAAAATGACCGCAGGACGCTTGCGCACGCGCTCTTCCCCCTTGAGCATGGAGATGCTGGAATTGCCGTAGCTTTCTGTTTGCTTTTTCGTTGCCATAATCTAAACCTGCCTAAGCTTGCCATAATAATTCTAGTTTATTATACGCATTTTCCGAAATAAAGTCAACTCTTACCCATAACTGGTTTTTCATAACCCTCAGCCCATGGCTTTCCCTTGTTTACATAGATACCCCTTGAAAAAGAAATTTTCACATGATACTATGGTATTAAGAAAGGAAGCGAAAGCCATGAAAAAGAGAAAAATTATCGCTGTTTGTGTCGCTGTCATCGTCCTGCTCGTTGTAATTCTGCTTTCTCTAAGAGGTTGCACCTCTGCATCGGTTGATCCGAGAGAGGAAGAGTGTACCGAGAGTAGCGAAGTTGAAACTACAGTAGAGCCTACGGAAGAAAGCACCGAGCAGGAAACTACGGAAGAAACGACCACGGAAGCACCGACCGAAGAAATTACGGAAGTTGAAACTACCGAAGAAGTTGCAGCAGCGCCGACCGAAGAGCCTACAGTAGAATCCACCGAAGCAGTTGAGGTTGAAACTACCGAAGCCCCATCGGGAAATCCTACCGAAGCACCGACTGAGGAAGTGACAGAACCATCCGAAACGCATCCTGTTGCAACCGATCCACCTGTAACAGAGCCACCCACTACTGAACCGCAACCAACTGATCCACCTGCTACTGAACCCGCAACTACAGAACCCCCTGTAACCGAACCACCTGTGACAGAGCCTGAACCTACTGGATGCAATCACTCGTGGCAAGAGATTTACCATGAAGCGGAAACGCACGATTTTTGGTGGGTGGTATGTCAATGTGGAGCGAGATTTGCAACTGTTGAAGAATGGCAAGGGCATAGAAGTTCGTTCTTCGGAAATGGCGAGGAAGCTATCAATCACTTATGTTGGCACGAGGAACGTGAGACGATCGTAGACACCCCCGCATACAGCACATGGGTCTGCACCAACTGCGGTGAAACCCGCGACACGCAACCGTAACATGAAAAAAGTGCCGAACCACAACGGTTCGGCACTAAAAAACACTTGCATATTTCGACCAAATGCGCTATTATAGATGTGTCGAAAGACTTAGGAAGAGATACCACCTACGGCGGACGGTGCCTCCCTCACGAAGGGAGGTGATAACCTATGGTTACTTACGAAGGCATGTTTGCTTTCTGCATGGTTATCCTTGCGGTTATCACGCTTGTTGTCAAGCTTACGCACGATAACAAGTGATGCAGTTTCTTTACACTTGTTCATCGAATAAGAAAAGAAATTACTCCGTCCCGATTTCCCACAGCGTGACGGAGTAATTTCTGTTACCACGGGAGACACCGTTCGTCGGTATCTCTTCTGAATTTATAATAGCACATGGATGCAAAAATTGCAAGTGAATAATTTATGAAAAGCTGATCGTTTCACGGTCGGCTTTTTCTTATTTCGGGACACTTTTTCGGAAGTGTCCCTTTTTCTGTTTCTGGGCACTTTGGAGAAGAGAAGAAAGGAGGCTCACGCATGATCTGTCCGTGGGATCACGATGCACTATCCCCCAAAACAGGCGCGATCTCGACGCAAAATAAAAATACGAAAAAAGTAAAAATAATGCTTGACATTTTTCGATCCCGTGCTATAATAAGCGTGTTCGGTTCGAGACGCCGGTATAGCTCAGTTGG
>CAZVJJ010000064.1:0-8423 GCA_964627295.1 uncultured Oscillospiraceae bacterium | reverse complement strand
GGAAGCCGGACTGGCTGTCCGGCTCCCTGTCCAAATATATTGTAATAGGCGGTTTGTCCCTCTGTTCAGAGGGAGATTCAAAGCCCTCTGTTGACATAGAGATCCACTTCGGTGGAAATATGCAAGAGGAGGGTGTTGCTAATGACTACATATGAACTTCTGACGATAGTCTTAGTGGTTCTGGATATTCTGGTTTCACTATTTGCCATCATCATCACGTTGCTCATTGAGTTCATAAAAGCAAAGAAGTAACCGCCCTGTCCTCGAAAACTTGACGGTTACTACTTTGTAACAAATGTTTCGGGGGACTAACCGTCTATCGGTAGCACCCTTTTTCTATGCTCATTATACCACATTTTCTGGATCTGTCAAGGGAGTGTATCGCATTTGCGTCTCCCTTTCGTCTGCAAGGAACAGGTAGCTGTTCGGGGCTTCCGTATCATATGAAGATCAGTATAACGATCGCCGTTCCTAAAAAAGCAAATTTTCTTCTTCCGTCATTTCCTTCGACGCAAAAAAGTTACGCCTTTCGCAGAATGGACGGTTGCTTTTGCAACCGTTTTCTGCTATACTGGTAAAAACTGTACGGAAGGAGCTACCCTATATGAAATTTTCTGAAATCCCCTACGAGCGTGCGGACATTGCCGCATGGCAGAAGCTGACGGAGGACTTGACGGCGCGCTTTACCGCCGCAAAGACCTTTGAGGAAGCGGATGCGATCTACCGTGAAGCGCAGGTGAGCGATATCGCCTACGAAACGGCGACGACCATCGCTTCGATCCGTCACGACATCGATACCCGCGATCCTTTCTACGATGCCGAGGACAAATTCTACGATGCCGAGCTTCCGAAGCTTCGTCCTGCAAGCAAGGCATGGACGGAAGCAACGCTTGCGTCGCCTTTCCGCGCCCAGCTTGAGGAAAAATATGGAAAACTTCCCTTTATCGATGCGGAAATGTCCGCAAAGACGTTTGCACCCGCCATTTTGGAGGATCTGCAAAAGGAAAATGCCCTCAGAAGCCGCTATTCTAAGCTGATCGCATCCGCTGAGATCCCGTTCCGCGGTCAGACCTATACCCTCAGCCAGCTTTCGCCGTGGAAGCTCGATCCAGATGACGAGACGCGCCGCGAAGCATGGATCGCAGAGGGAAGCTGGTACACGGAGCACGGCGCAGAGCTTGACGAGATCTATGACGAGCTTGTAAAACTGCGCGATGGCATGGGTCGCAAGCTCGGCTATGATGGCTATACGCCCCTCGGCTATCTGCGGATGCACCGCAACTGCTATGGCGAGGAGCAGATCGATAATTTCCGCCTCGCGGTGCAGAAATACCTCGTTCCTGTTGCAAAGAAGCTCTACATCCGTCAGGCGGAGCGTCAGGGACGCGAATTCCCGCTCAGTTTTGCCGATGTGAACCTTACGTTCCGTTCGGGCAATCCCAAGCCTGCGGGCGGTCCGAACGAGATCCTCGCCGTCGCGGACAAGTTCTACGATGCGCTCAGCCCCGAGACGAGCGAATTCTGGCGCTTCATGCGCGAGCATGAGATGATGGATGTCGAGAGCAAGGTCGGCAAGGCGAGTGGTGGCTACTGCACGAGCATCGCTTCCATGCGCAGTCCGTTCATTTACGCCAATTTCAACGGCACTTCGCACGATGTTGAAGTCGTCACCCATGAGGCTGGCCATGCATTTGCCGCATACCTCAACCGCGACCGTATCCCCACCTCGACCATCTGGCCGAGCATGGAGGCTTGCGAGGTGCATTCCATGTCGATGGAGTTCTTCGCATGGCCGTGGGCAGAGGATTTCTTCGGCGAGGATGCACGCAAGTTCCGCTACAATCATCTGATGGGCGCATTGACGTTCATCCCCTATGGCACGATGGTCGATCATTTCCAGCACATCGTCTATCAGTACCCCGAATTTGATGCAGAAGAGCGCCATCAAGTCTGGCGCGAGCTTCTGGGGCTGTATATGCCGTGGATCAAGCCCGACGACATCCCGTTCTATGGCGAGGGCAAGGGCTGGCAGCGCCAGAGCCATATCTACGCAAGCCCGTTCTACTACATCGACTACTGCCTCGCGCAGACGGTCGCACTCGACTTCTGGGCAAGAGCACAGGAGAATGCAAAGGCGGCGTTCGATACCTACCTGCGCTATAGCAAGCTCGGTGGTTCGCTGACCTTTACTGAGCTCCTGAAAACGGCAGGACTGGGTGACCCGTTCGACGAAGAGACTCTCCGTCGTGTCTGCAAGACCGCCGATGATTACCTCGCAAATTACGATCTGAGCGGTATCGAATGAGCCGAAATGTGGAATATATAATATGCCTGTAAAATTGGGATATTTTCACAAAAGTGATGAAAAGCTACAAAAATGCTTTGAAATTATTTGAAAATATGCTATAATCTAAATACAACGTGTGGCTCAAGAGCGTAATTCCAGTTGCGCAAATGGGTCACACGTTTTATTTTCAGAAATGGAGGGCAAGTATATGAAACGTGTAAGGCGGCTTGTATCTGTCAGACCCTTCATTTTATGCTAAAGGAAGACATCCCGCACGAGTATGCTGTGAAGCTGGTGCAGGAGGAGGTCGAGAACTATCAAAAAATCGCTCGACCGCAATCGTACTTCGTATAAGATCGTTGAGCAGACGCAGTAAAGCGACGGCTCTGTGATCCTCAAGGCCATCAAGCAGTACAATTCCAGTCCGATCGGAAATTATCTGGATCGACCGAACATCATATTGCAAAATCAAGCGTGTAGCCTGTGGCGTAATTCCAGCGACCGAGGGGCTACACGCTTTTTTTGATAAAGCGTCGGGAGATCCTGACGCAAAATTCGTTTTATAGAAAGGGCATCTTATGGACAACACAAATCAGCATCTTGGCACGGAACGCATTGGTTCGCTCATGCGAAAATATGCCATTCCCTGCATCATCTCTCTTTTGGTCGGCGCACTTTATAATATCGTCGATCAGATATTTATTGCAAATGCGAGCTATCTCGGTTCCTATGGCAACGCGGCGAATACGGTCGTTTTTCCGCTCACGGTCGTCGCGCTCGCGATCGCTGTGATGATCGGTGACGGTTGCTGTGCCTATGTGAGCATCTGCCTCGGCAGGAACGATGCGCAAAGTGCAAAAAAGAGCGTCGGCAACAGCATTGTCATCGTTGTGGCGGTAAGCCTTGTGCTTGCGGCGGTGTATTGCATCTTTGCTGATCCGATCATTGCCATGTTTGGTGGCACGGTGAATGCGGAAACGTTCCGTTACAGTCAGGAATATTTCTTCTATATCACGCTCGGCATCCCGTTTTATATGTTCGGACAGGCGATGAATCCCATTATTCGCGCGGATGGTGATCCGAAATTTGCCATGATCGCTACCCTCGCAGGTGCACTCGTCAATATCATCCTCGATCCGATCTTCATTTTCCTGTTTCGCTGGGGCATGATGGGCGCGGCGGTCGCGACGGTGCTCGGACAGGCTGTGACGGCGCTGCTTTCCGCGTGGTATATCCTGAAAATGAAAATCATCAAGCCCGCGAAAAGCGACTATGCACTTCATGGCACGACCTGTCGTCAGACGCTTGCACTTGGCGTGACGAGCTTTCTTTCGCAGATCAGTCTGGTCGCCGCTATGGCTGCCATCAATAATATGCTCCGCAAGTATGGCGCGCTCGACCCTATTTTCTCGCAGGAGCAGTTCGCGCAGATCCCGATGGCTGTCGTGGGTATTGTGATGAAATTCTTCCAGATCATCATTTCCATCGTCGTCGGTATGGCGGCAGGATGCATCCCGCTCGTCGGATTCAATATGGGCGCGGGGGAAAAAGGACGCGTGCGGTCGCTCTTTACCATGCTTCTGATCGCAGAGGCAATCGTCGGTGCGGTGGGGCTCGTGCTCGTCGAGTGCTTCCCTGAGCAACTCATTGGCATTTTTGGCGCGGCAAACGAGAGTGCGTACTACACAAGCTTTGCGATCAAGGCATTCCGCACGTATCTCTGTATGCTCGTTTTTGCGTGTGTGAACAAGGCGTGCTTCATTTTCTTGCAGGCGATGGGCAAGGCGGCACAGTCCACGGTGCTTTCTATGCTCCGTGAGGTCGTGTTTGGTGTAGGATTTGCGCTTGTGCTCCCGATATTTTTCGGGCTGGACGGCGTTCTGTATTCCATGCCCGTGGCGGATGTGCTGACCTTTATTGTGGCGGCGATTTTGATCGCGCGGACATATCGCGAGCTTCGCGCATAAAAATTTGAATTTTATGCCCCGCAATAACCCCCCAGGGGGCTTGCGGGGCACTTCTTTTTGGGGTAGAATAGCGAAAACGATCTTATGGAGGTATCTCGACCATGGCGAAAATCTCTCCCATCAAGCGCTCGAATCTTTGTGCGATGTGCATTGCGCTTTGCTGTGTACTGCCACTAGCGTTCCACGCCCTTTCCCTCGGGCATACATTCTCCCCGATGCACATTCCTGTCCTGCTGTGCGGAATGCTCTGCGGACCTGCGTATGGTGCATTTTGCGGGATCGCAGGTCCTGTGCTATCGTCGCTTCTGACAAGTATGCCATCGGCAACGGGGCTGATCTCAATGATTCCCGAGCTGATCACCTACGGCTTCGTTAGTGGTGTTTTGATGAAGCGTGTGCGCACGGGAAGACTTTCAGCCGATATTTATCTTGCGCTCGTGCCTGCTATGGTCGCAGGTCGCGTGGTCGGCGGCATCGCAAGCGCACTGTTCTATCTTGGCACTTCGGGCGCATATTCGTTCGAGCTTTTCGTTACAAGCTATTTTATCACTGCGCTCCCTGGCATCGTACTGCACCTTGTACTTGTGCCTGCGCTGACGGCAGTTCTGGCAAAGGCGGGCATGATCCCCTCGCGCTATTACAAGGCGACAAAGGAGTAAAGACATGGAAAAGAAAGAAATTGCGGCTTTTTTTGACCGCTGTGCCCCGTGGTGGGATGCAGATATGGTGCGTAATGAAGATATCATTGCCACGATTTTGGACAATGGCGGCATCCGCGCGGGGATCGATGTGCTCGATGTTGCGTGCGGTACGGGCGTGCTGTTTCCCGACTATCTGGCGCGTGGCGTTGCGTCGGTCACGGGCATTGACCTCTCCGCGGAAATGGCGAAGATCGCCGCCGCGAAATTCCCAGAAGTGAATGTGATCTGCGGTGACGTAGAGGAAACGGATTTTGGCAAGAAGTTCGATGCCATCATGGTCTATAATGCGTTCCCGCATTTTCCAGACCCGAAGCATCTGATCGAGGTGCTTGCAGGGCTTGTGAAAGAGGGTGGCAGGCTCTCCGTGGCGCATGGCATGAGCCGTGATGCCCTCACGAGCCATCATGCAGGCAGGGCAAGCAGCGTGTCGATCGATCTTCTGCACGAGCAGGAGCTTGCGGCGATTTTTGCACCGTATTTCGATGTGGATGTGATCATTTCGGACGATCGTATGTATCAGGTGTCGGGTGTCCGCCGCGCAGGTGCACCGCGTGAGATCACGCCCATGCAGGAGCTTCTTGCGCTCATGCGCTATACGGTGAGCCATAACGATGCACACGCGCAGGAGATGTCCGATCTTGCCGACCAGCTCAAGGCGGCGGGCAAGCTACGCGCCTATGAAAAGGTGATGGATGTCGTTGCGGATTTTGATATTCTCAATGCAAAATTCAGCGCGGTGCTCGATGAGTTGACCGAAGAAGAATAAAAAAGCGCCGCTCCTACAGGATCGTAGGAGCGGCATTTTGTATGTAGGCATCATGCGTTGAACACGTATTTATCAAGGCGGGAGAATGCTTCCTGCACGCGGGAGAGGGGGAGGGCGAGATTGATGCGGATGTGGGTCTTGCCGTGGAAATCACGACCGTCCTGCCACACAACGCCGACATCCCAGCCGCGCTTCAGCACTTCGCCAACGTCACAGCCGTGCTTTTCGCACCATTCGGCACAATCGATGAAGAGCATATACGTGCCCTGCGGACGGCACACGCGCACACCGTCGAAATGCTGCTCGATATACGAGCAGGCGAATTCTGCATTCTCGCTGAGCACCTGTTTGAGCTCTTCCACCCATTCGTAGCCCTCGGGACGGTATGCACCCATAAGGGCGTGCATGGACATCACGTTCATGGAATTGTAGTGGCAGAGGGAACTTTGCTTGTCCATGCGCTCACGAAGCCATTTGTTGTAGATTATGTGGTAGCTTCCGACAAGTCCTGCGAGGTTGAATGTCTTGCTGGGCGCGTAAAATGCGATGGTGCGCATTTTGGCATCCTCGGAAACGGACTGCGTGGGGGTGTGGTGGTTGCCGTTTAAGAGGATATCGCTCCAAATCTCGTCGGAGATGACAAATACATCATATTTTTTGTAAAGTGCCATGACCTGCTCGACTTCTTCGCGCTCCCATACGCGCCCTGTCGGGTTGTGCGGGGAGCAGAAGATCGCGGCGTGGATCTGGTTTTCCACGATCTTGCGCTCCATATCGGCAAGATCCATGCGCCAGATGCCGTTTTCGTCGGGTGTGAGCGGGGAGTGGATGATGTGGTAGCCGTTATTTTCCAGCGTGCGGGTGAAGCCAACATAAGTCGGGCTGTGCACGAGAACATTGTCACCACGCGAGCAGAGAACGGCAAGCGCGGAAGCAAGACCGCCGAGAACGCCGTTTTCGTAGCCGATGTGCTCTTTCTGGAGCGACATCGCGCCATTGTGGGTCTGTTGCCAACGGATGATGCTGTCGAAATATGCCTGTGGCGGCTGAAAATAGCCGAACGAGGGATGCGATGCGCGCGCAGTCATGGCTTCGACGACCGTGGGCACAACGGGAAAATTCATATCCGCGACCCACATCGGGATCACATCAAACCCCTCGCGCGGAGCGGGGTAGATCGAATCGGGTGCGCCGACCATGTCAACGGCGATGGCATCCTTGCCGTGGCGGTCAAGGATCGAGGTGAAATCGTATTTCATTTTCGTTTCTCCTTTTTTCTTTTATCATAGCATTTTGCGCCGCGATTGGCAAGGGGGTTGAAAAAATCTGTTGAAGTGCCTATAATATACAATATATGGGAAACGATAAAGGAGGGCTATTATGCTGAAAACGATTTTAGATTTCCTTGGAACGCTTGCGCTGGGGCGCATTTTGCCTGCGCTGATCATCATTGCGGTCGGTGTTTTGGTGTCGCGCATCCTTATGAAGCTTGTAAACAACGCCCTTGCGCACTCAAAACTTGAAAAAGCGGCGCACAGCCTCATTTCCTCGCTCGTGCGCGTGGTGCTCTATCTGCTGATCGCGCTGATGGCGGCTTCGAGCCTTGGCATCGATGTGACTAGCATCGTTGCGCTGGCAAGCGTGCTCACACTTGCGATCTCCCTTTCGGTGCAGAATGCGCTGACGAATGTGATCGGTGGATTCACACTGCTGTACACAAAGCCGTTCGTTTCGGGCGATTACGTCGAGGTCGCGGGACAGGCGGGAACGGTGCAGGAGATCGGACTTTCCTACACGCGCCTGACAACGCCCGACAATAAGCTCATTTCTATCCCGAATGCCTCAGTCGTTTCTGCGGAGATCGTCAATTACAGCACGACGGGTACGCGCCGCGTGGAAGTGTGCGTGTCGGCATCGTATGCGGCACAGCCACAGCAGGTGATCGATGCGCTCGTTCAGGCGGGCACGGTCGAGAATGTACTGCTCGAGCCAGCGCCGAAAGCGGTGATCGCATCCTATGGCGAAAGCGCGATCGCCTACAGCCTTCGCCTCTGGGTCAAGACCGAGGACTACTGGGACGTTTACTATTCGGTGATGGAGCGCACGAAAAAGATCTTCGACGAACAGGGCATCGAAATGACCTATCCGCACCTGAATGTCCATTTGAAACGCTAAAAACGCGAAAATACACACACGGTCGGAATCCTCGTGTAGGGACACCTGCTCTCAGGTGTCCACTTACCGCAGGAACGACACGCAAAAATGGGGGAATTTGCGCACGACGCGCGTTCCAGACTGTAGGGTGGGGGTATACCCCCACCGACCACGTTGCGACGACAGAAATGTGCGTTTTTTGCACAATTTGTCGATGACCACCAAAGGCTTCTCCTTGGGGAGAAGCTGTCACAAAAAATCTATTTGATTTTTTGTGACTGATGTGGGGAAACAACGTTGCAAATTTAGGAAGCAGTTGCAGATTATGCGTTGGCGCGGGAGCGCCCTTGGCTCCCCTGTGTAAGGGGAAAAAAGCGAAAATCTATTGATTTTCGTCTGAGGGGTTGCTACCGCAGTACGAATTTGCCGAAAAGTATCAGAAATCGCAACGTTTTCCCCTCTCAGTCGGCTTCGCCACTAGCTCTGTCATCGATAGACCTGCTAATAAAAGTCAAGAGAAAATTTGAGGAAAAACAAATTTTTCATAG
>CAZVJJ010000063.1:0-8424 GCA_964627295.1 uncultured Oscillospiraceae bacterium | reverse complement strand
GCTTTCGGATATTTCGTGCCGCCCTCGCGGACAGCTTGTGTATGATAGCACTTTCATTTCCATTTGTCAAGCACTTTTTACAAAATTCTTCAAATTATTTTGTACACCCTGCCCTTGCTCTCAAAGGCAACAAATTTCGCCCCCTCTGCCGCGCGTATAATGCTTCCTTTTTTACAAAAAGCGTGTTAAGATATACCATACAAAACGGTATTTAATAAGTGAAGGGGGTATGTACATGGAAGACAAAGGCATTGTCCGTCTCCTGATGGCACGATCCGAGCGCGCCATCGAGATGCTTTCCGCGCGATACGGCGCGCGACTGCTTGCCATGGCGCAAAACATCCTGAGTGATGTCGAGGACGCGCAGGAATGCGTATCAGATACATATTTTGCGCTCTGGAACGCCATCCCGCCCAAGTCGCCCGATCCGCTTGCGCCATTCGTATACCGAACGGGGCGCAATCTCGCGCTCAAGCGCCTGCGCGAGATAAGCGCTGCCAAGCGCGACCACCGCTACGATCTCTCGCTCGAGGAGCTCTCCGCGTACATTCCCGCGGGCGCGCTGGAAGACGAGATCGAAGCGCGACTTTTGGGGTGCGCGATCGACCGATTTCTCGACACGGTATCGAAACGAAACAGAACCATCTTTCTGCGGCGCTACTGGTTCGGCGACAGCGTCGGTGCGATCGCCCGCGATCTCGGCACAAGTGAAAACAGCGTGAGCGTCCAGCTCAGCCGAACGCGCGCGCAACTAAAAGAACATCTGATCAAGGAGGGATATCTATATGAATGAACACATCCACGATGCATTCGATGAGATCAGCGACAAAAAGATCGCAGAGGCCGCCGCCACACGGCGACGCATTCCCAAGGGCGCGATCGCCGCGATCTTACTGCTTGCGCTCGGTGCAGGCATCCTCACGCCAATTATACATTATAATAATAGAAATGACCCAGCGCCAAACGGCATCACCACGAATGCCTATGCCCTCGCTTTCGCAGTCACTCCCACCCTCTCCCCCCGCCCGAATGAAGCGGACTATTACGACTCGGACAACTGGGAAGAATACGAGCAGGCATACGACGCATGGCGCGCCGACCAGAATGCCCAGCACGATCAGCCCGATGGATACGCCGATGCGCTCGAAAGCTACTTCACTTCGAGCATCCCCACCCTGCTTTCGGGCAAAGAAAACGCCGTCTGTTCCCCTGTGAACATCTACATGGCGCTCGCCATGCTTGCAGAAACGACGCAGGGCACTTCGCGCGAGCAGATCCTGACCCTGCTCGGTGCGGATGACATCGAATCCCTTCGAGAGCAGGCGGGGCAGGTCTGGAACGCGCACTACAATGACGACGGCGTGAGCACGCTCCTGCTTGCAAATTCCCTCTGGCTCAGCGCGCAGGAAACTTACGACATGAATACTGTCCGCACGCTTGCCGACAGTTATTATGCCGACGTTTTTCAGGGCACATTCGGCTCTAGCGAATACGATACGCGCCTGCAAACATGGCTCGACGAGCACACCAAAGGTTTGCTTTCCGATTCTGCAAAAAACGAAAAATTCGACAGCGATATGGTGCTGGCACTCGCTTCGACCATCTACTACCGTGCGAACTGGAGCGACGAGTTCAGCAAATCGAATAACATTGAGGACGATTTCACCGCTGAGGACGGAACGACCCGCACCGTGACCTATATGTGCCAAACGGACACGAATAGCTACTATCGTGGGGAAAACTTTGGCGCGATCAAGCTCTCGCTTATGGACGGAAGCAAAATGTGGCTCGTGCTCCCCGATGCCGATGCAAGCGTAGCGGACGTTCTGGAAGCGGGCGACGCGACCGCGCTGGTGCTTGCAAACGGCGCAGACTTCTCGCGCGAATACTGCACGGTAAAGCTTCGCTTGCCAAAATTCGACATATGTGGTAAGATCGATCTGATGGACGCGCTCGCACAGCTCGGCATCACCGACGTTGCCGACCCCGCGAAAGCAGATTTCAGCCCCATCCTGCCCGAAACGAGCGCGCGTCTTGACGCGGCGACCCATTCGGCACGTGTGAAGATCGATGAAGAGGGTGTAGAAGCGGCGGCGTATACCCTGATGCTCATGGAAGCAACAGGGGCACTCGAAAAGCCCAAAGAGATTGAATTCTACCTCGACCGTCCGTTCCTTTTCTACGTCATGAGTCGCGACGATCTGCCGCTTTTTGCAGGAGCAGTTTACGAACCGTAAAGGAAGTTAGTTTTATGTCAACCATTTTCTACATCGGCGACTCCACCGTTGCTTTTAACAAGATCGATTCCTACCCGCAGACAGGAATGTCGCAGGGCATCACGCGCTACACGCGCGACGGCGTGACTGTCCGCGCGCATGGCTTAAATGGGCGGAGCACGAAGTCCTTTCTGGACGAGGGGGCATTCGTCCCTGTCGCGCGTGACATCCGCGCGGGCGATCTGCTGCTCATCCAGTTCGGTCACAACGACGAAAAAGCGGACGAAGCGCGCCACACCGAGCCATACGGCACGTATCAGAAAAATCTTACCTATTTTGTCGAGACTGCGCGCAACGCGGGCGCATATCCCGTGCTCGTGACCCCGATCGCGCGGCGGCTTTTCGACGAAAACGGCGCATTTTGCGCTGGCAGTCACGGACAGTACCCCGATGCGATGCGCGCCCTCGGGAAAACGCTCGGCGTGCCCGTTGCCGATCTGACCGCCATCACGGAAGCCTACCTCGCGCAGGTCGGCGACCTGCCCTCGAAGCCGTGGTTCATGTGGCCAAAGGACAATACCCACCTCAAACCCGAGGGCGCTGTCCTCATGGCAGGCTTCCTCGCCAAGGAACTGACCCGCATGGGCAAACCCTATGCCGATTTTGTCCTTTGAGCGCGGAAAGTGATCCTTATCCAAGCGGACGCCCACCCTCGTGCGTCCGCTTGGCGCAGTCATGATACGCAATCATGTTCATTTTTACGCACAATTTGCCGACGACCACCAAAGGCTTCTCCTCGGGGAGAAGCTGCCACAAAAAATCTATCGGATTTTTTGTGACTGATGTGGGGTGCTACGTCGGATTTTAGGAAGCAGTCGCGTTATACGTACTGCGGTAGCCCCACATCCGTCACGGCTTCGCCGTGCCACCTTCTTCCCAAGGAGAAGGCTTTTTCTCTATCAGCGACAGATGATTCAACAAACCAACCGTGCAGATATCGATACTGCGTCGGTGGGGGGTATACCCCCACCCTACAGTATAATATGCGAGTGCGGTGCATCACCGCGTGTGCTTGCGAAATCTGTAACGTTGCGGACACCTGAGGACAGGTGTCCGCAACTACAATGGGATACACTTCACGCGCCAAGGGCGCACTTAACTGCAAAAAAGCACGCCGAAGCGTGCTTTTTTTGCTATTTACCAACTGAGCATCTGCTCGAACAACTGCATATAGCGCTGTGCGGGTTTGTTCCAACTGAAGTCTTGGCACATATCGGTGTGCTGAAGCGTCTGGAATGCGGCGCGGTTGTTGTGGTAGAGGTTCAGCGCGCGCTTGATGGCGGCGAGGAAGTCGTCGGCATTGTAGCTCTGGAACGTGAAGCCCAGACCGCCCAGACCATTTTCATCGCAGGGGGGCACGGTATCTTTCAAGCCGCCCGTGGCATGGACGACGGGGACGGTGCCGTAGCGCATGGCGTTCATCTGGCTAAGTCCGCACGGCTCGCTCTTGGACGGCATCAGATAGATGTCGCCACCAGCGTAGATGCGCGCGGCAAGACCGAGATTGAATGTGATCTTCGCCGCGACCTGCTCGGGGAACTGCGCCTGAAGATCGCGGAAGAAGCCCTCGTACTGCGCTTCGCCCGTGCCGAGGATGAGAAGCTGTGCGTCCTCTTCCCAAAGCAGGCGGCGCGCAATGTAGCAAAGCAGATCCAGACCCTTGTGACCTGCAAGGCGCGTGACCATCACGAGCAGGGGCACATCGGGGCGCACGGGCAGACCGACTTCTTTCTGAAGTGCTGCCTTGACTGCCGCCTTGCCGATGCGGAATGTGTCGGCATTGTAGTGCGCGGGGAGCGCAGGGTCAGTCTCGGGGTTGAATGTGTTCGTATCGATGCCGTTGGTGATGCCCGTGAGCTTCCATGCGGCATTTGCGAGGATGCCGTCCAGACCGTGCGCGTAGTACGGATACATCAACTCCTGTGCATACGTCTCAGAGACGGTCGTGACGAGGTCGGCGGTTTCGATCGCGCCTTTCATCACGTTGACGGAGTGGTTCATATCGAGCGTGCCGCGGTATTCCCACGGAAGCCCCAGAACGTCGTCATAGAAGCCCGCGCTTGCCCAGCCCTGATACTCGATGTTGTGGATGGTGTACATACAGCGCGTGCGGGGGAATTGCTCGCGGTACATCGCCTTGAGATAGGTGGGGATGGGCGCGGTCTGCCAGTCGTTGCATTGGATCACATCGGGAATGCCGTCGATCGCGACCATGGCATCCAGACACGCGCGGGAGAAGAACGCAAAGCGCTCGGCATCGTCGTTGTGCCCATAGATGGCGCTGCCCATTCTGCCACCGAAATAGTATTCGCTGTCGAGAAAGTAGACATTTACGCCATCGTTGCGGTTTTTCAGGCGCATCACGCCGCAATATTGCTGCCGCCAGCCAAGGCGCACGTTGAAATCGGTCACCTTTTCGGTCGGATAGGCGGCGTTGTACTTGATCTTATTATAGTAGGGGAGGAAGAGGGAGACTTCGTTGCCCGCGATGCGCGCCAGCGCGGCGGGAAGTGCCTCCATCACATCGCCCAGACCGCCAGATTTGGCGTAGGGTGCGCCCTCGGAAGCGCAGATGGCTATTTTCATACGGTTGCTCCCTTCCGAATCACAACGGGATGCTCGGGCGAGCCGCAAATCTTCGCATTCGGGCGAACGGTCACGTTCTTATCGAGGATGGCGTATGCGACCTCAGCGCCCTCGCCGATGACGCAATCGTTCATAATGATCGAACCGCGGACCTTTGCGCCCGCGCCGATCGCGACCTGACGGAACAGAACGGAGTCTTTCACATTGCCCTCGAGCATACAGCCGTCGGCAAGCAGGACATTGTCCATCCAAACGCCCTCGCCATAGTAGCACGGCACGCGGTCGCGCACCTTGGTATACACGGGATGGCTACCGCCGAAGAGCTCGTCACGGATGGGCTTGCTCAGCAGCGCCATGGTGTTGCTATAGTAATTGTTAACGGATTCATTATAGAGCGCAACGCCATCGTGCTGATACACGTTCACGCTCACATTGCAGTTCTGCCAACCGTCGAGCACAAGGTTGCGATCCATGTGGTACTGATTGCGCGCGACGCATTCGACGACCTGCTGGATGAGGAACTTCTTGCCGAGGACGAAAATGTCCATCGAGGCAAGATAGCCCTCGGGTGCGATGTAATCGACTGCCATATCGCAGATCTCGCCATTTTTATCAAGCTTCATGGCAAGATCGACCTGGCGCATACCGTCGCAGATGCCGCGCTTGGTCACGACGGTGATATCTTTGCCCGATGCCTCGTGCGCGGCGATGACCTTGCTCAGGTCGATGTTGCTCAAGATCGCCGAATCGATCATCACAACGTAGTCTTCGTTTCCGTATTGCAGGAAATCCATTGCTGCGGCAAGGCTCTCGAGCTTGCCGTGGTAGTAGTCCTTGGTGGACTGGGCGTAGGGGGTGAGGAACTCCATCGAGCCCTCTGCCAATTCCAGACCCCATTCCTCGCCGTCACCGACGTGGTTGACGAGGGACTGGTAGCTGTGGCGCGTGATGATGCCGACATGGCGCGCGCCGACGCTCGTGAGGTTGCTCAGGGCAAAGTCCACCTGACGGTAGCGACCGCCAAAGGGGAGCGATGCCATGGTGCGCTTCTCGGTCAGTGTACCGATGGAAGCGTCGTTTGCGAAAATGATACCCATTACGTTCATATTGCTCGTCCTCCTATTGGTTCGCTCAAAGCATCTCGCCTGCGGGCAGGACGGAATTTGCTTTCACGACAGCGCCCTTCGAGGTGACGCTGATATTCTCCTGATCGACACCGCCGACGATGGCATTTTTCTCCACGCGGCTGTTTTCGCCAAGGATGGCGTGGCGGACGATCGCGCCGTCCTCGATCACGACACCCGGCATCACCACGCTGTCTTCGACCACCGCGCCGCGCCCGATGGTGCAGCCGATGGAGATGACGGAGTGCTTCACGTTGCCGTAGACCTCACAGCCCTCTGCGATCAGGCAGTTGACGGTGCGTGCTTCGTAGTCGATGTAGCTGGAGGGATGTGCGTCGTTGCGGGCGTAGATCTTGGTGTGCTCGTCGCCGCGAAGATCGAATGCGGGCTCTTTGCCGAGCAGTTCCATATTGGCTTCCCAGAGGGATGCGATCGTGCCTACATCTTTCCAGTAGCCATCGAACGGATATGCCATCATCTTGTGCCCTGCATTCAAGAGGTTCGGGATGATGTTCTTGCCGAAGTCGTTCGAGGAATTGGGGTCGTCCTCGTCTGCAAGAAGCGCATCGTGCAGGACGCTCCAGTTGAATACGTAAATGCCCATGGACGCGTTCGTGGACTTGGGCTTCTTGGGCTTCTCCTCGAATTCATAGATGGAATTGTCGGGGTTGGTATTGAGGATGCCGAAGCGGGATGCCTCTTCCAGCGGCACATTGCGCACAGCGATGGTGCAGGATGCATTGTGCTTTTCGTGGTAGGCGATCATATCGGAATAGTCCATTTTATAGATGTGGTCGCCCGAGAGGATCACGACATAGTCGGGACTGAAGCGCTCGATGAAATCGATGTTCTGGTAGATGGCGTTTGCCGTGCCTTTATACCAGCCAGATTTCTTGTCGAAGCGCTCATAAGGGGGCAGGACTTGCGCGCAGGACTGGGTCTTGTTCAGACCCCAGGGCTGACCGTTGCCGATGTACTCGTTGAGCTCAAGCGGCTGATACTGCGTGAGGATGCCCACGGTGTCGATGCCAGAATTGACACAGTTCGACAGCGGGAAATCGATGATGCGGTACTTACCGCCGAAAGGAACGGCGGGCTTGGCAGTCTTTTGGGTCAAGACCTTCAGACGGCTGCCCTGTCCGCCTGCGAGAAGCATAGCAATGGCGCGTTTTTTGTGAAAATACATGGTCATAGCTCCTTACATAATGTGTTTCGTATGAACGATAGGACATCTGCGCGGGGCGCATAAGTCCGCAAGTTTATCCATACATACCATATCATATTTTTGCCAGTTAGGAAAGGGACAAATTCAATAAAGATTCAAGCGAATTTTGTACATTTGTGTGCAACTGGGTCCATGGCTTCGGTGGAAAATCGGGGAATTCGACCAAATTCAGCGTTTTCTCCATCCAAATCACGCCCATCCATCGCTGAAATTTGTATCCGCAGCGTGGAAATTCTGCGCGCAGGCGGTAGCCGACCCGCTCGTGAAAGCGCAGGGAATCGGCATTTTCCGTCGTGATGAGGGCATAAACGAGGGTGTAGCCCTGCAAAGTCAGCAGTTTTTCGAGTGCACCGTAGAGCGCACGCCCGATGCCGCGCCCATGCGCCGAGGGGGCGACATAGATGGAAGCCTCCGCGCACCATGCATACGCTTCGCGCGTAAATGGTGGCGAGCCGTAGGCATAGCCGAGCACCTGCCCATCTTCTTCCCACACGAGCCACGGGAATTGCTCCGTGTAGGCGCGAAACCGCGCCAGAAATTCCTCCTCCGACGGCACGGTGTATTCAAAGGAATATGTCGTGTTTTCAACATACGGCGCGTAGATCCCCCGCATCGCGGGAATGTCTGATTCTAAAGCAAATCGAAGCATAGATCCTCCTTGATGTTTCGTTTGTTGGGAAATTTTGTGGTGATCCTGTAGGGACACCCGTCCTCGGGTCTCCGCCTACCGCAACCACGACCAGTAAAAATGCCCGTATTTTGCACAATTTGCCGATTTTGACCGTAGGGTGGGGGTACACCCCCACCGACAACGTTACAACCACGGAAATGCGCGTTTTTCCGCCAGTCTGCCGATGACCACCAAAGGCTTCTCCTCGGGGAGAAGCTGTCACAAAAAATCTATCTGATTTTTTGTGACTGATGTGGGGAAGCAACGTCGGATTTTGGGAAGCAGTCGCATATTCTGCTTCGGCGCGGGAGCGCCCTTGGCTCTCTCTTGTAGGGGGCGATGCCCACATCGCCCCATTATCCAAGCCTAGCATTCGGTGCGTATAATTGGGATATTTTACAATTTGCGCCACATTGTGCATCTATTTTGGCGCGTCTTGACCGTCGGGTTTTGGGACGATGTGGGCATCGTCCCCTACGGATTTAACGAACCGACCGTGCAGAAATCGATACTGCGTCGGTGGGGGTATACCCCCACCCTACA
>CAZVJJ010000062.1:0-8448 GCA_964627295.1 uncultured Oscillospiraceae bacterium | reverse complement strand
CCTCTACCTTACATTATACGCAAAGATGCAAAAAAATCAAGCACCTGTAATGCAGAGTTTGCATATTGTGGCACAAAGGAGGTTTCCCCATGAAAAACTGGCTCATATATCCCGCTGGGAGCACCGATGCTGTGCGCCACGCCGCAAAAAAGCTCCCATTTGCAACGATCGACCATCCTAGTCCCGAAGTCACGCACGTACTGCTCGATGTGCCCAGTCTGCGCCCCGACGGCGCGCTCCGCAACGGAGATGCCATCGACGCACTGCTGGAGCGTCTGCCCGAAAATGTAACGGTAATTGGTGGGAAGCTGAAAAACGTAGCATTTGATCGCATAAAGACGATCGATCTATTAAACGACGCGCGCTACACAGCAAAAAATGCCGAGATCACGGCGCGCTGTGCCGTGCGCCTCGCGCTCCCCTATCTTGGCATCACGCTTCTGCGCTGTCCTGTGCTCATTCTCGGCTGGGGACGCATCGGAAAATGCCTCGCGGAGCTTCTGCGATCTCTTGGTGCGGATGTGACCGTTTTTGCGCGAAAAGCACACGATCGCGCTATGATAGAAGCGCTCGGTCTGCGCGCTGTCGATACGTGTGAAGTCGCAAGTAAACTTTCAGAATTTCGTCTCATTTACAACACCGTGCCCGCCACGATCCTGCCCGAGGATGCGATTTTCCGCGCTGAGTGCGTCAAAATAGAGCTCGCATCGATCGCAGGGCTTTCAGGAGATGTGATCGACGGACGTGCGCTCCCCGCGCGGCTTGCTCCCGAAAGCTCGGGCGCGCTGATTGCCGAAACGGTGACGCGTATCTTAAAGGAGGAAGATGCATGAGAATCGGATTTGCGCTTTGCGGTTCATTCTGTACATACGATAAAGTATTCCCCGTCATGCGCACGCTTGCCAAAACAAACAGCGTCATGCCGATCTTCTCTTTCGCGTCCGCGTCCATAGACTCACGCTTCGGGCGTGCAGAAGATCATATCGCGCTTGCAGAAAGCATTTGCGGTTGTGAAGTGCATAAGTCCATCGCACAAGTCGAGCCGATCGGTCCAAAAAAGCTGCTCGACGTGCTCGTGATCGCACCGTGTACAGGCAACACCTTGGCAAAACTTGCACACTCGATCGCAGATACGCCAGTTACGATGGCAGCGAAAAGCCATTTGCGCAATGGGCTTCCTGTTGTCATCGCGATCTCAACGAACGATGCGCTCGCGGGCGCAGCAGAAAACATCGGAAAGCTGATGGGGCGCAAGCATTACTATTTTGTCCCATTTCGTCAGGACGATGCGGTGAAAAAGCCGACCTCGATCGTCGCTGACTTCACAAAAATCCCCGAAACCATCGAATCCGCCGTTCAGGGACGGCAAATCGAGCCCCTTCTTCTGGGATAGGAACGGGCGCACCCCGCCTGCATATACCATATAATATAAAAGAGCGATGCTTTGCGCAAAAATCACCCGCATAAGCATCGCTTTTATTATTCAGAGCTTTTCGATCTCGTCGAGCCAGATCCTACCGCTCGCATCGCTTGGCATACGCCAGTCACCACGAGGGCTGAGCGCGACCGAGCCGACCTTCACACCGTCGGGCATACAGCTCCGCTTAAACTGCTGGGTGAAGAAGCGACGATAGAATACCTGCATCCACTTTTTGATCGTCGGCGCATCAAAGTCATCCGCAAACGCGCGGCAGGCAAGCGCATAGATCTTCGTGGGCGTATACCCGAAACGCAGGAGATAGTAAAGGAAGAAATCGTGCAGAGCATACGGGCCAACAAGATCCTCGGTATACTGCGCGATCCTGCCATCGGCATCGGGTGGGAGGAGCTCGGGGCTAATGGGTGTGTCAAGGATATCCAGAAGCACCTCGTGTGAAGCCGCAAACGCAGGATGCTCCGCGATCGCCTCGATCATCCAGCGCAGGAGCGTCTTGGGAATGGAGCTATTGACCGCGTACATACTCATCTGGTCGCCATTATAGGTGCACCAGCCGAGCGCAAGCTCAGAAAGATCGCCCGTCCCGATCACGATGCCGCCCTTACGGCTTGCATAATCCATGAGGATCTGCGTGCGTTCGCGCGCCTGCGAATTTTCGTAAGTTCCATCGAACTTTGTTTCATCGTGTCCAATATCGCGGAAATGAAGCGTGACCGCATCTTTTACAGGGATCTCCTTTGCCGTCACGCCAAGGGTCTGCATGAGTTTCCACGAATTGCTGTATGTGCGGTCGCTCGTGCCGAAGCAGGGCATCGTGATGCCATAGACATCCGAAACAGGGCGATCCAGTTCTTTCATCGCTTCGACCGCAACCAAGAGTGCAAGGGTCGAATCCAGTCCACCCGATACGCCGATCACCGCATTCGCGCCGACCGTTTCCAAGCGATGCTTCAGTCCTGCAACTTGCATCTGGAATATCTCCATACAGCGCTCGATACGATCATGTCGGGCAGAGGGAACGAACGGAAGCTTCCGTGCGGTATAGAGCGAGCCATCCGAACGAAGCGGATCGGATGCGATCTGCGTCATGCGCCCCGCATCTCCCCCGCCATAATACTGCTTTTTGAGGCGGTCGGCGCGGATGCGGCCAAGGTCGCAGTCACAGACGAGCATATAATCCGTCGCAATGGGCTTTTCCGTCTCTGCGACCAGAGAGCCATTGAGTGCAATAAGGCTTTGCCCCGAGAAGATCAGATCCTGCGTCGATTCCGTGCAACCTGCAGAACAGTAGGCATACACGCAACTGCACGAAGCGGAGTGCTGGCGCACGAGCGCACGGCGATAGGTGCGCTTGCCGATGAGCTCGTTGGAAGCAGAGAGGTTTACGATCACCTCTGCACCCGCGACTGCAAGCGCCGCCGACGGCGGCTGTGGTGTCCAAAGATCCTCACAAATTTCGACCCCGAACGTCGTTTCGCCGAAAGAAAATACCTGCTTTGCGCCGACAGGGATCGACCAATAGTCCTCTCCGCAAGATAGCCCCAGATCTTGCGGGTGCAAATATGTCCCCTCGATCTCGCTTCCGTGCGCAAACCAGCGCTTTTCGTAGAATTCATTATAGTTCGGCAGATGCGTTTTGGGGACGATGCCGCAGATCTCGCCGTGGGAAAATACCGCGGCGCAGTTATACATTCTGCCACCAATGCGAAGCGGCAGGCCGACGACCGCCACGAGCCGCGGATGCTCCGCAGAGCAGCGCGTGATCGCGCGCAAGCCCTCGCGCACCGCATCATGCAGAGAATTCTGGAAAAGAAGATCCTGGCAGGTGTAGCCCGTCAGCGCAAGCTCAGGAAAAACGAGGATATCCACATTCTGAATATCCGCCTTTTCCATATAGGCGCAGATATCCGCGGTATTTTTCTTAACATCGCCAACTTTGACCGCAGGAACGGCACAGGCGATCCGAATAAAATCCAACACGTCTTTTTCCTCCATGGGTATATTTGTACCATCATATCATATTCTGGCAAAAAAGCAAAGAAAATATCAAAAATGGACCGCCGCGTTTTGCGGCAGTCCAAATCTATCAAAAGCCAAGGATCAGATGCCTGCAAGCTCCTTGAGCTTGTCCGCAAGGTCGGTCTGCTCCCAAGGACGACCCTCCACACCGAAGTGACCGATCGCCGCGGTGGATGCATAGATCGGGCGGCGCAGGTCAAACTTGCGAATGATGCCAGCGGGGGTCATATCGACCGTCGCACGCAGAAGCTCGGTAAGCTTCTCGTCGGAGAGCTTGCCCGTGCCCTCGGTATCGACGCGGACGGAGACAGGCTCGGCAACGCCGATGGCGTAGGCAAGCTGCACCTGCACCTGCGATGCAAGCCCAGCCGCAACGAGGTTCTTTGCCATGTAGCGGGCAAGATATGCCGCGGAGCGATCGACCTTCGTGGGATCTTTGCCAGAGAACGCGCCACCACCGTGGGAGAAATAGCCACCGTAGGTATCGACAATGATCTTACGACCCGTAAGACCCGTGTCACCATTAGGGCCACCGATCACGAAATTGCCCGTGGGATTGATGTGGATATGTGGCACGGATGCGATATCGAAGCCATAGTTCTTCAGCACGGGTGCGATCACGCCCTCGCGGATATAGCGGCGCAGTTCCTCAATGGCAAAATCCGCGCTGTGCATCACAGAAACGACAACGGTATCAATGCCAAGTACGCTTCCATCCTCGCCATACTCGACGGAAACCTGCGTTTTGCCGTCGGCACGCAGAAGATCGTTCGAGTGGATGCACTCCGTGAGGCGGTTGCTCAGTGCACGGGCAAGCGCAACGGGAAGCGGCATCAGCTCAGGGGTCTGGGTGCACGCACCGCCGAACATCATGCCCTGATCGCCTGCACCGCCAACGGCATCGTTCGTGCCAAGTGCGATATCGGCGGACTGGGTGTGGATGCGGCACTGGATCTCAACGGTATCGGCATCGAAGCCATCGCCCTCGTAGATATAGCCGATGTTGCGGATCGCCTCACGCGCGACAGCCGCATAATCAACAACTGCGTTCGTGGTGATCTCGCCGCAGATCAGGCAGAAATTCGTCGTGACCATCGTCTCGCAGGCAACGCGGGAAGCGGGGTCCTGCGCAAGGCAGGCATCGAGGATCGCATCGGAGATGGAGTCGGCGACCTTGTCGGGGTGGCCGTTCGTAACACATTCAGAGGTAAAAAGTCTTTTTTCCATGATAGATTTCCTTTCTTTTTCGTCTATTTTTCAACAAAAAATCGCACACCGAAGATCCGATGTGCGCTGTATCGAATCCTCATCTTTCGTCTGCCGCCGGATTTAGCACCTTGAATGAACAGGTTGCTGGGTTTCATCGGGCCGTTCCCTCCACCACTCTTGATAAGGCTGTATGCAATTTCCTTAAATATTCTACTCTTTTTTTGCAAAAAGTCAATCCTTTTTTCGACTTTTATTTCTCGAAATTGTTCACAATTATGTGATAGACTTTTCAGCACTTTACTGGTAGAATGTGATAAGATAAATCATTAGGAGTTGAGCAGCTTGAAAAAACTAAGATTGCGCTTCGAGCGCTTCTGCTTTCAAAATCGCACAAAAGGCATCCCGAATCTGATGCTCTATGTCGTTCTCGCCAATGCCGCGGTATACCTTTTCTCGATGGTGACGAACAATTCTTACCTGATCGAGGTTCTGGAATTTGATCGTGAGCTGATCCTGCATGGGCAGGTATGGCGGCTATTCACATATGCATTTACCTACGATGCAGGGAACATCCTCATGACCGCCATCGGTCTGCTGTGCTACTATTCCCTCGGGCGGGCGATTGAAAACAGTTGGGGCACGCTAAAATTCAACCTTTTCTATTTCTCAGGCATCGTGCTGATGGATGCCTATGCCATGATCGTCGGTGCATTTCTGCCCGCATATAGCGCGTATCTGAGCCTGTGGGTAAACATCTCTTATCTCAACATGAGCCTTTTCCTCGCATATGCGACGATGTATCCCGACGCGGGCTTCCTGCTGTTTTTCATCATCCCCATCAAGGCATGGGTCTTTGCGCTGATCGATCTGGCGACCGTTGTGCTCAATGTGATCCAGCTTCCATTTCCGTTCAACATCTTCCCCATCATCTCCCTCGCAAACTACTTCCTCTTCTTCGGCAAAGGCGTGCTCAATGTGATCCCTGTCACATGGCGCATGAATGCACGGCGGCTCTTCCGCAAGAAGAAAAAGACCTCCTCAGGCGCAAAGACCATCCCATTCCCAAACGCTGGCTCTTATCAGGCATCCGTTGCGACCCCGAAAGCGCCCTATACCCACCGCTGTACCGTCTGCGGCCGCACCGATCTTTCCGACCCCAACCTTGAATTCCGCTACTGCTCCAAATGCAATGGCTTCTACTGCTACTGCGAGGAACACATCGGAAATCATGTCCACATTCAATAAGCAAAGCAAAAGCACCTGCGCGCAGGTGCTTTTGTGTTTTGATCGCAGTTTATTGCTCCACGATCTGCGTTTGCTCGATCACCTCTGGCTCATTGCTCTGAATGCTCTCCTCGAAGCGAAATACGCTAAAAAACGCAATAGCAAGGGCATTTATCAGAAAAATGACCGCCAGTACCACCGCGATCGCTTTCCAAATGCGACGCGCGCGCCGATTTTTGATGGCGAGCTGTTCATTGATCCTTGCCAGTTGCTCTGCAATGTCGTTTTTCGTCGTTTCGTTTTCGATTCGTTCTCCCAGTAGCTTGCTGACAGGCACTTCCAGTATTTCCGAAAGTTGGATCAGCGTATCCGCATCGGGAACGGACAGGCTCTTCTCCCACTTGGAAACCGTCTGCCTAACGACATGAAGCCTCGCCGCCAGTTCTTCCTGCGAAAAGCCCTTCTGCTTTCTGAGCGTTTTTAGATTTTCTCCAAACATTTTCGTTGCACTCCTTTGTTTTGATGCATACAGAGTAGCACATTCTCCCCTATATCGCAAGCAACGCAAATGCACATTCCCGCAACCGCCTGCAATTCGCGCGGTTTTCATCAAAAATCCCATCGCCACACTGCTAAAATACAGCATACGATTTCCATGGACAAATGTAAATGTCTGTGATATAATGTGGCATATACCAATAGAAACCTCGGAGGAGTCTATGCCCCTGTCTCTGCTTCCAAAGATCATCGCGCCTGCGCTCACGGACATCACGCCCGAGCTTCTCCACGCGCGCGGGATCACCCTTTTGATGCTCGATTTTGACAATACCATCGTGCCGTACATCACATCTGTCCCCACGCCCGAAATGGAGCGCTGGCTCGTGCAGATGCTTAAAAGCGACATCACCCTTTGCGTCGTTTCCAACAGTAAGCGCGACCGCGTAAAGATATTCTGCGAGCATTATGGCATTCCCTGCATCACCCACGCGAAAAAGCCGTTTTCTCGCGGCATCCGCGCGTGCCTTGCGCGGTTTTCCGTCGCCCCTGCGCACGCCGCCCTCGTCGGCGACCAGATCTACACCGATACGCTCGGCGCAAACTGCGCAGGCATCACCTCGATCCTCGTAAAATCGATCAACAACCACAATTTCTGGCTGAAAGCGCGCCATGTGCTCGAACTGCCAGTGATCTATTTCGCAAGAAAAAGGAGAATAAACACATGAAAAATCTCGAAAAGTACCTGTCCATCCTCGACGGTGAAGTGGATGCGCTTCTGCTCACCTCCCGTTACAGCCGTCACTACGGCGCAGAGTTCGACATCGCCGAAGGCGTCGCCATCGTCACCAAAAAAGGTTGCCGCTACTTCACCGACAGCCGCTACATCGAGTCCGCGCAGAACGGCATTCAGGGCTTCGACGTGATCTGCATCGATAAGATCGGCTATTTCAAGCTTCTCAACGATGCCATTGCCGATTTTGGCGTGACCGCGCTCGGCTATGAGGAGAATTACCTCACCGCCGCAGAGCTTATGAACTATCAGGATCACCTCAACGCAAAGCTCCTCCCCTACAACGCAAAGATCGCCAGCTTCCGCGGTGTGAAAGAAGAGTGGGAGCTTGAGAATATGCGCAAGGCGCAGTCCATCGCCGACAAGGCATTTTCTGAAGTTCTCCCCCGCATCGCCGTCGGCATGAGCGAGCTGGAGCTTCAGGCAGAGCTGATCTACTGTATGTACAAAAACGGCGCACATGGTTTGAGCTTCGACCCCATCGTGGTCTCTGGCCCGAATACCAGTATGCCGCACGGCGTTGCTGGCGAGCGCAAGATCCAGCAGGGCGATTTCATCACCATGGACTTCGGCGTTCTCTATAATGGCTACTGCTCCGATATGACCCGTACCGTCGCCGTCGGTTTCGTCACCGAGGAGATGGAGAAGGTATATAATACCGTCCTTCAGGCACAGCTTGCAGGCCTTGCCATCACTAAGGCAGGCACGCCCGGTCAGGACATCGACGCCGCCGCGCGCAAGGTGATCGCAGAAGCTGGCTACGGCGAATACTTCGGTCATGGCTACGGTCACTCCCTCGGTCTTGAGATCCACGAGAACCCCAGCCCCAACACCCGCAACACCGAACCCATGCCCCTGCACGCGGTCGCATCCGCAGAGCCTGGCATCTATCTGCCCGGAAAATTCGGCGTTCGCATTGAAGATAGCGTGATTTACACCGAGGACGGCTACGAAAATCTGTGCACAAGCCCCAAAAATTTGATCATTCTTTGAGAAAGTTGAAAATTCCTCTTGCAATATCGTGTTTTTTGGGTTAGAATATATGAGCTAAAGCTATGTATACTAACCGCAGCCCGAAAGGGTCGCAAAAACTAGGAGGATACAAATAATGATTTCTGCAGGCGATATTAGAAACGGCGTTACCTTTGAGCTGGATGGCAAGGTTATGCAGGTCATCGAGTTCCAGCACGTCAAGCCTGGTAAGGGTGCAGCTTTCGTCCGCGTCAAGATGCGCAATGTCATCACTGGCGGCGTGACCGAAACTTCTCTG
>CAZVJJ010000061.1:0-8777 GCA_964627295.1 uncultured Oscillospiraceae bacterium | reverse complement strand
CCGTTACGCTCGGTGTAGATGTAGGGAGCCATTTTGGGGTTCCAACGACGGGTCTGGTGACCGAAGTGAACACCGGCCTCCAGCAGTTGCTTCATAGATACGACAGCCATTTTAATTTTCTCCTTTTGTTTTTCCTCCACCCCGATCATCTCGGTGGACCCACTTTTGTAAGCACATGGGCGGCCGATCAGAGGGTGTGTGGTTTTTGATTTTTGTGGGAAAGACCCACGCCGAAATATTATAGCGGATAAAGCGATGAATTGCAAGTAGTATTTCCAGAAAATTTCAGAAAAATACCTACTATTTTTCCTGTATCACTTGCACAAAAAGGCATTCATCTGCGCATCCCCATTTTCGGGCGCGGAACACGGCATTCGTCTGGGCGGGTATCGACGAGCACGATATCAGGTCCGATGCGGCGTATGGCATCAAACGGGATGCAATAATCGTCGTGCCGCCCAAATACCCCCATCACGCGGCACGGCCCTGGGACGATGATGGCGCAGATCTTCCCCTCGGGCATCTCAAACTGCACATCCGACACGAATCCCAGCCGCCGCCCGTCGCTGACGCAGATCACTTCCTTGCATTGCAGATCCGAAAGCTTCATGGACATATCCCCGACCTCCCGCACTATTCTCAGGGAAAGTCTATGCCCCACACGTCGCAGTTATGACACGCTCACGCTTTTTCGCATGGCGCTGATCGCACCCTTTTCAAGGCGCGAGACCTGCGCCTGCGAGATGCCGAGCCGCTGTGCGACTTCCATCTGCGTCTTTCCGTCGTAAAAGCGCAGAGATAATATCTCTTTTTCGCGGGCACTCAAGCCCCCAAAGGCATTTTTAAGCGTGATGTGCTCCATCCAGCTTCCCTCTGTATTTTTCGTATCGCGCACCTGATCCATCACCGTGAGCGGGTCGCCACCATCGGCGTAGACGGGGTCGTACAGGCTCACAGGGGCACACACCGCATCGAGTGCACGGCTGACCTCATCTGTGGAGAGGGAGAGTTCTTTGGCGATCTCCTCGAGGGTCGGCTCGCGATCCATGGCGGTGAGCATCGCCTCCTTGCATTGGAGCACGCGATAGGCGGTATCGCGGATGGAGCGGCTGACGCGGATGGCAGAATTGTCGCGCAGGTATCTGCGCACCTCGCCCGCGATCATCGGCACGCCATATGTCGAAAAGCGCACCTGTTTATCAGGGTCAAAATTTGCGATCGCCTTGATCAGCCCGATGCAACCGACCTGAAAGAGGTCATCGGGGCTCTCGCCGCGCTTATCAAAGCGCTGGATCACGCTGAGCACAAGGCGCAGATTGCCCTCGACAAGCTTTTCCCGCGCCGCTTTATCCCCCTCACGAGCGCGCCGCAGGAGCATATCCATCTCCACCTGATCCAAAACACGCAATCTCGCGGTATTTACGCCGCAGATCTCTACTTTTCCCTGCATGGTCTGCCTCCTTTGAATACTTGTCAAAAAAAGTATTTCCAGTCAGCGCCAGAAGATACATTGCAGGAGTTTGTCGGTTTTGCACAAAAATTTTGAAAGCCGAAGCGCACGACGACGGCGTTTGACAGCATTTTTTCCGAAAGGCAGAACATTTTCGCGGATTTCTGACGTGAGCGTGCCGATTTCCTGCGGTAACGTAACGCGCTTGTAACCGCTTTGTAACTTGTTTTATGAAAACTCTGTACCAGACTTTTCCACAAGGGTAGCACAAAATCCAAACAAGCGAAATACCTGTTGAAAACCATTAGTTTTCCACATTCTCCACAGACTTTTCCACAGGACTTTTCCACAGGTGTGCACAGTCTCCGCGTGGTCGTGGAACTTTACATAAACGAAGATGACACCGTTCGACATTTTTCCCACTTTTTCGCCCCTCGTGATTTTTTCCACAGCAAATTTTTTGTGCAAAAATTTATGCTTGACACGCCAAACGCATCCACACCTCGCCCTCGGCTCTCTTGTAGGGGGCGATGCCCACATCGCCCCATTATCCGAGCGTAGTACATCTATTTTGGCGCGTCTTGACCGTCGGGTTTTGGGACGATGTGGGCATCGTCCCCTACGAATGTAACAAACCGACCGTGCAGAATAGTGGCGCAAAAAAGGCGACTGCGGGAGCGTGCAGTCGCCTTATGGGGATATTCGAGCCTACTTATTCTTCAGCCGTTTCGGGTTCAGGGAGTGCTTCGCGGTCGGCATTGACGTATGCCATCAGCTCGTCGCCTGTGATGGTCTCCTTTGCCAGCAGGTAGAGGGAAACTTCATCCAGCAGCGCGCGATTGTCGCCGAGCAGCTTGAGCGTCTCGCTGTAGACCTGATCGAGCAGCTTGTGCACCGCGCTATCGACCTTTGCCGAGGTCTCCTGCGAGCAGTCCATATAGCTCTGCCCATCCAGATACTCGTTCGCCGTAGCGGCAGGTGCCATGAGGCCAAGTTCCTCGCTCATGCCGTACTGGGCGATCATACTGCGTGCAAGCGCCGTTGCGCGCTGTAGATCATTTGCCGCGCCCGTCGTCTTGACACCGAACACGAGCTGTTCCGCCGCTCTGCCGCCGACGAGGGTGCGCAGCTCAGTGAGCAATTCTTCCGAGGTATTGAGGAATTTCTCCTCCTCGGGCATCTGCATGGTATAGCCCAGCGCGCCAGAGGTATGCGGCACGATGGTGATCTTAGAAACGGGCTGTGCGTGCTTTTCGAGCGCCGCCACGAGCGCATGACCGACCTCATGGTAAGCGACAAGGCGCTTTTCCATATCGGTCAGGACGGTATTCTTCTTCTCCGTGCCAGCGATCACAGTCTCAAAGGACACGAGCAGATCTTCCTGATTGACCGTCTTTCTGCCATGGCGCACAGCGCGAAGCGCCGCCTCATTGACGAGGTTTGCAAGGTCTGCGCCGACCGCGCCAGCGGTCGCCTGTGCAAGCTTGCGCAGATCCACATCCTCAGAAAGCTTGATCTTACGGGTGTGCACCTTGAGGGTATCGAGTCTGCCCTGAAGATTCGGGCGGTCTACGATGATACGGCGGTCAAAGCGGCCAGGGCGCAGGAGCGCCTTGTCGAGGATCTCGGGGCGGTTCGTCGCCGCAAGGCAGACGATGCCCTTGGTCGAATCGAAGCCATCGATCTCCGAGAGAAGCTGATTGAGCGTCTGCTCCTGCTCGGAATTCGAGCCATAGCGCGCGTCGCGCGCACGGCCGACCGCATCGATCTCATCGATAAAGATGATGCACGGTGCGACCTTTGCCGCCTGCTGGAACAGATCGCGCACGCGGCTTGCGCCCATGCCGACGAACATCTCGACAAAATCCGAGCCAGAGATCGAGAAGAACGGCACATCCGCCTCGCCCGCCACCGCCTTGGCAAGCAGGGTCTTACCTGTACCAGGAGAACCGACGAGCAGCGCGCCCTTGGGAAGCTTCGCGCCGATCTCGGTATACTTCTGGGGATTGTGCAGGAAATCGATGATCTCCTGCAGGGATTCTTTCGCCTCATCCTGTCCTGCAACGTCCTTAAAGGTCACGCCTGTCTGCTTTTCCATATAGACTTTCGCCTTGGACTTGCCGAAACCGCCCATCATGCCATCGCCACCCATGCGCTTGGTGAGCATATTCATAAAGAAGAAGATCACACCGAACATGATGACATACGAGAGGATCATCATGATCATGGAATTATCTTCCACGATGGGGTAATCGACGTTATCCGCGCCTTTTGCGACAAGCTCTGCGGCAAGTGCCATCTTATCGCCACCCGAGGGCAGACCCGTGTAGCACGCCTTTTGCTTGGCGGCGGGCTTTGCCGCTTCCTCGCGCGTCAGGTAGATGACGCGGTCATAGCGCACCTCGGCTTCCACGATATTGCCGCTTTCCATCTGATAGAGGAAATCCGAATATGTCGTCTGTGTGTACTGGCTTGCCGCGACCGCATTGTATACGCTGCTGAGCAGAAGCACGATAGCGACAGTCACCACGATCGTGACCCAGATATTTCCCTTTGGTCGTTTGGGTTCGTTCGGGTTGCGGTTGCCACCCGAAGGATCATTTCTATTTTGTTCCATTTTTCCTGCCTCCTTACTTACATTGCGCCCATCATATCACATTTTCCCTCTCGTATCAACGAACGATTCTTGGCTTTCGCGTAAACTTTCTGTGAATTTCAGGAAAATTCCCATAAAATCTCTGCTGTGCAGAAAAATTTCGGTTGTGCATTTCGGCAAAATCTGCTATACTGATGATAGATTCGCGCCATGCGCGGATATCCCATTTATGCAAAGCACATTCTTTTTATTATAGATACGGAGTTGAACACTATGAACGAAAACCGCCGCCCCGAACGCGACCGCCGCGGAAACCGCGAGCGCCGCGCGCCCGCGCCCGCCGCTCCCGTTGAGGAGATCGAGGGTCAGCTCGAGGGCAGAAATGCGCTTCAGGAAGCGCTTCACGCTGGACGCACCATCGACAAGGTATTCATCGCCGCGGGCGATACCGACCGCTCTCTTCAGCGCCTTGCCGCCGAAGCAAAGGAAGCGGGCGCTGTGATCGTGCCCGTTGATCGCCGCAAGCTCGATGCCATGTCGGCAACGCGTTCGCATCAGGGCGTGATCGCGCTTGCCGCCGCGCACGAATACTTCACCATCGACGATATTCTCGAAGAAGCCGCTGCACGTGGCGAAGCCCCGCTGATCGTCATTTGCGACGAACTTTCTGACCCGCACAACCTCGGCGCGATCATGCGCTCGGCAGAGTGCGCGGGCGCGCACGGTGTGATCATTCCTAAGCGCCGCAGCGTCAGCCTGAATGCGACCGTCGCGAAAGCATCCGCAGGTGCAGTCGAATATATGAAAGTCGCACGCGTGACGAATATCAACACCGCCATCGCCGAGCTGAAAGAGAAAGGCGTATGGATCTTCGGCACAGCCGCCGAAGGCTCGATCCCCATGTACAAGGCGGACTTAACAGGCGCAGTCGCGATCGTCATCGGCAACGAGGGCGACGGCATGAGCCCGCTCGTGCGCAAGAACTGCGACGTGATGGTGAACATCCCCATGAAGGGCAAAATTTCGTCCCTCAACGCATCCGCCGCCGCATCCATCCTTCTTTATGAGGCAGTCCGACAGCGCCTTGGCTAAATTTCGGAGGTAAGACATGGACAGTAATACCCAGCAAAATCCCGTCCCCGAGGAGCAGGCAGAGGATCTCAACCTCGATGCCATCCTCGAAGAATTCCGCGATGCGCCCCCCGCAGAGGTAGATGACGATCTGCGCATCGATCTTGATGCATTTGAATCTGAACTTGCATCCGATGCGCCCGCGCTTCCCGACCCCGCGCCCGAAGTGCAGGACGATCCCACCGCACCCGAAATGGATGGTGATGCACCGATCACATCCGTGACGAGCGATACGATCCGTCTGGACGACCTTTCCGAGGTCGCCACCACGAGCGAACCGAGCGTTGCCGCGCCCATCGAAGAGGAAGCGCCCGCCGCGCAAGAACCGCTTGAAGAGGTCTTCATTCCCGCCCCCATCCCTTTCCGCCCGAAACAGCGCCTGCGCGAGCTGAAAAAGAAGCTGATCGCAGGTCCTGAAAAGCGCTACTACGATTTGAGCGAAATGGGCACGGGTAAGCTTCAGGCGGCGATCATTTTTGATCTTCTGATCCTTGCGCTCTGCGCATTTGCCGCATTTTCCTATGCAAACGGCACATTCCCCGAAAATCGGATGCGCCTGCTCATTTTCAGCCAGATCCTTGCCATGCTCGTATCTGCGCTGCTTGGTTGCTACTGCCTGATGGACGGCATCAGCGATCTTTTCCACGGCAGATTCAGCTTAAATACCATGCTCTTTTTCACGCTGATCGCGTGCGGCATCGATGCCGTGTTCTGCCTGCGGGAGCTTCGCGTGCCGTGCTGTGCGGCATTCACCCTTTCGATCACGATGTCCCTTTGGGATCGCTCTCAGCGCCGCACGACCGAAATGGGTCAAATGGACACGATGCGCAAGGCAACGCGCCTTGACAGCGTCGTAAAGACCCCCGATTACTATGACGGACGCGCGGGCATCCTGCGCGGTGAGGGTCAGGTCGAGGATTTCATGGATACATATGCCGTTTCCTCTGGTCCTGAGCGCGCACAGCGCATTTTCACGCTCCTCAGCTTCCTGCTTTGCATCGGCATTGCCGTGCTTGCAGGACTGCGCCACGGCATTTCGATGGCATTTCAGATCCTTGCGCCCGCCATGCTCATGGCGACCCCCGCAAGCTTCTTTATCGCCATCTCCCGCCCCATGGCGATCCTTGAGCGCAGACTGCACATGGTCGGCACGGTCATCTGTGGCTGGCATGGCGTGAAAGCGCTCAGCGGAAAGGCGGCATTCCCCTTGACGGACAGCGACCTTTTCCCCACAGGCTCTGTAAAGCTCAATGGCGTGAAATATTACGGCGACCGCGCGCCTGAAGATGCCATCGCTTACGCATCTGCCCTCATGGCAGAAAATGGTGGCGCGCTCGCGCCCGTATTCCGCGAACTGCTCAAGAGCAAGGACGGATTTGCCTATCAGGTCGAGAATTTCCGTGCCTATCCCGCGGGTGGCATCGGTGGCGAGGTCTGCAAAGAGCCCGTTCTGCTTGGAACGCTCGATTTCTTGCAGGATATGGGCGTGGAGATCCCCGAGGGCACGCTCGTCAATCAGGCAGTCTACTGCTCCATCGACGGACAGCTCAGCGCCGTATTTGCCATCACCTACGGAAAGCTCAAATCGTCCGCAGCTGGTCTTGTTTCGCTCTGCTGTAACCGCAAAATGAATTGCGTGATGCTCTGCGACGACTTTATGCTGAATGAAAGCTTCCTGCGCAGTAAATTCTCCGTCACCACCCGCCGTATGCGCTTCCCTGAGCGCGAACAGCGCAAGGAACTCGCCCAGCGCAAGGTCACGCCCGAGGATACCGCGCTTGCGCTCACCACGCAGGACGGGCTCACCCCGATCGCCTATGCCATCTCTGGTGCGCGCTCCGTGCGCACGGCGACGCATATGGGGCTTTGGCTTCACATCTTCGCTGGCATTCTCGGAATGCTCATCATGGCAGCGATCGCCTACATCGGCGATGCCCAGCTCCTCACACCGCTGAACATCCTGCTGTATCAGCTCGTGTGGACCGTTCCCGCGCTCCTCGTTTCCAGTTGGACTCGCGCGGTCTGATCCCATACCCCCAGAGCCGTTGCACCCGCAACGGCTCTTTTTTTCGTGATTTTTCCGTTTTTGACCGTAGGGTGGGGGTATCCCCCCACCGACAACGTTGCGATAACGGAACTGTTCGTTTTTCGCACAATTTGCCGACGACCGCCAAAGGCTTCTCCTTGGGGAGAAGCTGTCACAAAAAATCTATCTGATTTTTTGTGACTGATGTGGGGGCAAACGTAGGAAATTAGGAAGCAGTTACGGTATACGTACTGCGGTAGCCCCACATCCGTCACGGCTTCGCCGTGCCACCTTCTCCCCAAGGAGAAGGCTTTTCTCAGTCATCGACGGTTGGTTTAGAAAAACCGACCGTGCAGATGTCGATGGTGCGTCGGTGGGGGTGTACCCCCACCCTACAGTATTGGAGGCAGTTTACGTGTCGTTTTTCCGCTTTTGCAGGTCGTGGGTGCGAGGGATTGTTTAGAATATCCGAAAGGGTTTTCCTATTTTTGGTAGTTTTGCACAGAAAAACAAGTGTCCATGATACATTTCCCACAATTTTGCATTCTGACGAAAAAATACATTGAAATTCTTGCCCCTTTCGTGTATAATGTCACTATTCGGGTGTCAGCGCCCAAATGGAAGGACTTCCCTTCCCGAAAGGAGTTTTACGATTATGTATACTGTTAACGCCATCCGCAACATCTGTCTGCTCGGTCACAGCGGCAGCGGCAAGACTGCTCTTGCTGAGAGTTTACTTTACATGACCGGTGCGATCGACCGTATCGGCAAGAATGCTGACGGCAACACCGTTTCCGACTACGATCCCGAGGAGATCCGTCGCCATATTTCTATTTCCGCATCCGTAATTCCTCTCGAATACAGAAACACGAAGATCAATGTGATCGACACACCGGGCGCATTCGATTTCTCGGGCGCTGTGATGGAAGCTCTGCGTGCGGCAGATGCCGCCGTGCTCGTGCTCTCTGCCAAGGACGGCATCACCGTCGGCTTTGAAAAGGCATGGAAATACTGCGAAGCGCGCAATATGCCCCGCTTTGTCTACATCTCCAAGGTGGACGAGGACAATTCCGACTATAACGCAACCTTCAACGCACTTCGTGAGAAGTACGGCAACAAGATCGCTCCCGTGGTCGTTCCCATCTGGGACAGCCAGAAGAAGGTCACCGGCATCATCGACGTGCTGAACAAGCGTGCGTTCGAGATGCAGAACCTGAAGCGTGTGGAAATCGACGTTCCCGAAGGCAAGGATGCCGTCATCGAAGAGTTCAATGACGCCCTGAAGGAATCCGTCGCCGAGACCAGCGACGAATTTATGGACAAATTCTTCGGCGGCGAAGATTTCACCTACCGTGAAATGATCACCGGTATGCACAAAGGCGTTCTGGATCAGACCCTGTATCCCGTCCTGTGCGGCTCCGGCGTCAACTGCCTGGGCAGCCTGATGCTGATGGACCACATTGTGGACCTGCTGCCCAACCCCGTGGAAGGCAACTACCACAAGGCTACCACCGCCGACGGCAAGGTGGAAGAGTTCGTCGTTTCCCCCGGCGGCGTGCCCTCCGTGTTTGTCT
>CAZVJJ010000060.1:0-9015 GCA_964627295.1 uncultured Oscillospiraceae bacterium | reverse complement strand
TACGTACTGCGGTAGCCCCACATCCGTCACGGCTTCGCCGTGCCACCTTCTCCCCGAGGAGAAGGCTTTTCTCAATCGTCGGCAGGTGGTTCAACAAACCGACCGTGCCAATATCGTAACTGCGGTAAGCGGACGCCTGAGGACAGGTGTCCCTACGATATGACCGCAACACGCTTGCGTCATATTGCATATGGCAAAAAAATTGACCGCTGCAAAATGCTTGCAGCGGTCATTTGTTATTTTGCGATCACGCCATTGTCGTCACATCGTGTGAACGTGAACGTATAGGACACAAAATCGCGTTTTCCCAGAAGCTCGGCATCAAATTCGGTGAAATACGCCTGCATTTTGCCGAATTGCGGGCAGGAAAGCGTCGCGCTTTCGCCATTTTCAAAGAGCGCCGCGAGCGCGCGGTAGCTCTCGTAGGCATCGTTCCCCGAAAAGCTCCCGCTTCCGTGCACCGTGCAGGCACTCTCACTCATGCCCGAAAAATTCTGCACGCCCGATGCATCCTTTTCATACACCGCCACGCGACTGCGCTCGATGTGCACCGATCCCGGGTTCTGTGGCCATGTAAACGTGCCAAAGGAAAGCTTCTCCATCACGCACCTGCCTTGCTTGCCGCGATGCCGACCCGCACGCGGTGGATGCCGCTGCTTGAATAGGTCTTTTTCTCGCTGAGCCAGTAACAGCCGTTATACGTGTCCACGCTCCCATCGCGCCGCGCAAGGGTGAGGGTAAAGTCGGCGCTCCCCTGCGCATCCTCGATCGCGCCCGCAGGAAGCCGCTCTTCAAGCGTCAGCTTCCACGTATTCTCCCCTTGGCGGTAATACGCGGGCACATCCTCGCCGATCTCAGAAACGCCCGCCGTGTCGATCTCGCACTCGGCGCAAAACGACACCGCATACGGCGCGGATACACCATCGAGCTTCACGGCAAAATCCAGCCCCAGCTCGCACGCATCCGTGCCGATCACATCGGCAAAGCACGCTGTAACTTTGGTGCTGTACAGCCGCGCCATGGCATCGTACTCGCACCCGCTCTGGACGCAATCTGCCCCGAGCGCGCTGATCGCCGCCGTCACTTTCAGCGCTTCGCGCTCACAAGCCGTGCCACCGAGCGTCGATGGCACATACACGATGATCTCCAGCGTGACAGAACGTGCCTGCCGATCAACTTTCGCCAGATGCACCGCCGCCACAGGCTCGGATATCTGCAAATAGCGCCGCGCGGGATATGCCTCCATCGCATGAATGCCCGCCTCGGTCAGCGTTTGCAATGCAAGCTCCACGATTTCGTATTCCATCCTTAAATCGCTCCCTCCTGCATACAGATGCCCCACGTATATACCGAATCATCGCGATAATAGATCGGCGCAACGCGGCAAAATACATAGCGCTCCCCCTCGACTTCGAGCAAGTCGCCCTCAGATACCGCTGTTTCGCGACTACCGATATAGATGTGCAGTCCCTGCGAGATCTCGCCGAGGGCTGAATCGGCGCGAAGCGCACTTTGCTTGCTTTTTCCGCGCACGCTTTGGAAAAATCCCTTGATTTCCCGCGTTTGCCCTGCGTGCGTCAGCTTCATGGGCGTGCCATACTGATTGATGGTGATCTCCATTGTATGCCGCATCCGCTACACCCCCTTAAATACGAATCTATCCTTCAGATACGGCGCGATCATCAGCATCGCCTGATTGTACAGGCATCGCGAAGCCGCATCGCCGCTCTTTTTCCGCACGGTCAGATCGCCGACCACGACCTGCTCGGGGTCATCCGCCGCTTCCCCAAGCGCCGCGATGGCAAACAGGCTTGCCGCCGCGATGAAATCCGCCTTGCAATCCTGCACGCTCAGCCCATCGCGCAGGCGAGCCGAAAGGCTCGCCGTTACCGCGGTGCAAAGCGCACCAAGGAGCTTGTCCTGCGCTTCATCCATCGTTCCCGCAAGCAGCGCCGCCTGCGTATATACCTGCTCTTTCAGCGTCATACGTTCAGCACCGCCGCCGCGCCATCGCAGATCTTGCCGAAGCCCGAGATGGACGTGATCGCCGCACGCTCAAGCTGGCGGTCGATCAGCTTGTCGTACTCTACCATCACATCACCCGCGCGGACGAGTTCGAGCGCATAGCGCTTGTCGATGCCGATGATCACGCCATCGGCAACTGCCGAGGTTCTGTGCAGTTTCGCGCCCAACGGCGTGCCAAATACGCCCGTGCCTTGGAAATTCAGCCCTGTGGTCGGGTTCTGAAGCTCGGGGATCTTGAGAAGCTCTGTCATCGTCGCGGTCGAGCAGAGGATGGTGTTCATCGTATACGGATCAAACTGCCCCCAGAATTCCACAAGCTGATCGTAGCCGAGTTTTCCCTGCGTGCCCGAAATGGGTGCCGTGCCGACGGTATACTGCACCGCCGCATTTTCATTGCCATCGCCCTTGATGAGCACCTTGACCGCATCGGCAAGCTGCTGCTTCTGGATATACGCACCGATCTGGCGGAGCATCACGCCAAACAGGTCGAGCTTCTGGAAGCGAAGCGCCTCATACGATGCGATCAGCATACGCCCGCGCTTGGTCAGGGAGACAAGGTGCTCCTTGGTCTTGACCTGCGTTTCTGGAATGGTCGCGCCCTCGGCGACATCCTTGAGCGCCTTATCGTCGTCTTCGGGGACGGAATAGATGGAGCGGTAGTCCATCGCGTCGATATGGGTCGTCGTCGCGACGATCTGGGGAAGAATGTCATTTTCCTCCATGCCCTGTCGGACGGTGCGGGCGATGTACTCAGGGAAGAGCACCGCGCTATCCATCGTGGCAAAGAATTTCTCCACGCTCGACGAACCCGCGCCCTTTGCGCGGATATCGAAGCGCTTGAGCTGGCGCTGGAATGCATCCGTGCCCTCAAGTGCTGTGCCGCGGTAGTTCTCGCTCGGGTCAAGCGATTCGAGCACCTGCGTAAAGCTCATGCCACTCTGGCGATACATACCCTTTTCCAGCTTCAGATTTTCGTAACTCATTTTCGTTTCCTCCTAAGTAATAATAATGTATGGCATCCGATGGCTCGGATATACCCCTTTTGTTCCTGTCAGATCAGGAAGCCGTTTTCCACCTGTTCCTTTTTCGTGCCGAAGCAACCGAGCTGTGACACAGGTGGAAGTGATTCGCGCAGGCGCTCGGAAAGCGCCGCTTTCATATGCATCAGCACATCCGCGCCCGCCCTCTGCGTCAGCGCGCGCAGAACTGTTTCGTCAATGCCCAGCTCCAGCGAGAGGCAAAGTCGCACCACCTCCTGCTGTAGGCTCTTCTCGTATTCCCGCCCCAGCTCCGCCATGGAGCAAAGGACGCGGTATTCCTCCTGCGCGCCGAATTCCTCCGCTAGGGCTTTGAGCGTCCGTCTTGCGCCGAACTGCTTGAGCACGCCTGCATTGGGCTGTGCGGGGACTGCCACAAAAGAAAATTCATACGCATCGACCACGTCGCGCAATATCGCGTAGCAAAGCTCGCCCTCGTAATACGTTCCCTTGCGATGTCCGCACGTGCCATAGTCGCTGCCGCAAATAGAGCAAATGCTTTTGCCCATTGCGCAGGCGACCGATACCTCTTTTTTGATGCCCGCTTCAATATCCGCGATGGTCTCCTCTGCCGCACCGCCACGCCGAATGTATGCCCACGCCTTGATATAGCGCACGCCCGCTTCCTGCACGACTTGCGTCTGAAAAATGCGGGCGACCTGCGCATCGCTGCTCCATCGGTGATCGATCACGCCTGTCTTTCCCACGAAGCGCGCCGCAAGCACATCCAGCGCATCGCTGTCGAAGCACTCATAGTCGCGGTCGATCTGATCATCGCAAAGCCGTAGCGAAAAAACATAGACCGCATCATGCGTCAAACTGCTTTTCGCGATGGCATTGATCCGCTCGAGTTGCGCATCTGTCGGCGTGCCACTTGCGCACGCCTGCGTTTCCTTTTTGACCTCCATAGTGACCTCCTTAATCTCCTCGTCTTGCCTTTTCCGCTTGCGCAAGATATAGCTCTGCTTTTGCCTGCTCCGTCACATCCTGCAAGCTGATATCGTCCCAGATGAGCTCCACCGTCGGATCGATGCCCTCTAGAGAAAGATACATTTTGCATACTTTTTCCAGCGCGGGCTGTACACAGCGGCGAAGCGCCCAAAGTTCGCTCGTGAGCAGATCCGCCTGTTGCGTGCTCATGCGCTCGGTAGTGCTCCAGTTCAGCCCCAGTAAGAATGGCGGCAAGCCCGTTTTGGCAATGAGCTGCTCTAATATCTGCCGCACGGGAACGGACGAATCGAGGATGGGCGCTTCCCCGCCGATCACCCTGATCTGCACGTCACCGACCGCGACGAAATCGCGCACCGTGCCGTTTTTGCTGTCCTCCATCGCCCTTGCCCATTCCTGCGCCACCTGCCGTCCACGCTCCTGCACCGCCGCGGGATCCATATCCTCGCCACCTTTGCAGATCACGCTGTAGCGGACATTGCCTGCGCGCTCCCAGTTGACACCGATGGCGTTGTAGATCTTCAAGAGCGTGTCCGCAAGAAATGGCATTCCGCGGAAAATGCTCACCCCAAAGGGATTCGCAGGTTCGGGGTTGAGGGTCGTAAACAGCAGCAGATTCGGATACGGTAGCGGGCGAAGCTGTCCATGCTCGTCGCACCCCCAAAGCTCCGTTTCCAGCGCATTGTCGCCCGAACGCGCTTCAAGCGCCGTCACATCGCCCCAACACACCGCCCGCAAATGCCCATCCACCACGATCAGCTCCCCGACGGCTCTGCCGTAGGTCAGCAGACTGTCGAGATACCCGCTCAAAAAGCTATCGATCCCAACCTGCCCATGTCCACTCGGGCAAGTGCGCAGGAACTGCGTCAGTTTTTCCTGCGCGAGGGGACTTCGGCATTTGACCGAAAACCCGCCCGAAAGACGCACGAGTTTGCCGACCGCCGCATCGAGCACTGGTAGCGCCTCGCGGAGCTGTCGGTACAGCTGTGCTTCCGTACCGCCGAGCGGTGTGACTGCGCGCAGACTTGCATAGGGATGGACATTGCCACTCCTAAGCTGGCACACCGCCGCAAGCGGCATTTCCTTCTTTTTCCTCATCATTAAACTCCTTTCCTATCCTTTTCGCGCGACGCTCAGCGCCGCAAAGCCCCCGCGTCGCTGTGCAAGGACGGTGCTCACGAAATAGCGCATATCGTCCATTGCATGATCGTGCTCCTTGCGCACACGATCCTTCTCCCCGCCCGAAAGCTCCCACACGTATTCATCCATCTCGCGGATGCAGTCGGTACAGCCCTCGCAGATGACGATTTTCCCCGATTTCAGGCAATCCGATGTCAGCCGAATGCCCGAAAGCACATCGTTCTGCGCACGCTGGACGTGCCACCCCGCCCTGCGCAGTACCTCGATGAAGCTTGCCGCGCTCGGATCAACGATCACCGCCGTGATGCTTCGTCCACCTGCAAGTTTTGCAAGCTCAGATGCATATTCTGCATCGGTCATCTGGTGCTGTTTTTCGCGTGAGGAAAAATAGAATTCTTTCACGCGATACCATGTTCCCCCTTGCCGTCCCCAAAGCCCCATCGATGTGGGGTTGACCGTTCCATAATCGCAGGAGATATACCACCCATCGAACGCACCGTGCGGAACAGGGCGAACCATCTCTGCCGTGAAGAAATCATACACACGTCCCTCCGCCTGCGCCCATTCTCCGAGGATGTAGCGCCGATAGAAAACGCCTGTGTAAAGATTTTGATACCGCTCCCGAATAGCGCGCGTGAGTGAGGGGTTATCTTCCATGGTAAAATGCAGGCGAAGCGCATGGCGCTTCTCACTTTCGAGTATCCACGTTTTGTAGAACCAATGGCTCGGTCCAGCGGGATTGCAGTTGAACCAAAGGCGACTGCCCGCAACGGAGCAACGTGCGCACGCCTGTTCAACGAACGAGCGCGGCATCAGCGCCACCTCATCGAGCAAAATACCCGCAAACGTGATGCCCTGAATGAGGCTTGCCGAGCTTTCGTCGCGTCCACCGAAGATGTAAAACTGGTTTTCATGCCCAAGCCAGCGCACCGTCACGAGATTATCCGTCCGCCGCTCTTTCCATACCGCTCCAAGTCCCGCCAAACGTGGCAAGATCTCCGACAGCACATTCCTGCGCAGCGACGCGATCGTTTTTCCGCAGATACCGAAGCGCTGCTGATCGAAGCTCACCTGCGCCCAAAGGAAAAATCCCAGCCCCATGGCAAGCGTTTTCCCCGAACGGACTGCACCATCACAGACGATCGCTTCTTTTTCGCAGTCTGGATTTCCCTGCACCCACCACGTCATCGCCCGCCGCTGCTTTGGCGAAAACGATCGATACATCACGTCCCCTCATCCCCCTCCTTCAGCGCCGCGAGCAGCGATTCCAGATCCGTCTTTTCCTCCTGCGCGTAGAGCGCAAGTTGCTCAAGCGCACGCAGGCGGTCAATGAGTTTGATTTCGACCGTTCCCTTTTCGTTGCGCTTGACCTCGCTCAAAAGGCTCAGATCCAGCTTATCGAGCTTCGGCGTATCCTCAAGTGCAAGGCGAACGCAATCATTTGCCTTGCCGAATGCCAGCTCCGCAAGCCGTCGCGTCACATCCCTCTGCTGGATCTCCCCCTCGCGGATGCGCTGGCGAAGCTTTCGCTCTGTGGATTTTTGTTCCATATGCTCCCTCCCTTTCACCCCTACCCCCACAAACAAAAAAAGTTGCACCCGAAGGTACAACTTTTTCAAAAATAGGTTATTTTCTTAAAAAATCACGTCAAAACCGCTCCATGATCGCGCGATTTCCGCGCTCGATGCAGTTTGATGCGTTTTCTTTGAGCACATCCGCAAGGAGCGCATACTCGCTCTGCGCCGCGTGCATCACCGCCCATGCGCCCGCATCCGTTCCCGCGGCGATCAGCCCGCCCATCTCGGCAAAATTTGCGACATTTTCCGCCGCGCTATCTAAAATTTGCGCAAGCGCCAGTTCATCAAAGCGCCCTTTTCCGCGCAAATTCGCGATGGTCGAGAGCGTCGGCACCCAAACCGTGCCATTTTCGCGCATTGCGCAGAGGGCATCGGCATCAAGGTATGCCCCGTGCTCCACCGAATCGACCCCCGCGCGCGCCGCCGCTTCCACCGTGCGCGCGCCGTTGGCGTGCGCCATCACAGGAAAGCCCTCCTCGTGGGCAATGTGGATGAGCTCCGCGATCTCCTCTGCGCAAAGTCCCGCTTCCGTCAGCACACCTGCGCGGTCAAAATCCATCAGCCCCGAAATCATGATCTTTACAAAATCTGCACCTTTTTCCCGCGCATTGCGCACAAGCAAGGCATATTCGCGCAGATTTTCGTATCCAGTGCCGATAAATGCGCCATAATTCCCGCGTTTATACAGCGGCGCAAGTGGCGTACGGTAAGTGATGCCAAATTCCTGCGCGATCTCCCGCGCCCGCGCACCCACGCCCCATCGGTCGCCCCCATCGCGCAGATAGGTAAACCCCGCTTCGGCATAGCACCCGAGCACCGCACGGATGTAGCCATCTGCGCAGTTCGGTTGATGTCGCGCGATCGCATCGCGCCAATTATCGCCGTCAAGCACCATATGGATATGGCAATCTGCTTTCACGAAACAACGCCTCCTTACCAAAAAAGGGGCTGTTGCCGAAGCAACAGCCCCCTCGCTTTGGTTATAAATCTTCTTAGTAAAGGATATTCTTCTCGGTCTCGGGATCGAAGAAGTACATGACCTTTCCAGGGAAGGTCAGCTTGACCTCGTGGCCATTCTTCAGCGCCTTGCGCTCGAGCTGGCTCAGACCGACGGTCGGGATGCGGGCGACAACATTCGTGCCGTCTGCGACCTTCACGTGCAGGTGGAGCTCGCTGCCCATCATCTCGTTGACGAGCACCGTGCCATTGATCGCACCCTGTGCATCGCTCTGTGCGAGGTTGATGTGCTCAGGACGCACACCGAGAACGATCTTGCCTGCCTTAACGCCCTTAGCCTTGAGAAGCTCGCCATTCTCGCCATCGACTTCCATCTTCGCGCCATAGGGCGTGACGTAATACTTGCCATTCTCGATGAGAAGCTCGGTGGTGACGATATTCATCTTGGGCGCGCCGATGAATTCTGCAACGAACAGATTGCTCGGGCGGTCAAAGACCTCCTCAGGCGTGCCGACCTGCTGGATGAAGCCGTCCTTCATAATAACGATGCGATCGCCCAGCGTCATTGCCTCCGTCTGGTCGTGGGTGACGTAAACGAAGGTGGTATCGAGCTGCTGACGCAGCAGGATGATCTCTGCACGCATCTGGTTACGGAGCTTTGCATCGAGGTTACTGAGAGGCTCGTCCATCAGGAAGACCTTGGAATCGCGAACCATTGCACGTCCGATGGCAACACGCTGGCGCTGACCGCCAGAGAGTGCGCGGGGCTTACGGGTCAGATACTCGCTGATGCCGAGCACAGCCGCCGCCTCGGTGACGCGCTTGTAGACCTCTTCCTGCGGAACTTTCTTCAGACGCAGGGAGAATGCCATGTTCTCAAACACGGTCAGGTGGGGATACAGCGCATAGTTCTGGAAAACCATTGCGATGTTGCGATCTCTCGGCTGGAGGTCATTGACGACCTCGCCGTCGATCTCGATGGTGCCGCCCGTGATGTCCTCAAGACCTGCGAGCATACGCAGCGTGGTGGACTTGCCGCAACCAGACGGACCGACCAGAACGATGAATTCCTTATCTGCAATTTCCAGATTGAAGTCAGCCACAGCAGGAGTGTGGCCCTTCTCGTAAACTTTCTGTACGTGGTTAAATTTAACAGTAGCCATAATTTTCTCCTCTTATCCTTTCACTGCGCCGCCCGTGACGCCCTCGACATAGTACTTCTGCAGCGCAAGGAACACAGCGGTAACAGGGGCTGCCACCACCACGCCTGCTGCACAGAACATGGTATAGTTGGTGTTGAGCACCGTCTTATTGAGCCATTGCTGCATACC
>CAZVJJ010000059.1:0-9373 GCA_964627295.1 uncultured Oscillospiraceae bacterium | reverse complement strand
CAGATAGATTTTTTGTGACAGCTTCTCCCCAAGGAGAAGCCTTTGGTGGTCGTCGAGAATTTCTGCACCAACATTTATCATTTTCCGAGGTATCTTATGGACGAACGTAAATACAATCACATAGACCCTTTCGACGATGGGATCTACGAGACAGGGCGCACCTGTCCGCCTAAGCGCCACGGAGGATTGATCGCATTTTTGCTCATTTTGGTCATCACCCTCGGCGGGATCACCAGCGCGCTTGGGATCATGAACATCCGAATGTTCCAGCAGCTCAGCGAAAATGCGTCCGAGGATGCATACACCATCTCTTTCTCGGGACAGACGGGCAGTTCGACCCCATCGATCGCCGAAACCGAGCCAGAAACGCAGGAAACGCAGGAAGCAACGACTGCCGCCTATGGCAATGAGACGCTCACCATCGCCCAAACGCCAGAGGCGCTCCCGAATGTTGCGGGCGAAAGCATGAGCTGGCAGGAGATTTACAAGAAGAATATCCCATCCGTCGTATCCATCATCTGCACGACCTCGAGCGGAAGCGCGAGTGGCACGGGCGTAGTTTTATCTGAGGGCGGGTATATCGTGACGAATTGCCACGTGGTAGCCGATGCTGTGAATGTGACGGTGCTCCTGAGCGATGACCGAAGCTTCCCTGCACAGGTGATCGGGTCGGATACTGTTTCTGACCTTGCGGTGCTGCACATCGATGCAGAGGATCTTACGGCGGCGGAATTTGGCGATTCGTCCAGCGTGTGCGTCGGCGATGCTGTCGCTGCCATCGGCGATCCGCTTGGCGTGGAACTGCGCGGAAGCCTGACAGATGGCATCATTTCTGCGATCAATCGCGACGTGACCGTTGAGGGGCGCACGATGACGCTCATTCAGACCAATGCCGCGCTCAATTCGGGCAATTCGGGCGGTCCGCTCATCAACTGCTATGGGCAGGTCATCGGCATCAATACGATGAAAATTTCGTCCTTTATCGACAGCGCGGGCGTTGAGGGGCTCGGATTTGCCATCCCGAGCGCGACGGTCAAAGAAATCGTCGATCAGCTCATTTCCTGCGGCTATGTTTCGGGCAGACCGACGCTCGGAATGTCGTGCGAAGAACTTTCCACCATCTATCGGCGCTATTACCGCCTGCCTGCGGGACTTTTCATCAACGGTGTGGACGAAAATTCGCCTGCCGCCGCCGCGGGGATCGCACGCGGCGATATGCTGCTGAGCATTGACGATACGGAGATCACGACCGTTGACGCCCTCAATGCGATCCTCTATTCCCATGATGTAGGCGACAGCGTGACCGCTGTGATCTACCGAAACGGAAAACGCTATCAGGTTTCCCTTACCCTTGCGGAAGCAAAGGGATAAAATCCAGCAAAAACCGAGGTAATTTCGCAATGCAACCAATTTATACGCAAGAATTTGAAATTTCGGACAACTGTGTGGATCGTTTCGGCAATTTGAAGCTCTCGACAATGCTCTACTATGTGCAGGAGGTCGCGGGGCGGCACGTGGATCTGATCTGCATGGACTACGACCACCTTGCCGCAAAAGGGATGTTCTGGGCGATCATCCGCCAAAAGGTGCAGATCACGCGCCTGCCCATGCGCGGGGAGAAAATTCGCGTGGAAACATGGCCGATGCCGACCACGCGCGTGGCGTATCCGCGCTCCGTGGTCGCGTATGATGCCGATGGGAATGAAGTTTTCCGCTCCATCAGCATCTGGGTGCTCATGGATATCCGCGAGCGGAATATGATCTTGCCCGCAAAGAGTGGCATTGCCGTCGTCGGTACGCTTCGTGGCAACGAGCTTGCCGCGCCTGCGTCGCTTTCACCGCGTTTTCTGGCAAATACGCGCGAACGGCACGTGTGCTTTACCGATCTTGACCGCAACGGGCATATGAACAACACCCGCTATCTCGAATGGATCGACGATCTGCTCCCGAGCGCATTCCACCGCGCGCATACGCCGAAAGAGCTGACCGTTTGCTATTTGAGCGAATGCCGCGAGGGCGAGAAGCTTGACCTGCGGTGGGATTTTATCGAGGACGGCACGCTTCAGATCGATGCGCACCGCACGAATGGGCAGGAAGACACGCGCGTTTTCTCGGCGAAAATCTTGTACGAATGATCGTTGTTCTGTAAACTTGTAAAATCTCCACAGCTTCTGTTGACGCTGTGGAGATTTTTGTCGAAACAGAGAAAAACCGCAAAATCTGCCCGTTTTTCCACAACCCCACCTGTGGAGAAACCTGTGGAGAATGTGGAAAACTCCTGTGGAAAGGATTTGTGGAATTCGTTATGAAATAATTTATGTAAACTACAAATGCAGTCCTTTCTCCCCAAAAATCACCGTCCATAGACCGTAGGGTGGGGGTATACCCCCACCCTACGGTATAATAGGTGAGTGCGACGTGGTATGCTCCTCCTGTCAGCGCGACAAGCGGGGATCGGAACGATGCAAATTAGAAAAATGTCTTAATTTTTCTTGAATTCTCCGCAAAAGTGTGGAAGTTTTTTTGACTTTATGATATAATGCAATCAAGTATACCTAATGGAGAGAAAGATTATGCTGGAACTACTTGCTCCCGCGGGGTCGATGGATGCCCTGCGTGCCGCTGTGCAAAACGGCGCGAATGCCGTGTATCTCGGTTGCGGCACATTTAATGCACGCCAAGGTGCGCGCAATTTCACACCCCAGACGCTGACCGAGGCGGTGAAATACTGCCATGTGCGCGGCGTTCAGGTGCACCTGACGCTCAATACCCTCGTTTCCGACCGCGAAATGGCGGAACTTTCGGAACTGATCCGCCATGCGGCGCTCAGCGGGGTGGATGCGTTCATCGTGCAGGATCTGGGCGTTGTGGATCTGTGCAAAAAAATCGCACCGCACGTTGCGCTTCATGGCTCGACGCAGATGACGGTGCACAATCTCGAGGGCGTGCGCTTCCTTGCCGCGCTCGGAATGTCGCGCGTGGTGCTCAGCCGCGAACTTTCGCGCGAAGAGATCCGCTATATTTGCCAGAATTCTCCCGTGGAGATCGAAATTTTCGGCCACGGCGCACTTTGTATGTGCTATTCGGGGCAATGCTACCTCTCTGCCGCCATCGGCGGGCGCTCGGGAAACCGCGGGCGCTGTGCCCAGCCCTGCCGACAGAGCTACGGCTACACGCATTGGGAAAATAAGCACCCCCTAAGCCTGAAAGATAACTGCCTTGTGCACTATCTCAAGGAGATCGAAGATATGGGCGTTGCGTCGCTCAAACTAGAGGGACGCATGAAAAAGCCCGAATATGTCGCGACGGTCACGGCGGTCTACCGCAAGGCGATCGATGAGGGCATCGTGACGAAAGAGATGATGGATGCGCTTTTCACCGCGTTCAACCGTCAGGGCTTCACCGACGGATACTACACCGATCGTGTAGACCGCCGTATGTTTGGCGTGCGGACGGAGACGCGCGATGACCCTGCATGGCTTGCGGGCGCGCGGGCATCGTATGAATCGGCGGAAAACGGACTTGTGGACATCACGTTCCGCGCCGTCGTGAATGAATATGCAAGCAGCTTGACCGTGAGCGACCCCGATGGGCACACCTGCACGGTCAATGGCCCTACCCCCGAGATCGCGCACACCGTTGCGCTCACGGGTGCGGCAGTCGCCGAGCGTGTGGCGAAAACAGGTGGTACGCCCTACCGATGTGTGGAAGTGCGCACGCAAGTTCAGCCCGGGCTGATGCTCAGCGCGGCGGCGATCAATGCCATGCGCCGCGATGCACTCAATCAGCTCACCGCGCTCCGCGCGCGTCGCGAGCAGATGACGCTCGGAAAGCCTGATAAGATCGTAGATTTCCGCGGGGAAACGGGTCTGCCAGGTCTTACCGTGCAGGTGACGACGCGCGAACAGCTCACGCCGTACCTGCTCAATTCGGAAACGGCGATGCTCTACGTGCCGATGCACATTCTGCTGGAAGATGTGAAGCTTTGCCGTGCCCTCGTCGCGCGCGGACGCGTTGCAGTCGTCCTGCCGCGCATCGTCCACGATGGAGAGATGCCGAAACTGCTAGTGAAGCTCACACAGCTCTACGAAATGGGCGTGAAAGATGCGCTCGTTGGCAATCTGGGGCTTATGTCGGCGGTGCGCGATACGAAAATGCGCATCCACGGCGATTTTGGCTTGAATATTTTTAATTCCCGCGCGCTCAATACCCTGCGCCAGCTTAAAATTTCGTCCGCAACGCTCAGCTTCGAGCTGACGCTCCCGCAGATCCGCGATTTGAGCAAGGCAGTTGACAGCGAGCTGATCGCATACGGCCGCCTGCCGCTGATGATCACGGAGCATTGCCTCGTGAAGAATCGCACAGGCGAGTGCACCTGCCACCTCGGCGCGCAGAAGCTTACGGACAAGACGGGCGCGGAATTCCCGATCATCAAGGACGGCGATTCGTGCCGAAGCGTGCTGCTCAATGGCAAGAAGCTCAGTTGGCTCGACCGTCAGGATGACCTCGCAAAGCTCGGACTGTGGGCATTGCGCCTGAATTTCACGACAGAGAATGCAAAAGAGGTCGATCGCGTCCTCGCCGACTACCTCGACCCGCAACCATTCGACCCCGGTGCGTGCACCCGCGGACTGTACCTGCGCGGACTGGACTAAACTGCACCGCAAGTGCGACCATGTGTGTAAACGCTTGTAGGGACACCCGTCCTCGGGTGTCCGACTACCGCAGTCACGACCCGCAAATTCGTCCGTTTTCGCATAATTTTCCGATTTTAACCGTAGGGTGGGGGTACACCCCCACCGACGCAGTAGCGACATTTGCGCGGTCGGTTCGTTGAACCATCTATCGATGAGAGAGAAAAAGCCTTCTCCCCAAGGAGAAGCCTTTGGCGCTTGTTCTTGAAAGAAAGGAAACGATATGAAACTGATACTGGCATCTGGGTCGCCGCGGCGGCGGGAGTTGCTTTCGCTTTTTTCTTATCCATTTGAGATCCGCGCGGCGGATATTGACGAAACGATGGACGCATCCCGCATTCCTGCGCAGGAGGCGGCGCGTGTGAGCGCGCTGAAAGCTCGCGCGGTGGTGCGCGATGCAGACGATGTGGTGATCGCGGCGGATACGATCGTGGTTTGTGCGGGTAAAATACTCGGGAAGCCCAAATCTGCCGAGGATGCGGTGCAGATGCTCCGCCTGCTCTCGGGGCGCGATCACGAGGTGATCACAGGTTGCACCGTGCTGCGCGGCGACAAATGCGAGACATTTGCCGAAACGACGGCGCTCCATTTCCGTGCGCTTTCCGATGGCGAGATCGCGCGCTATGTCCGCTCGGGCGAACCGATGGACAAGGCGGGCGCATATGGCATTCAGGGCGGCGCGGCACTTTTCTGCGAGCGCCTTGAGGGCGACTACTACAATGTGATGGGGCTTCCCGTATGCCGGCTGTGGGAAGTGCTCGGCAAAATCGCGCCGGAGATCGTGGAGGAAACAGCATGAGACATCTATTCAGCACCAAGGTGCGCGTGATCCTTGTGATCGCCGTCCTGCTCACGGCGGGACTTGCCATTTTGAGCTCGATTTCGGGCGCGTCGATCCCGTCGCTCGTCGTTCAGAGCGTGCTCACCCCCATTCGCGCGGGCGTGAATGCGCTCACCAATGGCGCAGAGCAGCTCTATAGCTACATTTTTCAGTATGAAACGATCCTTGCTGAGAATGAAATGCTCAAAGAGCAGATCGCCGAGATGGAAGACCAAGCGCGTCAGGCAGACGCGATGGAGCGCGAAAATGAGCGCCTGCGCGAAATGCTTGACCTGAAGAGCTATCACGAGGACTACAAGACCGTGGATGCGAACATCATATCGTGGAGCTCGACCGACTGGACGAACACCATGACCATCAACCGCGGCTCGAATGCGGGCATTGAAACGGGTATGTGTGCCATCACGGCAAATGGTCAGGTCGTCGGGCTCGTGACGGAGGTCGGCACGAACTATTCCATCGTCAAGACCATCCTTGATTCGACACTCGAAATTTCTGCGACCATTGCATCCTCTGGCTACAACGGCATGATCACAGGTGGTTATATCGAGGGCAACAGCAAGTACCTCAAAATGGACTATCTGCCCTCGTCCGCGATCGTGCGAAATTCCGACCAGATCGTGACCTCGGGCTCGACGGTCTACCCGAGAAACCTCATCCTCGGCACGATCATCGATGCGGGCTTTAACGATACGGGCGTGGCGAAGTATGCCGTCGTGCGTCCTGCGGCGGATATCGACTCGCTTGAGCAGATCTTTATTTTGACGGATTACACCACGGAGTGATGCGTATGCCCAGAAGAAGAAAACACGATTTTAAGCCCGATGCCCGCGCGAGCGTGCTCAAAAATTTGTATATCACCCGCTTACAGCGCCTGAATCTGCTCAAATGGAGCATTTACGGCGTGCTCTGCGTGCTTCTGCTCGTGGTGCAGGATGTGGTGATGAGCCGCGTGACGATTTTCGGCGCGAAAACCGACCTTGCGCCCATGGTCATCCTGCTGCTGACGGTGCTCGTCGGCACGGATGCGGGGAGCGTGTTTGCGGTGACGGCATCGACGCTCTACTACCTCTCGGGCTCTGCCCCTGGTGCATACGTGATCGCGCTGCTCACGATCCTCGGCGTGGGCGCGACGATGGTGCGCCAGATCTATTGGCGGCACGGTCTGCGCTCGACGGTGCTGTGCGCGGGCATTGCGCTGATGCTCTATGAAATGATCGTATTTGGCATCGGTTGGGTCACAGGACTGACGATGCTCTCGCGTGCACGTGTATTTGTATTTTCGGGACTCATTAGCTGGGCGCTGATGGTCCCCCTGTTTCCGCTCCTGCGTTGGATCGGAAAAATCGGAGGCGAACCATGGAAAGAATAAGCAAGCTCCGTGCAAGCATCCTGCTTGCGGTGTTCGTCGTGATCCTTGCGCTATTTAGCATGAAGCTCTATTCCTTGCAGATCATCGAAACGAACGGTAAAACGGACAATACCACCACCTACACCACCATGACCCGTGTCAAGGCATCGCGCGGTGCCATTCTCGACCGAAACGGCAACGTCCTCGTCGGCAATCGCGCCAGTTACGACCTGACATTTAATCACTATGTCGCCATTTCGTCCGATAATACGAACGATTCTCTGCGCCGCCTGATCGAGAAATGCGAGGAGCTCGGCATCGAGTACAACGACCATTTCCCTGTGACGAAGACGCATCCGTTTGAATATACACTCGACGAATACTCGGCAACGTGGCGCAAATATTTCCAGAGCTTCATGGGCCCGAAGTGGCTCGACCTCGACTCGGACATCACTGCGCCGCTACTCATCCAGAAGCTTCGCAGCGTTTACAAGATCCCTGAGGAATTTTCCGATGAGGAAGCGCGCGCCGTTATCGGTCTGCGCTATGAGCTTGACCTGCGAAATGTTACGAATATCTCGACTTACGTCTTTGTTTCCGATATTTCGGACGAAAATCTTTCGATTTTGCTGGAGCTCGATATCCCCGGCCTTGCGGTCGAGGCTTCGACCGTCCGCGAATACTATACGAAGTACGCCGCGCACATCCTCGGCACGGTCGGCGCAATGGACGATGCCGACTGGGCAATCTATAAGGAAAAAGGATACGCGATGGATGCCTACATCGGTCAATCGGGCTTTGAGGAAGCATTCGAGGAGTACCTGCACGCCGAGGACGGCACGCGAATCGATACCGTTTCCAGAGACGGCACGCTTCTCGCGTCCTACTATGCGAATAAATACGATGAAGATGGCAATCTCATCGGTCTGCAAGAGCCGAAAGCGGGCAATAATGTTGAAATGACCATCGACATTGAACTTCAGGCCGCCGCAGAAGATGCGCTCGATGCGCTGATGAAGCGCCTGACCGACCCCACGCAGAACACGGGCACGGGACAGGACGCGCAGGGAGCGGCGGCGGTCGTGATCGACATCAAGACGGGGCAGGTGCTCGCCTGCGCGAGCTATCCGACCTATGATATCACGCTCCTTTCCACAAAAGAGGGCTACAAGCAGATCGAGGAAGCGGATTTCTCCCCGATGTACAACCGCGCCCTGCTCGGCACGTATGCCCCGGGCTCGTCGTACAAGCCTGTCACGCTGATCGCCGCGTACAATAACGGCCACGGCAACCTCTCCACACTCATCAAGGATGAGGGCGTGTTCACGAAGTACGAGGGTTTTGCCCCTGAATGTCTGTGGTGGACGAACTGGCGCGTGTATCATGGCGGTGCGAACCCCATCGACTGCATCGAAGCGCTCGAAGGCTCGTGTAACTACTTCTTCTACGTCCTCGGTGATGAGTGCACCATCGGCGAGCTGGACGAAACGGCGAAAGCAATGGGTCTGGGTGAATCGACGGGTGTCGAGCTTTTCGAGAACATCGGTCACCGCTCGAACCCCGAGAGCAAGGCGGAGCAGTATTCTGGCAACCTAAAGACCTTTACCGCAGGTGACAAAGTCCTGACTGCCATCGGTCAGTCCGAAAACCGCTTCACCCCGATGCAACTTGCAGTCTACGCCGCGACGCTTGCAAACCGTGGCACGCGTATGAAAGCGACGTTCCTCAACCGCGTCGTTTCCGCGGATTATACATCGATCATCTATGAAAATGAGCCCGTCGTTGCCAGCACCTACGCCATCAACGAGGATGCCTATCAGGGCTATATGCAGGGTATGTATCAGGTCGTTTACGGCAAGAACGGCACGGCAAAGGCATATTTCGGCGGCCCTGGCGACGGTCTGGAGGGAGATACCAACGGATTCTGGAATCTCGATGTGAAAGTTGCGGCGAAAACGGGTACTGCGGAAACGTTCAAGGCGTTCTCCAGTAACGGTGCATTCATCTGCTTCGCGCCGTATGATAACCCCGAAGTCGCAGTCGCCGTCTACGGCGAACGCGTCGGCGGTGGTTCTAAAATGGGCATTGTCGCAGAAGAGATCCTGCGCGTCTACTTCGCCGTCGGCAAAGGCGACGAGGTCGCCGCATTTGAAAACCAACTTGGTTGATGCGCTGTACCCGATGAACGGATGAAAAATAAAATGAGCGATGCTGAGTACTTCCTCAGCATCGCTTTTTTTGCGCCATTTGCCGTTCATAACTGTAGGGTGGGGTACACCCCCACCGACCATGTTGCGATGACAGAAATGTGCGTTTTTTCACAATTTGTCGATTTGACTGTAGGGTGGGGGTACACCCCCATCGACAACGTTGCGACCGCGGAAATGCTCGTTTTTTTGCACAATTTGCCGACGACCGCCAAAGGCTTCTCCTTGGGGAGAAGCTGTCACAAAAAATCTATTTGATTTTTTGTGACTGATGTGGGGG
>CAZVJJ010000058.1:0-9893 GCA_964627295.1 uncultured Oscillospiraceae bacterium | reverse complement strand
ACAGGCGATGTCTTTCAAATTAAACTTAAAGAGTTTAATTTGAAATCAGTATTAGGCGATGCCGTTCAATTTGAAATCAGTCTTGGAGATCGAGGATGCGCTGTGCTACTTCACGGCGTGCTTCTCCGCTAAGAAATGGGAAGAGTTTGCGCAGAACTTTGGGATCGTATTCGCGTTCGCCGCTGAACATTTCCAAAACTGCTTCGGATAGAACATCCTTGCTGACAAAGGGGGCAATGCGGCGAAGAAGCGAAGTGTCCATCTTTTCGTATGCGTCACGGAAAAGTGCATCTTTTTTCTCCTGCGCAAGGAACGGCACAAGACCGATCAGCGCGCTGGGGTCGGCGTCGTCGATATGATCGTCGAGAATGTTAGAAAGGGTATCCTTACTCAAAAACGGAGCGAGCGAAACAAGCTGCCGCAGATCGCCTGTTTTTTCGACGCGCATGGCGATCGAATCTAAGGTTTCTTTGTCGAGAAATGGCGCAATGCCGATCAGTTGCTTCAACGCGACGGGGTGTACTTCGGCAGATTTTACGACTGCTTCGTGCGCCTGCTCGGGGGACAGGAGGTTCGCGATCGGGGCAAGCTCCTCCAAAGTGGGTGGCGCTTGATGATAGATCACCTTTTTAACGGTGTCCGTTTGCGGATCGTCCTTGCCGAGCAGTTCGTCGATGCTAAGCTCCAGAATACCACAAAGGGATTCGAGCTTTGCAATGTCGGGCATGGAATTCCCGCGTTCCCAGTTGGAAACTGCCTGATAGCTCACGCCCATTTCGTCGGCAAGTTCCATCTGGGTCATGTTTTTGCGAATGCGCGCCGAACGGATCGTCTGCGCGACTTTCATGGTATCAAACATGGTCATTCTCCTTTGTTCATTCGGTTTTATCGATCGATGCCCTAAGTGTAACAGAATGGAGTGGAAAATGCAATCAAGCGTTGCTTGAAATGAAAAAATCCGTGACGCTTGTTCTAAAAATTAGTCAACGAATCCTTGTATTTTGCTGAATTTATGTTACAATAGATATGCAATAAGTATTTTTTGAAAATGACGCGGTGTGATCGGGGGTAGCATTATGATCATTGATATCGTTCAACTGTCTGATTATTTGCCAGATCCTCTTCTGCACAACTTTGGGTTGCGGGGAGGACAAAGAAAACGTCTTAAAATGAGCGCATAAGTCAGATGATGGTTGTTTATCTGGCTTGTGCGCTTTTTGCTATTCTACTGACGTACTACTGACAAAACGTATTTGTGGAGGTAAACTATGAATAATCAAAAGATAACTAAATTACTAAGTTTTATATTATCGCTAGCTTTTACATTTCCGTTTTTAAGCATGAAAACATATGCTGATTCCATTGAGGAAGATTGTATTATTTCTTCTGAAGAATGCGCAACTCTTGCGGAATACTGGTTGGACACCTACTATGATGAAAATACCGTGATTAAAGAGATTATTCCGATTAGTAATGGCGACGTCATATTATCGTATTGTGTTAGTTTTGTTCGTGACAGCAAGCCAGCAGGTTATATTGTGGTTGATTCAAACAGATATGCGGTTGATAACATAACTGAGTTTTCCTTTTCGGGTAAAGGAATCTATGATCTTTTAATCGATCATTACGGCAAGACTGTAGAAGTAAATGAAGGCAAAAAAACAATTTTTTCAACGGGTTTATTTGATTATGCGATTGTGGTTGACGAAAAAAATGAACTCTATTATAATTCAACACACGAAATAATGGGAAAAGAAGTGATTGCTGAGTTGTGTGTCAAAACTACGGCTATGATGGAAACAATATACGAAAACACCATAATTAGCAAAGCTTCTCCCTATTCGTTGGACGATGATAAAGAGGTATATTACGATGGCTTTTTCACCAGCGGAACTATTTCTAGCACTGGAGGCTATACGTCTACAACAATCACTAACGCAGGAGCGTTTACACCGACTGTAATGGGGGATTATAAGATTGAAAATGGCTATAGTGGAAATTGCACTCCGACTGCAGCTGCGAATCTGTTAAGCTACTATAAGGAGAAAAGAGGATTTACAAAACTAGGGAATTCGCGACAGGATATTTATGATGGCGTTGTATCAGCAAGTGGTTGGAATCAGTTTGGCAGTTCTGGAATGAATTTCACACAAGCAAAAAAAGGAATTAAGAGTGTAGTTGCCTCGGCAGGCTACTCTTCTTCTACAACTGATTATTCGACTGGTTCGTGGTCAAGTTGGAAACGTGATTTAGGAAACAATTACCCTGTCTTGACTTCTGTTAGTGGTTATCGAAAAGATGAAAATAATAATTGGGTTCAAGTCGGACATGCAATAGTTGCTGTAGGTTACCGCGAATACGAATCTGGTGCAAAGTATTTAAGAGTGTATGATGGGTGGAATGAAACGAACGATAAATACATATATTTTAATGCTGAATTCTTTACATCTGTTGAAGGAGTGTGCATTAAGGTAACGAATTGATGGGGTGCGCTTATGAAAAGAATGTGGTATATAGTATTTGGTGCTTTGATCGTCCTCCTTTTGATAATTTTGCTGATCATGAGTATTCTCATTATCCACGATTTGCGATCAATTCGTATTATGGATCATTTTCAGGTTGGACTGTCTCCGCTAATGAACGAGGAAATCATAGAAATGTTTGTCAGTCAAGGAAGCAACCCGGATCTGCAAGGGACGTTTTCGGATGAACATTTTGCTGAGAAAGTGCGTGAACTGTTAAAGAATGGATGTTATCAACCGTGTTCTGAAGTGAAGAGTGATAATGCCCCTGGATCAAATTCACATCCATATCTTCGATTCACTACGGAGGATCATGTCGTTGTGATTGTAGTGATGCAAGAAAAAATGAAAATCTCTATTGACGGTTCTTCGGAATACTATTATTCAAATATTTGGACAGAACTGAAAATAATGATTGATGATGTTTTAGCGGAATATTTTGCTAAGTAAAAAAGAGGCGGTCAGGCATTTTGATATGCTTGACTGCCTTTTCGTGCGATAGAGCGAAAGCAACGGTAGGGGGAGTGAAGTGAAAAAATCCGTGGCGCTTGAGGGTTATTTGAAGATTCCCTCTTGTAAATCGGTGCAAAACATGGTAAACTAAATTGAATTATTATGAGAAAAAACGCCCATTTATGGAGGTTCTTATGGTATACCGTATTCCGCACTAGCTTCTCCCTGTGATGCAATACGATAGAAATACACATGGAGGATAAATATGTCTAATTTAGTTGAAGAAATCAGCCGTCGCAGGACATTTGCGATCATTTCGCACCCTGACGCTGGTAAAACGACCCTGACCGAAAAATTCCTGCTCTACGGCGGCGCGATCGCACAGGCGGGCGTGGTCAAGGGTAAGAAAAATTCCCGCGCCGCGACCTCGGACTGGATGGAGATCGAGAAACAGCGCGGTATCTCCGTCACATCGTCCGTGATGCAGTTCCAGTATGAGGGCTTCTGCATCAACATCCTCGATACGCCCGGTCACCAAGACTTCTCGGAGGATACCTACCGCACGCTGATGGCGGCAGATGCGGCGGTCATGGTGATCGACGGCGCGAAAGGTGTCGAGCCGCAGACGCGCAAGCTCTTTAAGGTGTGCGCGATGCGCCACATTCCTATTTTCACATTTATCAACAAAATGGATCGCGAGACGAAAGATCCGTTCGACCTGCTCGATGAAGTTGAGCGCGAGCTGGGCATTGAAACCTATGCGATGAACTGGCCCATCGGCTGTGGCAAGGATTTTCAGGGCGTTTACGACCGCGAAAAAGGTCAGCTCCTGTTCTTCTCGGGTGAGGATCGCAAGAAGCGCGCCGACAAACTGGAGATCGACCTCTACGACCCGCAGGTCGCCGTCCTGCTCGATAGCGAGAGCAAGGCGCAACAACTGATCGAGGATGTGGAGCTCCTGTCCGCAGGGCGCGAGATGGATATGGACGCTGTGCGCGTAGGACAGCTTTCGCCCGTGTTCTTCGGCTCTGCGCTGACGAACTTCGGCATTGAGCCGTTCCTTGAAAACTTCCTCAAACTCACCCCGCCCCCGCTTGCGCGTACTTCTGATCAGGGCGTGGTGGATACGTTCAGCCCCGATTTTTCGGCATTTGTTTTCAAAATTCAGGCAAATATGAACAAGGCGCACCGTGACCGTCTGGCATTTATGCGCATTTGCTCGGGCAAATTCTCCCGCGATACGGAGTATTATCACGTGCAGGGCGGCAAGAAAATGCGCCTGAGCCAGCCCCAACAGCTCATGGCGGCAGAACGCGAGATCGTTGACGAGGCGTATGCAGGCGACGTGATCGGCGTGTTCGACCCCGGTATTTTCTCGATCGGCGATACCATCACCGTCCCCGGTAAGAAATTCACCTATTCGGGCATCCCGACGTTTGCGCCTGAGCATTTCTGCCGCGTGAGCGCGAAGGATTCCATGAAGCGCAAGCAGTTCATCAAGGGCACGGAGCAGATCGCACAGGAAGGCGCGATCCAGATCTTCAAGCTTCCGAACTCTGGTATGGAGGAAGTGATAGTCGGTGTTGTCGGCGTGCTTCAGCTTGAAGTGTTCCAGTACCGCATGAAGAATGAGTACGGCGTAGACCTGCGCATGGAGACGCTTCCGTATGAAGAGATCCGCCTCGTGGATAGCTACGCAGGGGAGCTTTCGGATCTCAACCTTGGCTCGGATGCAGAACTGCTTGAAGATTACCGCGGACGCACGCTGATCGTATTCTCGAGCTATTGGGCGATCGATTTCACCTGCCGACGCAATCCCGGGCTGAAAGTTTCGGAGATCGTGGTCGCTGAGGGATGATATGAAAGAGAAAATCAAGGTTTTTGGCTCGATCGTCCTCGGAAATGCGATGCTCGCATTTGCTATCTGCGCCTTTGTCGTGCCGAATGATATCATGATGGGCGGCGCGAACGGCATTGCGCTGGCGATCCAGCAATTCGTCCCCGTGCGCCTTTCCGTGATCTCGGGTGCAGTGAATTTTACGCTGTTTTTCTTGGGGCTTATTTTCATGGGGTGGAAATTTGCGGCGAATTCGCTCCTTTCCACCATCATTTACCCCATCATTCTTGCAATTTTTGAATATCTCCCGCTCGATACCCTTTTCCATGAGAATATCGTCGTGAGCGCGCTGGTTTGCGGCGTGCTCTGCGGTGCGGGCATCGGACTTGTGGTGCGCGTTGGCGGTTCGACGGGCGGCATGGATATCCCGCCGTGCATTCTCAATAAATATAAGGGCATTCCCGTGGGTACATCGATCATGTTCTTTGACACCCTCGTCGTTTTGGCGCAGGTGGCGATCCAAGGCACGGACGGTGTGCTGCTGAGCCTGCTCGTGATCGCAGTCGTGAGCGCGACGGTCAACCGCGTGGTCGTCACGGGCGAGAATAAGATCCAGATCATCATCATTTCGCCCGAGATCCAGCAGATCCGTCAGGAGATCCTGCGCAATGTCGATTGTGGCGTGACGATGCTCGAGGTCGAGGGTGGTTACGAGGGCAAGCGCCAGCAGGCGATACTGAGCGTGGTGTATGCAAGCAAGTACCCCATCATCCGCGAAACGGCGCTGAAGCTTGACAAAAATGCCTTTATCGTCGCATCGGATGTGACGAACGTCAATGGACAGGGATACACCATCGAACGCCAAAGGAAAAAGGTCTGAAAGGGGGCGCGCGAATGAAAGCGTGGCAGCACTTTAAGACGATCACCCACCACCGCCATCTCGTTCGGCGCGGATGTTTCCGCGTGGGGCTTTACTGGCAGGGGCTGACACATGATCTGAGCAAATATTCCCCGACGGAATTCTCCGTTGGCGCGAAATACTATCAGGGAACGCGAAGCCCGAATGCCGCTGAGCGCGAGGAAAAGGGCTACAGCGAGGCGTGGATGCACCATAAAGGGCGCAATCGCCACCACTGGGAATACTGGACGGACATGGCGCGCGGAAGCCACCGCTATGAAGCTGTGCCCATGCCGCGAAAGTATCTTGCGGAGATGGTGATGGATCGCATCGCCGCCTGCAAGACGTATCAGCGAAGCGCCTATACGGATGCTTCACCGATCAACTATCTGAGCGGCAGTCGGGAGCGGAGCTCCATGCACCCGCAGACATTGCGGGAGCTGGAATTCTTGCTCACCATGCTCCGTGATCGGGGCGAAAAAGAGATGTTCCATTATTTGAAGCACCATATCCTAAAGGGAAAGCCTTTCCCTTGGGAAGAAAATAAGGAGGAAGCACAATGGCAGCAACTTGGCTAAACAATGCAGTTTTCTATGAGATCTACCCCCAGTCGTTCTACGATACCAATGGCGACGGCATCGGCGACATTGCAGGCATCATCGAAAAGCTCGACTATGTTAAGAGCATCGGGTGCAATGCACTTTGGATCAATCCGTGGTATGACTCGCCCTTTAAGGATGCGGGCTACGATGTCCGCGACTACAAGAAAGTTGCGGCACGCTACGGTACGAATGCGGATGCGGAGAGACTTTTCCGCGTTGCGCATGAAAAGGGCATCCATGTCCTTATTGACCTTGTCCCCGGACATACGAGCGAGGAGCATCCGTGGTTTCTCCAGAGCGGAAGCGCGGAAGAGAACGAATTCTCTGACCGCTATATCTGGACGGACAATGCGTTCTGCCGTGGCGACGGAATGCCCTTTATCGGTGGCGAAATGCCCCGCGATGGCACGTACATTATCAATTTCTTCAAGTCCCAGCCCGCGCTGAACTATGGCTACAATGAGATCCATGAGCCGTGGCAGATGCCGATCGATGCGCCTGCGGCGCTCGCGACCCGCGAAGCGATGAAGGATGTGATCCGCTACTGGCTGAACCTCGGCTGTGACGGATTCCGCGTGGATATGGCAGATTCTCTCGTGAAAAACGACGACGAAAAGACTGCGACGATGCAGGTCTGGCAGGATATCCTTGGTGAGATCAAAGCGGAGTTTCCTGAGGCGGCGTTCGTTTCGGAGTGGAACAACCCCCAGCGCGCGCTCAACTGCGGCTTCGATATGGACTTTAACCTCGACTGGGGCGGAAATAGCTATAATCGCCTGATGCGCTTCTATCAGCTCGACAAAAAGGGCAATATCCTGTGCGATAACAGCTATTTCAAGGCATCGTCCAAAGAGGATATCTTCGGTTTCCTCGATGGCTATCTGCCGACGTATCTTGAGACCCGCGAGAGCGGCCTATGGTGCCTTATCACGGGCAACCATGATACGAAGCGTGCATCCTTTAACCTCGATGATACCGAGCGCAAGCTGACGTATGCATTCCTGCTGACGCTCCCCGGTGCGCCGTTTATCTACTACGGCGACGAGATCGGTATGGCATATCGCTTCCTGCCGACCAAAGAGGGCGGCTATCACCGCACTGGTTCGCGCACACCGATGCAATGGAGCAAGGAGAAGAATCTGGGCTTCTCGGATGCAAAGGCGGAGGAACTGTATCTGCCTGTTGACCCTGATCCCAATGCCGCAACGGTCTGCGAGCAGGAGAAAGACCCCAACTCCATGCTCAACCATGTTCGCCGCCTGCTCAAACTGCGCGCGCAGATGCCCGACCTCGGTAACTACAGCGAATTCTCGGTCTACTACGCCCAGCATGGTGAGCGCCTGTTTGCCTATAAGCGCGGGAATTGCATCGTTGCCGTCAATCCTGACAAGAGCGAGTGCACCCTCGCCCTCGATGGCGCATATGATCTGGCGTTTGCATTTGGTGATGCGTCCGTTGCGGGCTCGACGCTGAAACTCGCAGGACAGAGTTTCGCCGTTTTGTCCCCAGTTTGATCTTGAAAAGCGTGCCGCATTTTACGGCACGCTTTTTCTGCGCGCAAGCGGGAATGCCTCAAAAATGCCCGCCATAGGCTTGATTTTTGAAAAATCAAAAAATGTAAAATTCTTCTTGACTTTTCTTAAATAATGCGTATAATAAGAAAGGTTCATAGAGGATTTGTGTAACGGTAGCACACCGGACTCTGACTCCGTTTGCGGGGGTTCGAATCCCTCATCCTCTGCCAGAAAAAAGCCAATTTTGTCAACTGACAAAATTGGCTTTTTTCAATGATATCCGTTCCTTGCGGAACGGGTGATATATCTTCGATATGATATCGCACTTTGGTGCGATGATATATGCCTTCGGCATATGAGGGAACGGATATTATATCATACTTGCGGAGCAAGTATATCATGCGACAATGGTCGTATATCACATCGCCAAGCGATATATCATTGAAAATTCTGACATATTACGATATAATAAGGAAAAAGCGAAAGGGGAGTGGCGTATGGAAGAGGCGAAAGGTGGGCGTGTGTGGGGGTGGATGGCGTTTGCGTTTTTTCTACTGCTTGCGCTGGCGTATTTGCCCTATTTTTCGGGATTTGTGGCGATCGCGGCGGCGCTTATGGTGCTTCCGCTGAGAAAATGGCAGGAGACCTTGCGGCGCGTCATGCCGAAGCCTGCACGCATTGCTACGATCATATTGCTTGCGCTCCTGTCTGTTTTTACTGCGCCTGCGGTCGAATCGGAAACGCCGACATTGCCTACGGAACTTACGCAGGTAACGACGGAAGAAACGACACTTGCGCCGACGCAAGAGGAGCAAACGGAAGCAACGATCCTCCCAACAGAGGAAGCTTCACAGGAAACGACTGTACTTCCGACTGAGGAAACGGTGCAAGAAACGACCGTTCCACCAATCGAGGAAACGATACAAGCGACGACGATTCCAGCGACTGAAGAAACAACACTCCCACCGACGACGGAAGAAACGACGACGCAACAGCCTGTTTCGGAGGAAGCGAGCTACGTCGTCAATACGAACACAGGAAAGTTCCACAGACCGACCTGCTCCAGCGTCAAGGATATCAAGGAAGAAAATCGCTGGGATTACTTCGGCACGCGTGAAGCCCTCGAGGAAATGGGCTACGTCGCTTGCAAACGCTGTAAGCCATAAAATAGAGAACGTGCCACAATGATGATGTGCCGTAACGAATGTTTTGAAATCAAGTGGAAAAGACAATCGGTACGGTATATTGCAGAAAAATCTAAAACATAAATTTGGAGGAAACTGCAATGAAATCATTATTTGAACAAGTAGGTGGAACTTATCGCAAAGTTTTATATTACAATCTGCTGACAAGCGGAAAGTTATATGAACACCTTGCCGAGATTGACACTTCGGCTTGTAATATGGCTGAATATCTCATAAAGGAAATGGCAAGAAAGCAAGGTGTTACCGAGCAATTAAAGGCTGTGGATATGATGAGATGGATAGGATTGATGAATAACATTCGTTCCTGCGTTGATGAAATCGTATTAAATGATATTGTGTATTCGTAACGGAATACTACCCGAAAGAGAACTGCTGTCGAGTGATGGCAGTTTTTCTTTTTCGGTAAGTGTTCAAGAAGTTATTAAGTCGGGAGTATAGTCGAAGTGGAAAATGTAATAATGTGGGTATTTTTCAAACGCTTATAAACAGAGAATATTGTTCCATCAATATTTCCGATATTTGTTCAATAGGTTCAACACAATTTCTGGAGAGCCAATCAAAGACAATGGCTTTTAACCCAGCCATAAAAAAGAGCATATAGTATCTTAATGCAGGAGTAATACTTCTTTGATTTATAGTTATATATTGTTGCATTATATGTTGAGAAATGTGTAAATTATTTTCGCATTTGAAATAGGCTATGTAAAAATTTTTGTTTTGCTTTATGTAACTTAGGTAATTTATGAAATCGTTATTTGTTAGAGGATTAGGTTTCGCAAGAATTGTGCTTATATGATTAGATTTTTCATATTGGTTAATTGTAAAATCAAATTGAACAGTTGAACAAAAAGATCCATAGTGG
>CAZVJJ010000057.1:0-10145 GCA_964627295.1 uncultured Oscillospiraceae bacterium | reverse complement strand
CCCCACATCCGTCACGGCTTCGCCGTGCCACCTTCTCCCCAAGGAGAAGGCTTTTTCTCAGTCATCGACAGATGGTTCAACAAAACGACCGCGCAGATATCGATACTGCGTCGGTGGGGGTGTACCCCCACCCTACAGTATAAGCAAAATCGACCATGTACATTCGTACACGGTCGATTTTTTGGGTTTATTCGGTTTTTACCTGCATGAACAGCGTTTCGAGGTAGCGGCTGAGTTCCTCGGGGAGGAAGCTGAAGCCGACACCGTGGCTGAGCGTTTCATCCGCAGGATAGATGATCTCGCTCTCGGCAAGCTCTGCATCCATATAGTTGCGCGCCTCGCTGATGGGCGAGCCGTAGCAGATATAGTCCATGTTTGCACCCGAGATCTCGGGGTCACACATGAAATTGATGAAGAGTTCCGCAGCTTCCTTTTCCTGCGCGCAGGTCGGGATGCACATGGCATCGACGAAGAGGTTGAAGCCCTGCTGTTCGGGCAGGAAGAAGCGAAGATCCTCGTTTTCCTGCATCATCATCATGCAGTCGCCCGCGTAGTACACGCCGATCCATGCCTCTTCATTCTCCATAGTGGAGTAGATCTGATCCATCACGTACTGCTGTACGAGCGGCTTCTGCTCCGCAAGCTTCTTTGCGCAGGCTTGAAGCTCGGTGCGGTCGGTCGTATTGACATCGTAGCCCAGCAGGAGCTGTGCAACGCCGAACGCATCACGGGAATTGTCGATCATAAGGATCTTTCCCGCGTATTTTTCATTCCACAGAAGTTCCCAGCCCGTCACATCCGCCTCGTCCACATATTTGCTATTATAGACGATGCCGACCATGCCCCATGTGTAGGGGACACTATAGCGGTTTTCGGGATCATAATCGCGGTTTTTGAAACTTTCGTCCACCAAGCTGTAGTTGGGGATGTTGCTATAGTCAAGCTCAAGGAGCATATCCTCATCGATCATGCGCGAGATCATATAATCCGACGGAATGATCACATCCACCGTGATGCCGCCGTTGGAGAGCTTGGTATAGAGCGTTTCGTTGGAATCGTAGGTCGAATAATTGACCTTGATATGCGGATATTTCTTCTCAAACGCGGCAATGATATCGAGCGTGCCATCGCTTCCATCGGCGATATTCTGTCCCCAGTTGTAGACGTTCAGGGTAATTGTCTGCTTCTGGGCATTGCCGATGAGGAACACCGTTCCCACGATCAGCAGCACCGCCGCCACACCTGCGGCACAGCGCTTGAAGATGCGCATGGCTTTGCTGTCGCTCCGCACGCGCGTTTCTGCCTTTTTCTTGTCCGAGCGGAACTGAAGCAGATTCATCGTAAGCATCAGCAGGAAGATCAGACCGAACAGCAGCGTGAACATGGCATAGATCTTCGGCTGGATGGGCTTTTTCGTCTCGGAATAGATCTTGACAGGCAGCGTCACGAAGTCCGAACCCGTCACGAAATAGCTGATGACGAAATCGTCAAGGCTCATCGTAAACGCCATGATACCACCTGCGACGATGCCGGGCATGATCTCATGCAACGTGACCTTGAAAAACGCCTGCACGGGCGTGCATCCGAGGTCCATGGCGGCATCGGTCAGGGAGCGATCCATCTGCTTGAGCTTGGGCATGACATTGAGAATGACATACGGAAGCCCGAACGTCACGTGCGCGATCAGAAGCGTCCAGAAGTTGAGCGACTGCTTGATGCCAAGCAGTCCGCTTCCGACGAACGTGAACAGGAGCGACAGGCTCACGCCCGTCACGATATCGGGATTCGTCATCGGGATATTCGTGAGCGAAAGCGCGACTTTGCGCAGTTTGGGGTTCATATTGTGGATGCCGACGGATGCAAACGTGCCAAACACGATGCTCACGGCACTCGAAAGGATAGAAATTAGGAGCGAATTGCCAAGGAGCGACAGAAGCGTGCGATCCTGAAAAAGCTCCACATAGCGCTTGAACGTGAAACCCTCGAATCGGGTGATGTCCTTGCCCGTGTTGAACGATGCCACGATGAGCACCGCCATCGGCAGGTACAGGAAGCAGAACATCAAAATGGTGATGAGCTTATTCGTCTTTTTCATACGATCACATCCTCCTCACCGCCGAAGCGATTCATGATACCCGTGCACACGAACACGAGGATCATCAGCACGAGCGAAAGCGCTGCGCCGAGGTTGGGATTCTGCGCCGTTTTGAACAGGCGCTCGATCGCGTCGCCGATCATCATCGTTTCGGTATTTCCGAGCTTCTGCGAGATGTAGAACGTAGAAACGGCGGGCACGAATACCATCGTGATGCCCGAAAGGATGCCGGGCATGGAAAGCGGAAGCGTCACCTTGCCAAAGACCTGCGCGGGCGTGCATCCGAGATCTTCCGCCGCCTCGATCAGGCGGGGGTCGATCTTGACGATGGTGGAGTAAAGCGGCAGGATCATATACGGCAGGTAGTTATACACCATGCCGAGGATCACCGCGCTCGGCGTGCGAATAAGCTGGACACGCGCAAGCCCGAGCGATGCAAGCAGATTATTGATGATGCCCGTATCCTGAAGCAGACCGACAAGCGCGAGCGTGCGAAGCAGGAAGCTCATGCACATCGGCAGCATCACGAGCATATAGAGCATCTTCTGCGCGAGCGCACCGCAATGGGCGATGTAATACGCCACAGGGTAGCCCAGAAGCAGGCAGATCATGCTGGAAATAAGGCTGTAGAGGATGGACTGCCACAAAACAGGCATATACAGGCTCAGATCTTTCACATTTTGCCATGTGAACGCGCCTGTTGCGGGGTCGGTGAGGGCATAGTAAGCCACCACACCAAGGGGGATCAGCGTGAACGCGAGCATCCAGAGGATGTACGGCACGCTCAAAAGGACGCTGTTACGCTTCTTCATCGGCGGCATCCTCCGTCAGCTCATCGTACTCGGCAGAATACGAGCTGTAATCGCCAAACATGCCAGAGTATTCGCTCTTGTGCATGATGTGGATGTCCTCGGGGTTGAGGCGAATGCCGATGGTCGTGCCGACACCGTGGAAGTCGGTGGTCTGAATGAGCCACTTGAAGCCGCGGAAATCCACGATGATGTCGTAGTTCAGACCCTTGAACGTGACGCTCGTCACCACACCGATCAGATGACCCTGCGGAGGCGGGACGATGTCGATATCCTCGGGGCGGATAACGACGTCCACGCTTTCGTTCGGCGCGAAGCCCTTATCGACGCATTCAAAGACGCGCCCGAAGAATTTAACACGGTAATCCTCGAGCATAACGCCGTCGAGGATGTTACTTTCGCCGATAAAATCCGCAACGAATGCGTTCTTCGGCTCATTATAGATATCCTCAGGTTTGCCGATCTGCTGGATGCGGCCTCTGTCCATGACCACGATGGTGTCGGACATGGAAAGGGCTTCCTCCTGATCGTGCGTCACGTAGATAAACGTGATGCCCATTGCCTGCTGGATGCGCTTGAGTTCATTCTGCATATCCTTGCGCAGGCGAAGGTCGAGCGCGCCGAGCGGCTCGTCGAGAAGCAGCACCTTGGGGCGGTTGACAAGCGCACGCGCGATCGCGACGCGCTGCTGCTGACCGCCAGAGAGTGCCTGCACCTTGCGGTTTTCATAGCCCTTCAGGCTCACGACCTCGAGCATCTCGTGCACGCGCTGATCGATCTCGTCCTTCGGAAGCTTGGCAACGCGAAGACCGAATGCGATATTGTCATACACATCGAGGTGCGGAAAGAGCGCATAGCGCTGAAAGACGGTGTTGATCTGCCGCTTATAGGGCGGAACATCGTTGATCACCTGACCGTCAAATGTCACCGTACCAGAAGTCGGCGTTAAAAAGCCGCCAATGATACGAAGCGTTGTGGTCTTGCCGCAGCCAGAAGGTCCCAGCAAAGTGAGAAATTCATGGTCGTTAATATAGAGATTGATGCCGTCGAGAATACACTCCCCGTCGAACTCCATGCGTAAATCGCGGAGTCTGATGAGTTCCTTGGACATTATCCTCCCCCGTTTCTTTCTAAAAATGCGTCAGAAACTGACAAGTATAAATATAGCGGAAATTGTCGTAAAGTCAATCCTTTTTGTAATTTTTTATCGCAGACTCGTTCGCGCTCCCCCGCTTTTTCCTCGTCCAAGACGGCTGGAATGAAAAAATTTCCATTTTTCGTGTTTAGGAAAGAAAATATGGGGCAATACTCGGCTTTGGAGGTGCTTATTATGAGCGAAAACAAAAGAAACGGGCGTGGCGCGTTTGGCAAGCGTAGCTACATCGCGCTTGCCCTTTGTGCGTGCGCACTCGTGCTGACGGGCGTGCTGTACTACCGCCACGCCGAGCCGCAGGAGGAAGCCGAGGATGTCACGGTCGGAAACATTCAGCCGTCGCAGGAAAAAGAGGATCTTCCCGTGCTCGCGACCCAACCCGAGGAGCTAGCAAGCCCCACAGAGCAGACCCAGACCCCAAGCGTGAGCACAAGCCTTTCTGTGATGTATCCCGTGGTGGGTGAGAATGTCTACGGCTATGCCATGGAAACGCTGAGCTACAACGAAACCACCCGCGACTGGCGCGTGCACAATGGCATCGACCTCGCCGCCGAGGAGGGGACGGAGGTCGTTGCCGCGGCGGAGGGCGATGTGTACACCGTCTACGAGGACGACACCATGGGCACGACGGTCGTGATCCGCCATTTGGGCGGCTACACCACAAAATACGCCAGCCTTGCCCCAGAGGTCAAGGTCACGGCGGGTGAGCACGTGACCATGGGGCAAGTGCTCGGCACGGTGAGCACGAGCGCCATCGTCGAGAGAAGCCTTGCGCCGCACGTGCACTTTTCCGTCACGTATCAGGATGCACCGATCGATCCGATGCAGTTCCTCGCGCTCGGAAACTGAGCGAAAAAGCGCCGCATCCTTTTGCGCCACCGCCCGAAAATGGGCGGCGGCGCAATTTCTTTTGAAGAAATCAAATTTTTTCAAAAAAAGGGTTGATTTTGTTTGCAAAAAGCGTTATAATCCATATCTGTATGAAATTAACGAGAAGAAGGAGGTGCCATACATGCCCAACATCAAGTCCTCTAAGAAGGATGTCATTTCTTCCAAGATCGCTTACGAGAAGAACAAGGCTGACAAGTCCGAGCTGAAGACCAACCTGAAGAAGTTCGATGCCGCTCTGGTTGCCGGTGACAAGGCCGCTGCTGAAAATGCATACAAGGTCGCTGTCAAGGCTGTTGACCAGGCCGTCAACAAGGGTCTTCTGCACAAGAACAACGCTGCCCGCAAGAAGAGCAGCATGACCCTGAAGCTGAACAAGCTCGCCTAATTCTCTGAAAATATCTCCCTCCCGCTTTGCGGCAGGGAGTTTTTTCATGCCATTTTTACGATTGCGGATTGCGTTTTTGCTGATTTTTGATATAATAGGATCAATAAGAATGCCCTGTGGGCAAAGGGGTGATCTCGTGGCACGGCTTTCCGATCCTGTTTCCATACTCAAAGGCGTAGGCACGGCGCGCGCGAAGCAGTTCGCGGCGCTGGGCATCTTTACCCTGCGCGATCTGATTTGCCATTTTCCGCGCGCATACGAAGACCGCACGAAGCTCGTCCCCATCGAAAAGCTTGAGGTCGATACCCCCGCGTGCTTCCGTGCGATGGTCATGAATACGCCCCGCATCAGCCATATCCGCAAGGGGCTCGACATTACGAAAGTCACGGTCAGCGACCACACGGCGCGGCTGAACATCACCTTTTTCAACAACCGCTACGTCGTCGATCAGCTCCACTATGGGCAGGAATACATCTTCTATGGCGCAGTTTCGGGCGATTTCATCGGGTATAATATGACAAATCCCGCGTTTGAATCGCTCGATGCGCCCGCTGTCACGACGCGGCGCGTGCTCCCGATCTATCCGCTCACGGCAGGGCTTTCCAACGCGGCACTTCTCAAAGCGGTGCGGCAGGCGCTCGAGATCTGCGACCCGCCCCCCGAGATCTTGCCCCAGAGCGTGCGGGAAACATATGGCATCCTGCCTGCGGAGCGCGCATATTTTGCCATCCATGAGCCAAAAAGCATGGAAGAAGCCGAACTTGCAAAAAAACGGCTCATTTTCGAGGAATTTTTCGTTTTCTCGGCGGGGCTTTCCCTCATGCGCGCGGCACGCGCGCAGAAAAAGGTGCTCCCTTACGAAAATACCGAACTGCGTCCCTTTTTTGCCTCGCTCCCGTTCACGCTTACGGGCGCACAGCAGCGCGCGATCGCGCAAATTTCGGACGATTTTCGACGTGGCACGCCCATGAATCGACTGGTGCAGGGCGATGTCGGCAGCGGTAAGACGATGGTCGCCGCCGCGGCGGCATACCTCGCGGTGAATAATCACCGCCAAGTAGCGCTCATGGCACCGACCGAGATCCTTGCCGAGCAGCATTACGCCTCGCTGGACGCACTTTTTCGCCCCTTGGGCATCACGACAGCGCTCCTCACAGGCTCGATGAGCGTCAAACAGAAGCGCCTTGTGCGCGAGCGCATCGCCTCGGGCGAAGTTCAGCTCGCCATCGGCACGCACGCGCTCCTTTCGGATGCGACGCAATTTCTGGAATTGGGGCTCGTCATCACCGATGAACAGCATCGCTTCGGCGTGGCACAGCGAAGCCGTCTCTCCGCCAAGGGCGATGCACCGCATCTGCTCGTCATGTCCGCAACGCCCATCCCGCGCACGCTCGCGCTCATCATGTATGGCGATCTGGATGTAACGGTGCTCGACGAGCTCCCCCCCGGTCGGGAAACGGTCGATACGTTCCTCGTGGGCGAGAGCTACCGCGCGCGCATCAATGCGTTCATCCGCAAGCACGTTTCCGAGGGGCATCAGGTGTTCATCGTCTGTCCCGCGGTGGAAGAAAATGAGGAACTGGGGCTAAAAGCCGCGACCGTATGGGCAGATACGCTCCAGCAGACGGTTTTCCCCGATCTTCGCATCGCGCTTCTGCATGGGCAGATGAAAGGTGCAGAAAAAGAAGCCGCCATGGCATCCTTTGCGCGCGGGGAAGCCGATGTGATGGTCGCCACGACCGTGATCGAAGTTGGCGTGGACGTTCCGAACGCAACACTCATGGTCATCGAAGATGCCGACCGCTTCGGGCTTTCGCAACTGCATCAGCTTCGCGGACGCGTCGGGCGTGGCAAGGCAAAGAGCTTCTGCATCCTCACCTCGCACACCCGAAACGAGGAAACGGCGCGCCGCCTGAAAGCATTTTGCAAGACGAACGACGGTTTTCAGATCGCGCAGGAGGATCTTTCCATGCGCGGTCCTGGTGATTTCTTCGGCTCGCGGCAGTCGGGAATGCCGACGCTTCGCGTGGCGAACCTGAGCTATGATCTTGAGACCCTCACGCAGGCGCAGGCGGCATCGAAAGACTGGATCGAGCGCTATGGCACATCCGACACACCCGAAGCGGACGCGCTCCGTGCGCGCATCGCAGACCTGTTCGACCGTGCCGAGGGAACGATGAACTGAGCACATTTTTAACTTTAAGGAGGACATCCGTATGAAAAAAAGAATCGCGATCATCCTTTTGGCAGTTTGCCTGCTGCTTGCGCTCCCCATGGGCGCACTTGCCGACGAGGCAGAAACTGCATCCGAAGAAACGACGGTACAGACCGATTTTGACGAAATGCTCGAAGCCACCACCGAACCACCGCGCGCAGAGAATCAATGCGGCGACGACGTTTTCTGGACGTATTCTGCGGGCACGCTCACGATTTCGGGCACGGGCGCGATGGACGACCTTTATGAGGTCGTGCCGTGGGATGCCTACCGCGATGAGATCACGCATATTGTCTTCACAGGCGGCGTGACCTATATCGGCGCGCATTCCTTTACCGATTACGATGCGCTCCTTGCCGTCGATTTTGGCGATGCGCTCGTGGAGATCGGCTATGAAGCGTTCCGCTCCTGCGACGGTCTGACTGTGATCGAGCTGCCGAAGAGCTTTAAGATCTTTGGTGAAGAATCGTTCCAGAGCTGCTCGAAGCTGAAGGAGATCCATTGCAACGGCGCGTTCCCCTCGTTCCGCCAGAACTGCCTGTGGGATACCTACGCCAATATCATCTTCCCCGCAGATGCACCTTGGAGCGTAAAGTACATCGCAGAGCTTGAAGAAGCATTCCACGGCCGTATCGAATTCCTCGCCTCCGACGGAACAGACCCCTATGTGCCCACCGAAGCGACAGAGGCAACGACCGAAGAAACTACTGCTCCCACCACCGAGGAAACGACCGCGGCGACCACGGAAATGACCGAAGTGACGACCGCGGCGACTGTAGAAACGACAGCCGAAACGGTGGAGCAGACCCAGCCCGAGACCACCGCACCCGAAACCGAGCCTGAAACCACCGCACCGACCGAGCCGAGCGAGGAAGAAAAAGGAAGCAGTCTGCTCCTGCCCATCATTGCCATTCTTTGCATCCTCGTCGCTGTACTTTTCTCCATTTTCAGCGGTGAGAAAAAGAAAAAGAAGAAAAATACCCGCGGTGGCAAATACGCCTCCCGCCGCTAAAGCCCCCCATTTTCCACACATTTTTCCAATTTTGCCCACAAAGCGACACACCCCATCGGCGCACTCGCATATCAAACTGTAGGGTGGGGGTACACCCCCACCGACGCAGTATCGATTTCTGCGCGGTCGGTTTTTTCAAACCAACCGTCGATGACAGAGTTACTTGGCTCTCCCGCGCCAGTAGCAAAAAACGAGCATTTCTGTTATCGCACGTTGTCGGTGGGGATACCCCACCCTACGGTCTGGGATGCGTGGTTTTTGTCGAAAATGTAAAAGAATTTTAACAACTTCCAGAAAAATAGGCATATTTTTTGCCATTTCTGGAAGTTTTTTTGTTGCTTACAGAAAAACTTCAAAAATAGGTTGTAACTTTCGCAAAAATGATGTAAAATAATACAATCAATAAAATGCAATTATGCGACGATATTCGCTTATTTGGAGGTAACAATCATGGAAAAACCCATCGTTCTCGTAATCATGGACGGCGTTGGCAAGGGTGACGGTGGCAGCGGTGATGCTGTCAAGGTCGCGAAGACCCCCACGCTTGACCATCTTCTCGAAACCTGCCCGCATACTTACCTGAAAGCACACGGCATCGCTGTCGGTCTCCCCAGCGATGACGACATGGGCAACTCCGAAGTCGGCCACAATGCCCTCGGCTGTGGTCAGGTCTACTCGCAGGGTGCAAAGCTCGTCGGCGAGTCCATCGAAAACGGCGCGCTCTACGCATCCGAGACTTGGAAAGACCTCGTTGCCAATGCAAACGGCAGAGCGATGCACTTCCTCGGTCTGCTTTCCGACGGCAATGTTCACTCCAATATCGCCCACCTCATCGCCCTGCTCAAGCAGGCACACGCTGAGGGCGTGAAGAAAGCATACTGCCACATCCTGCTCGACGGCCGTGACGTTCCCGCAACGAGCGCGCTGGAGTACGTGGCTCAGCTCGAAGATGTGCTGAAAACGCTCAATACCGACGGCTGTGACTACGCGATCGCTTCTGGCGGTGGCAGAATGCAGGTCACGATGGATCGCTACGAGGCAAACTGGTCCATGGTCGAGCTCGGCTGGAGAACCCATGTCGAGGGCATCGGCAGACAGTTCGCATCCGCATCCGAAGCGATCGAGACCTACCGCGCAGAGACGGGTTGCATCGATCAGGATCTGCCCGCATTCGTCGTGGCACGCAACGGCGAGCCTGTTGCGAAGATCGCTAACGGCGACAGCGTGATCCTCTTCAACTTCCGTGGCGACCGCGCGCAGGAGATCTCCCTTGCATTCGACCGCAAGGATTTTGACAAGTTTGACCGCCCCAACTACACGGGCGTGAAGTTTGCTGGTATGCTCCAGTATGATGGCGACCTGAACATCCCCGAGCACTACCTCGTTCAGCCCCCCGTCATCAAGAACACCCTCACCGAGGTGCTCTGCGCGGCTGGCGTCCACGAGTATGCCCTTTCCGAGACGCAGAAGTACGGCCACGTGACCTATTTCTGGAACGGCAACCGCTCTGGCAAGGTCGATGAGAACCTCGAAGTTTACGAGGAGATCCCCTCTGACGTGATCCCCTTCGAGCAGGCACCTGCCA
>CAZVJJ010000056.1:0-10311 GCA_964627295.1 uncultured Oscillospiraceae bacterium | reverse complement strand
TCGGGACGGTCAAGAGGTAAGGCGGCTTTTGTGGGAAAAAGGTAATACCGTTGAAGCGGTTCTACCTCTGCGGAAGAAATCGCATTTTCTTCCAGAAAATAGCTCAGCGGTTTTCCGAGGCGCTCGGCAAGATAGCCCAGCGTCTGCATGGATGGATTTGCCGTTCCGTGCTCGATCTGTGAAAGCATATTGCGCGTAATGCGCTCGCCACAGAGCTCGCGCTGGCTCAGATGCGCTGCAAGGCGCGCTTCCCGTATTTTTTCTGCAAGTGACATGCCAGCCCCTCCGCTAGGTAAATTTCATTTACCACATCATATCACATTTCCTGAAAAAACGCCATAGTTACAAAAAATTCATTTGCTATTTTCGCGCACATGGTTTATAACAATAGCATAACCATTTTCGGAGGAACACTATGAACATTCTCGACCCCCGCGCACTCAAGGCTAACGCCGAGCAAACGCTCGAGCGTGCACCCAGCGCGCGAAAGATCCTGCCCATTTACCTTGCTGTCTCGATGGCGCTTACCGTTCTGCTGTCGCTTCTCGATCTGCTCCTGAGCAGCAGGATCAGCGGAACATCTGGACTAAGTGGCATGAGCTCACGCGCGATCTTGAGCACCGCGCAGACAGTTTTGCCGTATGTGAGCATTTTCTTTGCCCTTTACTGGGATCTCGGATACCAAAGCGCGATGCTTCGCATCAGCCGCGGTCAGCAGGCAGACGAAAAGACGCTTCTTCACGGATTTTCCCTTTTCGGCCCTGCGCTACGCAGTTTTCTCCTGCAAAGCGCCATGTATGTCGCGCTGCTCCTGCTCTGCTCCTACGCTGGCTCGCTCATTTTTATGATGCTCCCCCTCTCCGATCCGCTCACAGAGCTCCTCACCCCATTCCTCACGGAAAGCACCATTCTTTCTGGCCAGCTCGTGCTCGATGATGCGACCATGCTCGCCATGATGAAAGCCATGCTTCCCGCGCTCGCGCTTATTCTCATCGTATATGCCATTGCCGTCATCCCGATCGCCTACCGTCTGCGCATGGTAAACTATGCGCTGCTCGATGCCCCCCGCGCGGGTGCATTTGCCGCGATCCGCGCAAGCCGCGCAATACTCAAAGGGCACTGCAAGGAACTTTTCAAACTCGACCTGAGCTTCTGGTGGTACTATCTTCTGACCGTGCTCGCAAGCGTCGTCTGTTACGGAGATTCCATTCTAGCGCTTTTCGGCGTGGAACTTCCCATCCCCGCTTCCATCTCTGGCTATGTATTTTATGCACTGTATGTCGTCGCCGTCTTTGCCATCAACTTGCCCCTGCGCAACCGCATAGAGCAGGTATACGCCCTTGCATACGACGCACTCCGTCCCAAGCCCCAGAGCACGGGCGGTGTCGTCCTCGGCAACATCTTCGATCTTGCAAAAGAGCAGTAAATATAATTTGGGCACGCTGAAAACCAGCGTGCCCATTTCTCTTATTTTGCTTCCTCGTTCGGAACGCCCTGTCCGCGCGTGATCGCGGGCTTCGGGGTGATGTCGCCTGCGGCGGTCAATGCCCACTTGGTCATGATAGGACCGACGAGCTCATACACAAGCACCGCAAAGAGGACGATATTGCGAATGATCGCGCCCTCCGCGCCAAATTCCGCCGCCACCGTCACGCTCATACCGAGCGCAACACCCGCCTGCGGCAGGAGCGTGATGCCCAGATACTTCTGAATGCTCGTTTCGCACTTCATAAAGCGTGCACTCAGGGATGCACCAAGGATCTTGCCCGTCGAGCGTGCCAGAATATAGGCAACACCAATGCCAACGACTGCAAGATCTGCAAACACGCGCAGGTCGAGCTCCGCACCAGAGATCACGAAAAACAGCACGTAGATCGGCGCAGTCCAGCGCTCGGTCTTTCCCATGATATCCTCAGAGAAATCGCAGAGGTTGCAGAAGATCGTGCTGCACATCATACACACAAGGAGCGAAGAAAAGCCGATCTCCACACCGCCGCCCAACGAGAACTCCATTTTGGAGAAACCTGCGCAGAGCACAACGAATGTAACAGCGAGGGAAAGGCGCTTCGAGCGGGAATTGAAATACTTTTCTACCAGACTGAACACCCATCCGATCAGCGCACCGAAGCCAAGCGATGCCACGATCTCGATAATGGGATTGACCAGAATGGAGACCATGTTGATCTCACCGCTGTTGAGCGCTTTTGCAATGCCGTTGGAAACCGCAAACACGATCAGACCAACCGCATCGTCCAGCGCGACGATCGGCAGAAGGATATCGGTAAGTGCGCCCTTTGCCTTGTACTGATTGACGACCATCATCGTCGCCGCAGGCGCAGTCGCCGTTGCGATCGCGCCAAGGATGATGCAGGTAGACACAGGCAACTTGTCGCCAAGGAAGATGTGCAAGATCAGCAGAATGACATCGACCGTCACCGTCGCCGCAAGCGCCTGAAAAATCGCGATCACCGTCGCCTGTTTGCCGATCTTTTTCAGGGCACTGAGGCGGAATTCATCACCGATGGAAAAGGCGATGAAGCCCAGCGCAACATCGCTGATCAGTCCCATCTCTTCGACGAACTCGAACGAACGGAAGCCCAGCCCCGAAATGCCAAGCGCACCTAAGCAGAGCGGTCCAACAAGAATGCCCGCCACAAGGTAGCAGGTAACGTCAGGAAGATTGAATCGGACAGCAAGACGGGTCAAAAACAGTCCCGCAAACATTGCAATGCCGATTGCAAGAAGGATTTCCATAAAATAAGCCTCTTTTCGATACATTTTTCCATCGGTATTATAGCGCTTTTCTATAAAATAGCAAGTCAAAATTTGTACAACTTTTCTCTTTTTCCCGTGCAATTCTTTGTGTAGAATCCAGTTCCATACACCCACACGCAAAAAAGCCGACCGCAAAACGATCAGCTTTTCATAAATTATTCACTTGCATTTTTTGCATCTGTGAACTACGCAGAAATGATATCAGCGAACAGCATTTCCCCTTGCATAAACAGAAATTATCTTACACACCCAGGGCAGGCTTAACGATAGCCTTGGGCATCACAAGCGCAATGCAATTTCCCGTGAAAAATTCCAGAATTTGCCAATTTCAAGAAAATATTGACATTTCTTTTGCATTCTGATAAGATAGATGTGGCACAGAAATCTGTGCTGGGTGCTACCCAAAAACGGATAGGCGGTTGTCCCTCTGTTCAGAGGGAGATTCAAAGCCCTCTGTTGACATAGAGATCCACTTCGGTGGAAATATGCAAGAGGAGGGTGTTGCTAATGACTACATATGAAGTCCTTGCGATCGTCATTTCGAGCCTAGCTCTGCTAGTTTCGATCATTGGCATCATCGTTAAGCTACTCATTGAGTTAATAAAAGCAAAGAAGTAACCGCCCCAAGCCTGAGAACTTGACGGTTACTTCTTTGTAAACGTTAGTTTCGAGGGACGACCGTCTATCGGTAGCACCCTTTTTCTATGCTCATTATACCACATTTTCTGGATCTGTCAAGGGAGTGTATCGTAATTACGGTACACTCCCTTTTACATTACGGTTATGTGTCTCTTACTTCACCGCAGTTGGTGCAGGTTCGTGCCAACTCATACCCCTAAATCCAACAATTCACTCAAGCACATGTTCCAGACCCATTTGCAAGATCGTGCGGACATGGTCATCCGCGAGGGAGTAAAGGATATTCTTTCCATCGCGGCGAAATTTGATCAGGTGCATCTGCTTCAGGATGCGAAGTTGGTGTGAGATCGCGCTCTGCGACAAATCGACCGCCTGGGCGATATCGCTGACGCAAAGCTCTTGCTGTTCAAGAAGCGAAAGGATATGCACCCGCGTGGCATCCCCGAAGCCCTTAAAAAGCTCTGCAATGGCTTCCATCGTTTCCTTATCTGGCAATGTATGCATCGTCGGGTGTCTCCTTTCTTTTGTCATTTAAGCATATTCTAGCCCATTTTTCCGAAAGATGCAACCTATTTTTCTTCCAAAATTGTGGCATTGAGCGCCTGCGCGACTTTCTGCATCGCATCATGCGGAAGCTTATCCACCTTTCGGTCATACGTGCGCAAGCCATTTAGCTCATCCTCCACATCCGAAACCTGCGTATAGATCGCGGCGCACAGACCATTGCGGACGCTCGGCACGATCTGCTCGAGGTAGAGCGAAACGACCGCCTGCGTAAGTTCCTCGGCAGTTTCATAGCTTCCATAGCCATAGGTCTTGTCCGCATTGAAAATATGCCCATCGATGCGGCAGGTATATCCACCAAATTCCGAGATCACGAGTGGCTTATCGCCCTCAGCCGAAAGCTCTACACGGCGAAAATATACGTGTCGGCTGTCCACATCCGTTTCATGGCGACGGAACCAGCCCGATGTGCTATCGATCCAGCGGGTATCGTCCAGCGCACGAAGCACGCCGTATGCGCGGTCGCTGTCGAATTGTCCCCAACCTTCGTTGAAAATCGTCCAGTAGACGATGCAAGGATGCGAGCGAAGCTGCTTGACGGTCGCTTCCATGCCTGCAAAGAAGCGTTCCCGCTGGATCTCGCCCCTGTGCAGTCGCCGATCATCGATCCGCTTCTGTGCGCTGAGCGAAAGTGTGGGCAGTACAGTATCGCGCAGGTAGTGATATGCACCGTTGTTGACCATATCCTGAAAAACGATCATGCCAAGCTTATCGCATTGATAGTAAAATTCTTCTGGCTCGACTTTGATATGCTTGCGAAGCGTATTGAATCCGAGCCGCTTCATTGCCAGAATATCATCTGCATAGCACTCTGGCTTCGCAGGGGTAAACAGTCCGTCGCTCCAGTAGCCCTGATCAAGAAGTCCATGGAAGAAATACGGTTTTCCATTTAAGCAAAGGCGCACGTATCCACCCACCTGTTTGATCTCGAGCGAGCGGATCGCGAAGTATGACTCCACACGGTCTTCCCCCGCCTCGACCGTAAATGGATACAGATACGGATCTTCAGGCGACCACAGATGCGGCGCATCAGGCGTGATCGTCACTTTTCCAGCCGAAAGCGGGAACGTCCCCAGTTCTGGCACATGGACAACGCCCGCAAGTGGCTTGCCAATGTCGATGCACACGCTGTATCCGCGGTTATCGATACGAATGCGCTCGATATACGTTTCGGGCACGCTTTCAAGCCAAACTGTCTGCCATATGCCCGACACAGGGGTATACCACATCCCCCCGCGCGTTTGTGTCTGCTTTCCATATGGCATCGTGGTGTCGTTCAGATCGTCAAAGCAGCGCAAAACGAGCGTATTCTCCCCCGCGCAAAGCGCATCGGTGATATCAAACGAAAATGCATCATACCCGCCGCTGTGCCGACCGATGAGCACATCGTTGACGAAGCAATGCAGATGCTGATCTGCCGCGCCAATATGTAGCAGTACCCGCCCACGGCAAAAATCCTGCGCAAGGGTGAATGTTCTGCGGTAGTAAAGTCCGCTCCCCTCAGGAAAATGCTTGCCGATACCCGAAAGCAAGCTCTCTGGGCAAAAAGGAACACGGATGGTCTGCGTATATTCCACAGGCGCACCGTCCTGCGTGACCGCAAAATCCCAAAGTCCGTTCAGATTCAGATAACTTTCACGTCGCATCTGCGGCCGCGGATAGACCTGCCACGGCGAATCGCTCACCGTTTCTCCCGCGCTTGTGTACAGTTCGTGCAACATCAGACGCACCTCCTCATTACTTCAATCTACCACAGCGGTCAAATTCTGTCAAGGCTTTGCTTTTTCTTTAAGATTCTCGGAAAACACTTTGCATTCCGCAAAATTTATGATATAGTATGAATGATAAGTACGGTAAGAAAGAAGGCATAACGGTTTATGCAAGATTTATCCAAAATCTCGGTCGTGCTTCCCTCGCTCGACCCCGACGAAAAGCTGATCGCGGTCGTTGATGGATTGCTCGAATACGGCTTTTCCGATATCATTCTCGTAAACGACGGTAGCAAGCAAGAGAACCTGCACTATTTCGAGGATCTCGCTGCGCAGCATCCCGAGGTGCACCTGCTTCATCACGAGGTCAACCGTGGCAAAGGTGCAGGGCTGAAGACGGCATTCGCTTGGTTTCTCGAAAATCGCCCCGACGGTCTCGGCGTTGTGACCGTGGATGGCGATAACCAGCACCATCCCACCGACACCCGCGCCTGCTGTGAGCATATGCTCAGCACAGGTCGTGTCACGCTCGGTTGTCGTGATTTTTCTCTCCCCGATGTCCCCCCGCGCAGTCGTTTTGGCAATCACACGACCTCGGCTGTTTTCAAGATTTTCGTCGGTATGTGCATTTCTGACACGCAGACCGGTCTGCGCGCTATCCCGCGCAAAGCAGTCGAAACATTCCTCACGGTTCACGGCGACCGATTCGAGTATGAAACGAATATGTTGCTCGAAATGAAGCGTAGCGGCATCGATTTTGACGAAGTGAAGATCCGCACCGTGTACATCGAAGAGAATGCAAGCTCGCATTTTCACCCCATCCGCGATTCGTGGCGTATTTACAAGCTGATCCTCGCGCATTTCTTCCGCTATACCGCGGTTTCGCTTATGAGTGCCGTGATCGACAATGCGCTGTATGCGCTTTTCTCCGCGCTTCTTGAGCATTCGCTCGTGGGTCTCCTGCTGACTGCCGCATCTACCGTGGGTGCGCGCATCCTTTCGTCCCTTTTTAATTTCTTTATGAACCAGCGGCTCGTGTTCCGCACGAATGCCTCCACCGCGAAAGCGCTCCTGCGCTATTACGCCCTTGCCGTGCCACAGCTCATCGCGCAGGCACTCCTTACGCAGGGACTGTACGCGCTTTTGCGCATTCCCGATACCGCAACGGTACTGCGCACGCTGATCTATGCGATCGTGATGACCGTGCTGTACATCGTAAGCTTTATGATCCAGCAGCGCTGGGTCTTTGCTCCCGAAAATAAAGAAAGTGAGGACTGATCATGCTCTCCACGATCCAAAGCACCCTCGACTGGCTGGCGCGCTTCTTTGATCTTCCGATCCTCGAATGGATCCAAGCAAATATGCGAAGCGACTTTCTGGATGTACTGATGCCCATTATCACCCTCTTTGGTGAAGCTGGTATTTTCTGGATTGCCTGCTCGGTCATTCTGATCCTCTTGCCGAAGCATCGCAAGGCAGGACTTTCCATGGGTCTGGCGCTCCTGTTCGGCGTTGTATTTTGCAATATGATGCTCAAGCCATGGGTCGCGCGCATCCGCCCGTATGATTATCAGCTCCAGTATTACGGAAAAGAGATCGCATTGCTCGTAAATGGTCTGCACGATTTCTCTTTCCCCTCTGGGCACACCATCGCCTGCTTTGAAGCCTGCACCGCGCTCATGCTCTACGACAAAAAATTCGGCATTCCCGCGACTGTCATCGCTGTGCTCGTATCGTTCTCGCGTCTTTACCTGTATGTGCACTATCCGACCGATGTCATCGTGTCCGTGTTCCTCGGCATTACATTCGGCTATATCGCAACTGCACTCGTCAGCGGCATTTATCAGATCGTCGCCGTCAAATCGAGCGGAAGCAGGAAAAGAAAAGCGGAATAAGTAAGCAGGTACATTGCGCGGATGCTCCTTAAACAGTAAACAGTCACAACGGTTTTATCTGTTGTGACTGTTCTTGCCTTTTGGGGCTTCGCATAAGAAAATGATAAACAGCAATTTGAAAAAAGTCGATAGACATATCATGTCCAGCGCAAAATCATGGCATTTCTCGCTTTGTGTCGTGGTATATGCGTGCAGATAGCAGTATGATCAGCACGAAAGGAGGGCTCATCAATGAACCAGCAAAAGATAGGTGCGTTTCTAAAACAACTGCGCAAGGAAAAAGAGCTGACCCAGGAACAACTGGCAGAACGATTATGCGTGTCGTCCCGAACTGTATCAAGGTGGGAAACAGGCAGTAATATGCCAGACTTGGATATGCTTATTGAACTTGCAGACTTCTATGATGTAGACATTCGTGAAATTTTAGACAGCGAAAGGAAGAGCGAGAATATGGATAACGAAACAAAGGATACCTTGAAGAAAGTTGCAGAATATGCTGCACAGGAAAACAAAAAGCTTAAAAATAAAATGATAGATATGATGGGTGGCTCTGCGCTCCTGATTTTGTTCGGCACGGTGTTGCTTGAAACAGATGGCTTCCATAATACGATCCCCGAAAGTGCATATCATAATTTCATGTCGTTTGCACTTGGGGCAACTTTGGCGGTATTGGGACTGAATATCATATATCTTCTGGGTGTGTTTGATAAAATCAGCGAATGGAAAATAAATCTCAAAGAAAAGAAAGAAAAGAAATGCTGACATTGTGCACAAACGTGCAAATCGTAGGATAGGTATATTACTTGCCACATATTCCGTCATAAAAAGTGGAGCGTATCGATGCCCGATACGCTCCATATTGCTACCCAAGGGGTATGCTCTATTTTATGGCTTACAGCGTTTGCAGTTCATCAATGGTCTGCTTTACTTTTCGTTGTTCTTCCTCATATTCCGTAGATAACTTGTCAAACCGTTCCGACGAAAGTCTGCCCGATACCAGATCCTCATAAATACGCTTGAAAAGAGTGTCTAAATCCTCATCACGCCTTTTGAGTGTTACAATATCCACTTTCGCTTTATCCACCGACATTTTGTGCAACATATCAGCCTTTTCCCGTTCTTTCTTTACAACGGTCGCTTCAAACTGTTGAATATACGACAGTACATTTTGAATATACCGAAACCTTGTTTGTGTTACTTTTCGAGGTGCAAATCAGGGAATATCCTCGTTCTAAGCCTTTCAAAAAGAAACACAAGGTCTTTGTACTAACCTGTTGTTATGTATGGATTTGTAGGTTTTAGGGCAACAAAAAACACCGTATTTCTACGATGTTTTTGCTGTTAATTTATAAGCGAATTTAGGCTTTTAGTCAAATTTAATAATTACATTCAAAGCATTATCAACATCTGTTGCTTGCTCGATTGCTTCAGATAAATTATCAAGTTTGAATTCGTGTGTAATTATTTTTTCAATATCCCACTTGCCCGATTTCATAATCTCAAGCACATCAGCAACATCTTGTGGTGCATAGCCTCCACTTCCTGTAATAGATTTTTGCCCGAAAGTCAAACCCAAAATATCAACTTCTCGTTTATTCGTTCCAACAGCAACTATCGTCATTCTGCTGTTATATTTACCATATTGTTCATACGCTGTAAAAATTGAATCTGCTCCAGCCGCATCTATCCAAATATCACAATCTATTGCTTCACCATTTATACCCTTTGTTGTTCCAAATATTTCTTTTAATCCCGATAACAAATCGTCCTCTTTATTGTTATAGACATCAAACCCAAGTTGTTTGCACTTGCTTAATCTATAATCAGAATAATCACATATCACAACTTGACTACACCCAAAATATTGAAGTGAAATTGCCGCGGCTATGCCAATTGTTCCTGCACCAAATACAACTGCTTTTTCTCCTTTTTTAGGCAAACCACGCCTTGCAGCTCGACACCCTACAGTAAAAGGTTCTATTAGTGTAGCCACTTTATCCGAAATAGTTTCGTCAACACGATATATGGATTCTTCCCATTTAGGATTTGGACAATAAATATATTCGGAAAATGCTCCTATTGTTCCTGCCCTTTTGCTATCACCCGTTACTAATAGTGGATACGGATAAACTCTATCACCCACTTTTATTTCCGTAACATTCTTTCCAACAGAATGTACTCGACATATAGTTTCGTGACCAAATTCGCCGCCTACTGTAATGCGATGACCTAATCCCAAGCCATGATTATAAACAGCCACATCTGTTCCACAAATGCTGGAATAAATATTCTTCAAAACAATCCCGTCATCTCCGCATACATAGTCATCTAATTTTACTATTTCTATGTTTTTAATCCCTTTATACAGTGCCGCTTTCATAATTACCTCCATTAGCTTTACGCTTGTAAATTTAATCTAATTGTAGTATAATAAGATTAAAATGAACACTACAAAAAATTGAGGAGTGTAAAGATAATGAATATCACAAATAATAAACGCTACAAAGAAACAGAAGTCAGTATTCAAGAAGCATTTCTCACGCTTTTGGAGAGGAAACAAATAACTGATATTTCAGTAAAGGATATATGCAACATTGCCCACATTTCACGACCGTCATTCTATTCTCATTATGATGACATTAACGATTTAATCATAAAATTGGAATATGAAAAATCCGCAAATTTCAAGAACAAATTGAACGCTTTGTAGAATGAAATTCAAACCTTGA
>CAZVJJ010000055.1:0-10466 GCA_964627295.1 uncultured Oscillospiraceae bacterium | reverse complement strand
GTGCTTACACAAAGTGTAAACCATGTGCCTCTTGACATGTACCCCCACCCTACGGACAAAAAAGTCAAATTGTGCGCCAAAATGAACATGATCGCGTTTCTGACTTCTTTTATGGTCATAAAAATCAAAAACGGCTTCTCGGGTGAGAAGCCGTTGGTTATTTTCCACCGTGGAGGTATTTTCGCTCCCAGTCGCCGTCGAAGATGCGACCGCCGACGATCATGGGGTAGCCCTGATAGAGATCGGAGGCAAGTTCGCGCAGGGTCTCGGCGCATTCGAGGCACTCGATATAGAAGCTCGGGAGCGCATTTTCGCCAAGGCGTGCGCCGAGGATCGCACCTGTGAGCGCGCCGACGGCGGCGCTTCGTCCCGAATGATTCACGGCGGCAATCATGGCGCGGTCAAAATCCCCACCGCTGGAAAGTGTGGCATAGACTGCACCTGCGAGGACTTCGGCGGCATTGTCACAGCGGAGCTGTTCCATCGCCTGTCCGTAGGGGACGGTCTGATCCTCTGCGAGGATCATCGCACGGCGGACAAGGGATGTGATTTCATAGACCTGACTGTACTCGTGCCCAAAATCGGCTTCGAGCTTCTGCAAGGCGGTGCGGTAGATGGCGGCAAGCGGCGCTTCCTGCGTGCGGGCGCATCGGCTGATGATGTGCGTGAGCACGCCACCTGTCAGAAAGGCGAGGGGAGAGCCGTGCGTGAGCGCGATGGCTTCTGCGCCGAGACGGTCGATCTCTGGTTGCTTCATGCGCGTCGGATCGCAGAAAAGACCAACGGCGACTGCGGATGTGATGCTTCCTGCGCCAGAAAAATTATTCACAGGCTCTTCGGGCGTGCCGAGCGTGCGGCGCGAGAGGGTGTCCATCATGCGGGTGTCCATGCAATGCCTGCGGCAAAGTTCGCTCTGGTCGAGCAACCAGCAAAGCGTCTTTTCGGGGCGACCCCATGGGCGCTGTCCTGCGCACCATTCGCGTGAAGAATGGGCGATATAGCGCACGAACGGTGCCATTTTGCCCAGAAGTTGCCCGCGCGTGATGCCGATGAGCAGTCCATTGCAGGTGAAAGCGGCAAGCTGTGTGTAGCTCGAGATCTCGGCATAGCCGTTGACGAGATCGTAGCCAAGCAGACCGTTCGGACCGTAATCCTCGCGGATCTGCGCCCACGTGCGGCTGTCAACGGTATAGCCCATTGCGTCGCCGACTGCAAGCCCGAGCAGGCATCCGCGGTGTGCAGAAAGTGTCGCTTTCATAGTTTGCCCCCTTCCATGTTTCTTACGACCATTATAGACCGATTGAGCTTGAAAATCAAGACGTTTTTGCTTTTTGGAGCGGGAAAAACGAAAAATTATGTAAACCGACATTTCTAAGTTACCTGTGGATAACTTTTGAAATTGTGTAAGTTTTCAAATTTCTCCACAGAGTTTTCCAATGCTGTGGAGAAATTTTCTTTCCTCAGATGGGAAGCCATGGGCTCTCCCGCGCCGAAGCATAAGAAAAGGCTCCCAAATTTGGGAGCCCTTGGCATTTATTTCTGCTTGAGCAGGTCGCGGATCTCGGTGAGGAGGACTTCTTCAGCAGAGGGGGCGGGAGGAGCAGGGGGCGCGGCGGGTTCTTCCTCTTTCTTCTTGCCCATCTCGGCAAGCTTGTTCAGCCCCTTGACGAGGAAGAACACGACGAGCGCGAGGATGAAGAAATTGATGACTGCGGAGAGGAAATTGCCCCAGTTGAGGGTATTGAGGATCTCGTTGCCCGCTTCGTCAAACTGTGCTTCGCCCCAGAGGCGGGGCAGGACGATCTTCAGCTCCGAGAAATCGACACCGCCGAGAAAAATGGACACGATGGGCATGATGATGTCGTCGGTCAGGCTCTTCGTGATGGTGGAAAATGCAGAACCGATGATCGTGCCGACTGCCAACGCCATTGCGTTGCCCTTGATGGCAAAGGTTTTGAATTCTTCCCACCAAGAGGGTTTTTTGACAGGATTTTTCATGTTTTTGCCGCTCCTTTGTATGGTAAATTATTTCTTTTCGATGACTTCAAGGCCGCCGAGGTACTTGCGCAGGACTTCGGGCACGACGATCGAGCCGTCGGCGCGCTGATTCTGCTCAACGAGGGCGGGGAAGATGCGGCTGGTTGCAAGGCCAGAGCCGTTGAGGGTGTGGACGAATTCGGGCTTGCCCGTTTCCTCACGACGGAAGCGGATGTTGCCACGGCGCGCCTGATAATCGCGCGCATTGGAGACGGAGGATACTTCCTTGTAGTCGTCCATGGAGGGGATCAGAATCTCAATGTCGTAGGTGCGTGCCATGGATGCGGAGCAGTCACCTGCGGCGAGCTTGACGGTGCGGAAGTGGAAGCCAAGACCCTCGACGAGCTTCTCTGCCTTGGTCACGAGCTCTTCAAATGCTGCATCGGAATCCTCGGGCTTGCAGAACTGGAACATCTCGACCTTGTTGAACTGATGGCCGCGCACCATGCCGCGCTCGTCGGCGCGGTGAGAGCCAGCCTCACGGCGGAAGCAGGGGGTGTAGGCGAAGAGCTTCTTCGGCAGGTCTGCTTCGGACAGGATCTCGTCACGGTAGACGGATGCGAGCGCCGCCTCAGCGGTGGGGAGCATATAATGCACGCGGTCGTCGGTCGGATTTGCGATCTTGTAGACCTCGTCGGCAAATTTCGGGAACTGGCCAGCCGTCTCGCCGCACATATACTCGAGCATATGCGGGGGGAGAATGAAGTCGTAGCCGTCAGCGATGTGGGTATCGATGAAATAGTTTAGCAGTGCCCACTCAAGGCGCGCGCCCATGCCCGTGTACATCCAGTTGCCTGCGCCCGCGAGCTTGACACCGCGCTCGTAGTCGATGAGACCGAGGTTCTGGCAGAGGTCAACATGGTGCTTCGGCTCGAAATCGAATTCGGGCTTCTTGCCGATGTAGCGAAGCGGCTCGTTATTCTCCTTGCCACCGGGGAGCAGGTCGGGGTCGGGGAGATTGGGGAGTGCCAGCATGCAGGTGCGGAACTCAGCGGAGAGATTCTTTAAGTCTTCTGCCTCGTCTGCGATGGCGGCATCGAGAGCGATGGATTCCTGCTTGTTCTTCTCGATCTGTGCATCGATCTCAGCGGTATCCTTGCCCTGCTTCTCAGCACCCTTTTTCATGCCGAAAAGCTTGCCGTTTTCCTTGGCAATGCGGTTTTTTTGTGCGGTCTGGGTCTCGGTAGAGGTCTTGAGTGCACGGATCTGCACGTCGAGCTCCAGAATTCGGTCGATGGTTGCGTCGCAGTCAACTTCCTTGGCTTTCAGACCCGCCTTGACTGCGTCGGGATTTTCCTTGATTTTCTTAATGTCCAGCATAGTTATACCTCAAAAATTTATTAGTTTGCGTCCACAATGGTGGGGTCATTCGGGATCACGAAGATGGCAATGATATATGCGATCACGCCGATGCCAGTCAGCAGAGAAAGAAGCACGACGGCAAGGCGAACGATCGTCGGATCGATGCCAAAATACTTAGCGATGCCAGCGCAAACGCCGCTGATCATCTTGTTCTGGGAATCTTTGTAAAGTTTCTTTCCATTCATCGTATTTACCTCACTTCTGTAGTTTCATAAGTGCGTCGAGCAGGGCTTGCAGGTCGTCCTGACCGTAGAATTCAAGCTCGAATTTGCCTTTTTTCTTACCATTGATGATTTTTACGCCGCGCCCGAGGTGCTTGCTCAGGCTTTTTTCGCATTCTGCGACGTAATCGACCGCGAGGGTGATGGGTTCTTCCTTTTTGGGTGCTTCTTTGCTCATGTTTCGGCAGAGAAGTTCCGCCTGTCGGACGGATAGTCCGAGCGCCGCGATCTTCTGCGCCGCTTCGAGTTGCTTTTTCTCGGTCGGCACGGTGAGGATCGCACGGGCGTGGCCTGCGGAGAGCTTCCCCTCACGGATCATATCGATGATGTCGGTCGGGAGCGTGAGCAGACGCATGGCGTTTGACACCGCACTACGGGATTTTCCGACGCGCTGGGATGCTTCTTCTTTCGTGATGCCGTAATCGTCCACAAGTTTCTGATATCCGAGCGCTTCTTCGATGGGATTTAAGTCCTGACGCTGTAGATTTTCAATCAGAGCAAGTTCTGTGACCTTGCGGTCATCTGCTTCGATCACGATCGCGGGGATCTCATTGAGATTTGCAAGCCGTGCGGCGCGCCAGCGTCGCTCGCCTGCGATGATCTGGTAGTAGCCATTTGCCATTTCACGGACGGTGAGCGGCTGAATGATGCCGTGTAGCGCGATGGATTCGCTGAGGGCTTGCAGTTCCTCTTCGTCAAAATCGCGACGCGGCTGCTCGGGATTCGGCTCTACCTTATAGATGGGCAGGAGCTGATAGGGGGATTTTCCTGCGATCTCCTCGGAAAAATCCCCGAGAAGTGCGCCCAGACCCTTGCCCAGTCCTTTGCTGGATGCCATAGTTTCACCTCTTTATCGTTTTGCGTTGATCTCCTCGGCAAGTTCCCTGTATGCTTTTGCGCCGCGGCTTGCGCGGTCGTAAGCGGTGACTGGGATGCCGTGCGAGGGTGCTTCGGCAAGGCGAATGTTTCGCGGGACGACCGCGCTGAATACCTTGCCAGGGAAATGGCGACGCACTTCCTGCGCCACCTGTGCTGAGAAATTCGTTCTGCCGTCAAACATGGTCAGCACGACACCGAATATCTCAAGCCGTGGGTTCATCTTCCGCTTGACGGAGCGAAGCGTGCCCATGAGATCGCTCAGACCTTCGAGGGCATAATACTCGCATTGCACAGGGACGAGGATACCGTCCGATGCGCAAAGACCGTTGAGCGTAAGCAGCTCCAGCGACGGGGGACAATCGATAAAAATGAAATCGTAATCGTCCCGAACCTGCGAAAGTGCCCGCGCAAGCTGCTGCTCGCGGTGGTCAGCACCGATGAGCTCGACCGTCGCACCTGTCAAGTCGGGAGATGAGGGGAGCACATCGCCGTAATCCGTGTGAATGATGGCATCGCGGGCGGGAACGTCGTTGATGGTCACATCATAGATGGAATATTTGATTTTTTTCTTATCGATGCCAAGACCTGACGTGGCATTTGCCTGCGGGTCAAAGTCGCACATGAGGACCTTTCGCCCAAGCTCGGTCAAAGCGGCGGTGAGGTTCACGGTCGTGGTGGTTTTGCCAACGCCGCCCTTTTGGTTGACGACTGCTATGATCTTACCCATTTTCCGCCTCCTTCTTTCAGTTTTTTGTTGAACCGTTTCACGTGAAACGGTTCAGAGCGTTCGCGTTTCACGTGAAACGCGGTTATTCGGCTTCCTCGGTCGTTTCGGGTGCGATATCTGCATCCGAAGTGGAAGCTGTGGAATAATTCTGACCGATCAGTGGCTCGATCGAGCCATCTTGCATCAGACTGATCATCAGCGCGGTCACGCCGATCAGCAGAGCGACGGCAAGCGTGAGCAGGAAGCTGAGCACGCGCACGTGGCGCGTGGATGCTTTGAGCTTTTGCTCGGTGGAGAGCATTCGGCGCTCAGAAGCACGCTTCTGCTGGGGTGGCTGCGGTGGAATGAGCGCGACCGTGCCGGGCTTGATGGGATAGTGCTGCATCTCGGCAAGGCAGTCGGCACAAAATACATCTTTTTCTGCGATCTCCTTACCGCATTTCAAGCATTGCACGGCAATGCCTCCTTTCTCTCTGTCGGATGGGTATATTGTACAACAAATTTTTGGATTCGTAAAGGGGTTGGGGTAAATTTGATTTGCAGAAATGTGAACAAATTGTGAATTATACAAATAATCATTAGACTGCTATTGACAGTCACGTGACTATATGATATGATCTTGCTATACAAAACAAACCGAAAGGGGAATGGAACATGAAATGGACGATCCCAGGCACGCACCTGACCATCGAGCGTGAGAACGCGGACAAAGTCGATGAGATTTTCAAGCAGATGTTTCTCACGGAGGGGCTACTGTACAGCCAGATCGTAAGCATCGCGGATATTGAGCAGTATGCGATCGGGAACTGGGTCAAGCGCGGGTATCTGCGCATGCCGATCAAGAGGCGGTATTACGACATGGATCAGGTCTGCCGCATCGTCACCATCAATATGCTCAAAGGCGTGCTGACGCTTGATAATATCGTCTCGCTTTTGCAGTACATCAACGGCGATATGCTCGATACGAGCGACGATATCATCAGCGATTCGATGCTTTACTTCTTATTCGTGCGCATCGCCGCACGTGTCAACGATATCGGCGGGGAAGATTGGGATGATGCGATCGCGTGCGTGATGGAGGGTTACAAAGAGCCGTTTGCAGGCGCGCATCTGCGCGTTACGAATGTCCTGCGCGTGATGCTCAATGCGTGGTTCGCTTCGCAATTAAAAGCGCGGGCAGACCAAATGATCGAGGGATTCGGCGCGGTGAACGGCATCGAACGGAAATAGGCGCTACTTGCCTATGCTCGGGTATCCGTTTGACGTACCTGCGACTCGCAAATACGTCAGTTTTCGCACAATTTTCCGATTTTGACCGTAGGGTGGGGGTATACCCCCACCGACGCAGTATCGATTTCCGCACGGTTGGTTTTTCATACCAACCATCGATGACAGAGAAAAAAGCCTTCTCCCCAAGGAGAAGCCTTTGGCAGTCGTCGGCAAATTGTGCGAAAAAACGAACAGTTCCGTCGTCACAACGTTGTCGGTGGGGGTGTACCCCCATCCTACGGTCTGAGACTGAAAAAACACACATGATATATTATAAGGAGGAAATGATATGGGATTTGGATTCTTTGGCATCATGGAGATCATATTTCCGCTCTTTTTCATCGGATTTTTTGGTGTTTTCATTTTTATCGCGGTGAAAGGCGTGGCGCAATGGAACAAGAATAATCATTCCCCGCGCCTGAGCGTGCCTGCGAAGATCGTTGCCAAGCGCACGAATGTCACGCATCACCACCATAACACGGGCACGGATGTCCATTCGCATATGCACACGGATACGAGCTACTACGTGACCTTTGAATTTGAAAGCGGGGATCGCATGGAACTGAATATGGCTGGCTATGAATACGGAATGCTCATTGAGGGCGATAGCGGCAAACTGACCTTTCAGGGAACGCGATACATCAGCTTTGAAAGAATATAAAAAGGAGAAATGAATATGGAAGACACAACCTATACTTGGTCGCCCGATAACGGCGCGAGCCAGAAAAAACCGAAAAAAACCAATACTGGCAAGATCGTTGCCCTTGCGATTGCCGTCGTGTTTGCGCTCATCGTGATCAATTCCTGCTGGTATACCGTCGATGATAAGCAGGCGGCAGTCGTGACCACCTTTGGCAAGGTCACGGAGATCACCGATGCGGGTCTGCATTTCAAGCTCCCGTTCGGCATTCAGCACGTGGATAAGGTCAATGTCAACGTCTATCAGAAGATCGAGCTTGGCTACGTCAGCGATGGCGCGGGCAATACCATTGCAACGAACGACGATTCGACCATGATCACAGGCGATTACAACATCGTCAATGTTGATTTTTATGTCGAATACAAGATCTCTGACCCCGTGAAGTACCTTTTCGCCTCGCAAGACCCTGAGCTCATCCTGCGCAACCTCATCCAGAGCCAGATCCGCAATGTCGTCGGATCGTCCTCGGTCGATGCGGTGCTCACCGATGGCAAAGAGGACATCCAGCGCCAAGTGCGTGAGCTCGTCATCGACATCCTTGCTGAGCACGACATCGGTCTGACGCTCATCGATGTGCGCATTCAGGACTCCGAGCCACCCACGACCGAGGTCATCGAGGCATTCAAGGCGGTCGAAACGGCGAAGCAGAATGCAGAAGCCGTCGTAAACGAGGCAAAGGCATACGAAAATGCACAGCTTCCGAGCGCAGAAGCGCAGGCAGACCAGCTCATTCAGAATGCCGAGTACCTCAAGCAGAAGCGTATCAACGAGGCAAAGGAGCAGGTCGCTATGTTTAAGGCGATGTATGCCGAATATGCCCTGAATCCTGAGATCACCAGAAGCCGTATGTATTACGAAACCATCTCCGAGGTGCTCCCCGATGTCAAGCTATACATCAATACGTCGGCATCTGATGATGTGCAGATGCTGCTTCCCCTCGAGAGCCTCGTGGCAGATGGCGAAAATGGAGGTAACGCAGAATGAAAAAGAAAATAATTGTCGCCGTGATCGTCCTTTTGGCACTGATCGTGCTTGCAAGCTCGGTATATACGGTGCGCGAAAATGAATATGCCTGCACGTTCCGCTTCTCGGAGATCATCAATACCGTGTCCGAGGCAGGTCTGCATTTCAAGATGCCCTTTATCGACAGCATTTCCTATTTCCCCAAGGCGACGATGCTCTATGATATCCCGCCGTCAGAAGTGCTGACCTCGGATAAGCAGAATATGACCGTCGATTGCTATTTGATCTGGTCGATCGACGATCCCCAGCAGTTCTATCGCTCCCTCGGCTCGACGAGCGTGGCAGAGGAGCGCCTGAACGCCATCACTTACAATGCCCTCAAGACAACCATGGGCACGCTCGCGCAGGCGGGTATCATCAATATGAACAGCGGCGCAGAGCGCAACGAGATCTATGATTCCATCACGACGATCGTCAATAATCAGACGGCGACCTATGGCATCCATGTCGAGGATGTGAAGATCAAGCGCTTCGACCTGCCCGATTCCAACCTCAATGCGGTCTACACCCGCATGATCTCCGAGCGCAACCAGATGGCGGAGAAATATACCGCCGATGGCAATAAGGAAGCATCCCTCATCCGCAACGAGGTCGATAAGCAGGTGAACATCATCATTTCCAACGCCCGCGCCGAAGCGGCACAGCTCGAAGCCGAGGGCGAGGCAGAGTATATGCGTCTGCTTGCCGAGGCATATGATAGCGAGGATAAGAAAGATTTCTATGAATTCACCCTCGCCCTCGATGCGCTCAAAGCGTCCCTCAATGGCGACGAGAAAACCGTCATCCTCAGCGCCGACAGCGAACTTGCAAAACTCCTGATGGGCACGAATTGATTTGATCAGAAAAGCATAATGCATTCCCCGCAATAAAAATAAACCCACCGCCGCACTCGCATATTATACTGTAGGGTGGGGGTATACCCCCACCGACGCACCCACGGTTTCTGTGCGGTTGGTTTTTTCGCACCAACCGCCGACGACTGAGGGCGGCTCCCTTGTGTAAAGGGAGCTGGCACGCGAACAGCGTGACTGAGGGATTGCGCGGGGAAATGTTGCGAATACTGATAGCCGTCGGCGAATACGTACTGCGGTAGCAACCCCTCAGTCAAAAATCAATAGATTTTTGACAGCTCCCCTTACACAGGGGAGCCAAGGGCGCTCCCGCGCCGAAGCAGAATATGCGACTGCTTCCTAATTTCCTACGTTTGTCCCCACATCAGTCACAAAAAATCAGATAGATTTTTTGTGACAGCTTCTCCCCAAGGAGAAGCCTTGGCGGTCGTCGCACATGGGCGCAAAATTCAAATAATTATCACGGCAGAAAAAAAGGAGGAAGAAAATGAAGCTTTACATACGGGAAAAGGTTTTTTCATGGGCGGACAAGTTCCGCGTGTTCGATGAAAACGGCAACGACCGCTACACGGTCGAGGGCGAGGTGCTTTCGTGGGGCAAGAAATTGCACGTGTACGATAGGCACGGGCGCGAGGTCGCCTACATCGAGCAGAAGCTCTTCACGCTCATGCCACGCTATTTAGTCTATGTGGCTGGGCGCGAGATCGCCGAGATCCGCAAGGAATTTACGCTTTTCTTCCCGAAATTTCGCATCGACGGGCTTGGTTGGGAGATCGACGGCTCGTTCTGGGAGCATAATTACGAGATCACCGAAAACGGCAGACCCATTGTCAGCATCGAAAAAGAGTGGATGACATGGGGCGACAGCTATGCCCTCGATATCGCCGCAGGCGCGGACGAGATCCTCGCCCTCGCCGTGGTCGTCACTATCGACTGCGTCGCTGAGCAGAGAAATAATAGCTAACAAAACATTTTGCACCCGATGCGTTAAATTCCCTGCATCGGGTGCATTTTTGCGCACGATCTTTCGTTTCAGACCGTAGGGTGGGGGTATACCCCCACCGACGCAGTTCGGATATCTGCACGGTCGGCTTGGTGAACCATCTGTCGATGACAGAGAAAAAGCCTTCTCCTTGGGGAGAAGGTGGCAGCCCAAAGGGCTGACGGATGTGGGGCTACCGCAGTTCATATGTTGCAACTGCTTCCTAAAATCCGACGTTGCTCCCCCACATCAGTCACAAAAAATCAGATAGATTTTTTGTGACAGCTTCTCCCCAAGGAGAAGCCTTGGCGGTCGTCGGAAAAATGTACGAAAAACGAACAGTTCCGTTATCGCAACGTTGTCGGTGGGGGTGTACTGTATAGTGTAGTAACATGGTTTACAAAAAGTGTAAGCA
>CAZVJJ010000054.1:0-10512 GCA_964627295.1 uncultured Oscillospiraceae bacterium | reverse complement strand
CAATGGTGGAGGCGGAGGGTACTCTGCTGAGCATTGATGAGTGGGGCAAGCGTCGTCTTGCTTACGAGATCAATGATCTCACCGAGGGCTACTACGTTCTGATGAACATGGAAGTCAAGCCCGAGTTCCCCGCTGAGCTCGAGCGCGTGATGAAGATCACGGAAGGCGTTATGCGCTGCCTGACCACCGTCGTGGAGGAGTAAGCTATGCTTAACCACATCACGATCATGGGTCGCCTGACGCGTGACCCCGAGCTTCGCCGCACTGGCAGCGGTATCGCTGTTGCCAGCTTCACCGTCGCAGTCGATCGCGACTTCGGTGGCAAGGACGGCGGCGAAAAGGAAACCGATTTTATTGACTGCGTTGCTTGGCGTCAAACGGGTGAGTTTGTTTCCAAGTATTTCGCAAAGGGTCGTATGATCGTTGTTTCTGGTCGGCTTCAGATCAGAAGCTGGACCGATAAGGACGGCAACAAGCGCCGCACGGCTGAAGTCGTAGCAGATAACTGCTACTTTGGCGACAGCAAGCGGGATTCCGACAGCGGTAATTCCTATGGTGGAAATACCTACGGCGGCAATTCCTATGGCGGCAATGCTTACAGCGCTCCCTCTGGCAACAATTACGGTGGCTATTCTGCCCCTGCCAGCGCGCCCGCATCCGATTTTGCGATGCTGGACGAAGATGATGCGCAGCTGCCCTTCTAACTGAACTTTTCTACTAAACTTACAAGGAGGGAATTCCCATGGCTAACGAACAGCGTATGCGTCCCCGCAAGCGCAAGAAGGTTTGTGCTTTCTGCGTTGACAAGGTGACTGCTATCGATTACAAGGACACCGCAAAGCTCCGCCGTTACCTGTCCGAGCGCGGCAAGATCCTGCCCCGCCGCACGACTGGTACCTGCGCAGCGCACCAGCGTGACCTGACGACCGCTATCAAGCGTGCACGCCAGATCGCCCTGCTGCCCTACGTCGCTGACTAATTCTTGCACACAAGCCCCGAACCACGGTTCGGGGCTTTCTTTTTGCCCATTTTTCCGAATTCGACTGTAAGGTGGGGGTACACCCTCACCGACAACGTGCGATAACAGAAATGTGTGTATCCCATTGTAGGGACACCCGTCCTCGGGTGTCCGCGTGATGCACCCACAAACTGTGAATGTGCTCGATGCGCGCACTTTTTTTACCGTTCCATACTGTAGGGTGGGGGTACACCCCCACCGACCACGTCACGATGATGGAAATGCGCGTTTTACGCACAATTTGCCGACGACTGCCAAAGGCTTCTCCTTGGGGAGAAGCTGTCACAAAAAATCTATCTGATTTTTTGTGACTGATGTGGGGGGCGCAACGTCGGATATTAGGAAGCAGTTTCGATATACGTACTGCGGTAGCCCCACATCCGTCACGGCTTCGTCGCCAGCTCTCCCATGGGGAGAGCCAAGTAACTCAGTCATCGATAGTTGGTGCGAAAAAACCGACCATGAAGAGGTCGATACTGCGTCGGTGGGGGTGTACCCCCACCCTACAGTCTGTGAGCGGTAAATTGTGCAAAAACGGTGCACTTCTCTCTCGACGAAAGGGATTTCCCGTGGTATAATAGTCAAAATGATGCAAATTTCGGATCGCAAAAGGAGGCTGATGCCATGCCTGACCAACTGAAGAAGATACCCTGTGGTATCGGTCTGCTTGCCCACGTGGATGCAGGCAAGACGACGCTTTCGGAAGCGTTGCTCTATCTCTCGGGTGCAAGGCGGACGCTGGGACGCGTCGATCATCGGGATGCTTTTCTCGACACGCACGCGCTCGAGCGGGCGCGTGGCATCACGATTTTTTCCAAGCAGGCGCGCATGGAAACGGCGACGCGCGCCATCACGCTCGTCGATACCCCTGGCCATGTGGATTTTTCTGCGGAAGCGGAGCGGACGATGCCCGTTCTCGACTGCGCGGTGCTCGTGATCTCTGGTACGGATGGCGTGCAGGCGCACACCGCGACGCTATGGGAACTTCTGGCGCGCTATCACGTGCCGACATTCCTCTTTATCAACAAGATGGATCTCGCGGGCGCGGATCGCGAGACACTCATGGCATCGCTTCACCGCGAACTTTCGCCCGCGTGTGTCGATTTTGGCGCGGATGCTGGATCTCTTGCCGAAAACTGCGCGATGTGCGACGAGGCACTTCTGGAAACATACCTCGAAAGCGGAAACGTTGCGGAAGATGCCGTGCGGGCGTGCATCGCCGAGCGCAAGATTTTCCCCTGCTGTTTCGGCTCGGCGCTCAAACTCACAGGCGTGGATGCGCTGCTCGATACGCTCGACCGATTTGCGCCCATCACGCCCTACCCCGACGCATTCGCCGCGCAGGTATATAAGATCTCGCGCGATGCGCAGGGCAACCGCCTGACGTGGCTACGCGTGACAGGCGGAAAACTCCGTGTGCGCGAGCAGATACATTATGTAAACCAACTAGGCGACGCATTCGATGAAAAAACCGTCGCCATTCGCCTGTATTCGGGCGATAAATTTCAAGCGGTCGAGGAAGTGCCCGCGGGTAGCCTCTGCGCGGTCACAGGTCTGACCCAGACCTACGCGGGGATGGCGCTCGGCGCACAGCCACAGGGAAAAGCCCCCCTGCTCGAGCCTGTGATGACCTATCGCATCCGCTTGCCAAAAGGCGCAGATGTGGCGACGGCGCTCCCGAAACTCCGCCAACTCGAGGAAGAAGATCCGCAACTGCACATTCTTTCCGCAGGTGAGCAACTACACGTGCAGATCATGGGCAAAGTACAGCTCGAGGTGTTCCGAAGCCTTGTGTTGCAACGGTTCGGGCTGGATATTTCGCTCGATGATCGACGCATTTATTATAAGGAAACGATCGCCGACACGGTCGAGGGCGTGGGGCATTTTGAGCCCTTGCGCCACTATGCCGAGGTGCACGTGCTTCTCGAGCCACTTCCGCGCGGAAGTGGGCTGGTGTTCGACACGGTTTGCAGTACGGACGTGCTCGACATCGCCTATCAGAAGCTGATCCTGACGCATCTGGAAGAAAAAATGCACCGTGGCGTGCTCACGGGCGCACCCATCACGGACATGAAGCTGACGCTTCTTGTCGGAAAAGCGCACTTAAAGCACACAGAAGGTGGCGATATGCGTCAGGCGACCTATCGCGCCGTGCGTCAGGGACTGATGCAGGCAAAATCGGTGCTCCTTGAACCGTGGTATGCGTTCACGCTCACCGTCCCGACGGAGAGCATCGGGCGCGCGATCACGGACATTCGCGCCATGAGTGGCGAATTTGATCCCCCCGAAACGCGCGGTGAGATGTCCATTCTCAAAGGAACGCTCCCCGCGGCAGAGCTGAAAGACTACGCCGACACGCTTGCCGCCTATACACAGGGGCGCGGGCGACTGAATGTTGCGCTCAGTGGCTATGCCCCCTGCCACGATCAGGATGCGGTCGTTGCCGCGCTCGGCTATGATCCCGAAGCGGATCTTGAGAATTCGCCCGATTCCGTTTTTTGCGCGCACGGCGCGGGATATACGGTCAAGTGGAACGAAGTAAAAGAGCATATGCACATCGACAGCGGGCGCAAGGACGAAAAAACACCCGAGATCATCACTCGCAATGTCCTATCTGACGACAAAGTGCTCGAAGCGATCATGGCGCGCGAATTCGGCACGCCGAAAACTGAGCTCTACCGCGCACCCGCGAATCGCCCCGCGACGGAGAGCGTGAGCATCCGTCCGCTGAAGCAGAAATACATCATCGTGGACGGCTACAATATCCTATTTGCATGGGACGAGCTTGCCACGCTTGCGCGCGAGGATCTCGAAGCCGCCCGCCGTCGCTTGCAGGACATCCTGTCGAACTATGCAGGATTTACGAAATGCCGCCTTGTGCTCGTTTTCGACGGCTATAAAGTCAAGGGGAATCTCGGCGAAAAGACGCAGTACCATAACATCCAAGTCGTCTATACCCGCGAGGGTGAGACAGGTGATGCCTATATCGAGGCGCTCGTGCACGACATCGGCACGAATTACGCCGTCCGCGTCGCTTCCTCCGATTCCCTCGTCCAGCTCAGTTCTTTCCGAAGCGGTGTCCTGCGAATGTCCGCCCGCGAACTCAAAGCCGAAATCGAAGAAGCCAATAGGCAGATGCAACAACACCTGAGTAAATGAGCGCACGACCGATCAGAAATGCGCATTTTACGTACAAATCATCCAAGGACTGCTGTCCGCTTGCTACAGTACGTATACCACAACTGCTTCCTAGAATCCAACGTTGCTTCCCCACATCAGTCACAAAAAATCAAATAGATTTTTTGTGACAGCTTCTCCCCAAGGAGAAGCCTTTGGCGTTTGTCGGCAGACTGGCAGAAAAACGAGCGTTTCTGTTATCGCAACGTTGTCGGTGGGGGTGTACCCCCACCCTACAGTCAAAATCAGCTGTTTTTGCAAAAATTAAAGCTTCTCCGCTGGGGAGAAGCTTTTGTTTTATTCCTCGCTTGCGAGGCGGCGGGAATGATTGCTATAGACAATGGCGAATGCGACCATCTGCGCCACGAATGTGAGCGTCCACGAAATCGCGTAGGAGATATACAGGCATTGCGGCGTATGATACGCGGGCTGCTGGAACACGGTGAAGATCCACCAGATGCGCATACCGCACACGCCGAGCACCGAGATGAGCATCGGCGCGATCGATGCGCCCATGCCACGGAGCGCGCCTGTGGACGCGTCCATCAATCCGCACAAGAAGTAGGGGATGCAAATATAGGCAAGGCGGATCATGCCATAGCCGATCGCCTCCTGCGAATCGGTGATATAGATCGCAAGGAGCTTTTCGCCCATGAGATAAGCACCGATGCCCGCGGTCAGACCGACGACCGTCACGCACCCGAGGCAGACCCAAAGCGTCTTTTTCACGCGGTCGAGCTTCCGCGCGCCCATGTTCTGACCGACGAAATTGACCGCAGTCTGCGAAAATGCGTTGATCATAACATACACAAAGCCCTCGATGTTGCCTGCCGCCGCATTGCCCGACATAAACACATCGCCGAACGAGTTGACCGATGACTGGATGAGCACATTCGAGATGGAAAACAGCGAGCTCTGGATGCCCGCAGGCAGTCCGATGCGCACGATCTTTGCGATCTGCGCGCCGTGGATCTTCATTTTCTTGAGTTCAAAGCGGCAAGCATCCGTGCGGCGCATCAGCACGAGCACGACAAGCACCGCGGAAATCCCCTGCGAGATCGTCGTCGCAAGTGCAACACCTGCAACGTTCATGTTGAGCCCATGAACGAAGAACACATTGAGCACCACATTCACGACACCCGCAATGGTCAGGAAAATGAGCGGGCTTTTCGTATCGCCTGCCGCGCGCAAGATGGATGCGGCAAAGTTATAGACCATGGTAAACGTCACGCCCGCGAAATAGATCTTCATGTAGATCGCAGAAAGCGGGAGCACATTTTCAGGCGTGTCCATCCAGCGCAGGAACGTCTCGGAATAGCGCACGCCGACCACGGTGAGCACCACGCCGCTGATGAGGGCGGTCGGGAGCGCGGTGTGGACGGTGCGGTGGACGATCTCATCTTCGTGTCCGCCGAGGGCGTGCGCGACAGTCACGCCTGCGCCGACCGAAAGGCCGATGAAGAAATTGACCAGAAGATTCGTGATCGAGCCCGTCGCACCAACGGCGGCGACGCTCACGCTGCCGCAATAGCGCCCGACAACGATCAGGTCGGCGGCATTGAACAAAAGCTGTAGAAGGCTCGTGAGGATGATCGGCACAGTATAGCGCACGATGCTCGGAAAAAGCGCGCCCTCCAGCATGGAATGATTGGTACGTTTCAAGGAAAAATTCAACTCCTAACTGTCACTTCAAATAACAGATGCTATTATACGCCTTTTTGCACAAAGCGCAATAGGGCGTTTTCACAGTTTTTGTGTCGAAAAATCGGGACTGGTTTGGTAAAACACGTCGGTTTGCAGATAAAAACGTGCCGAAAAATAAAAATTCCCCGTTCGCGCAAAATTTTCAAAAAAGGGATTGCAAAATTCTGCGATCCATGCTATAATACCCCGTGTGTCCGACCAAGGGGCGCCTCTCGATACTGGGATGTCGCCAAGCGGTAAGGCATCAGACTTTGACTCTGACATGCGTCGGTTCAAATCCGGCCATCCCAGCCACTTGATCCGCTAGCTCAGTTGGCAGAGCAACTGCCTTTTAAGCAGTGGGTCCGGAGTTCGAATCTCCGGCGGGTCACCAAAAAGAAACGACGATTTTCGCAAGAAAGTCGTCGTTTCTTTTTGTATTTTTCTCTTTTCTCCCTTCACTTTTATCCATTCTCTAAAAAATCGTCGTTTCCAGACCGTAGGGTGGGGGTACACCCCCACCGACGCAGTAGCGATATTTGCGCGGTCGGTTTGTTGAACCGTCTATCGATGACAGAGAAAAAGCCTTCTCCTTGGGGAGAAGGTGGCAGCCCAAAGGGCTGACGGATGTGGGGCTACCGCAGTACGTATAACGCAACTGCTTCCTAAATTTGCAACGTTGCTCCCCCACATCAGTCACAAAAAATCAGATAGATTTTTTGTGACAGCTTCTCCCCAAGGAGAAGCCTTTGGCGGTTGTCGGCACTCTGGATGAAAAAACGAGCATTTCTGTTATCGCAACGTGGTCGGTGGGGGTGTACCCCCACCCTACAAGTTGCAACGTTGCTCCCCCACATCAGTCAGAAAAAATCAGATAGATTTTTTCTGACAGCTTCTCCCCAAGGAGAAGCCTTTGGTGGTCGTCGGAAAATTGTGCGAAAAACTCGCATTTCCGTTGTCGTAACGTTGTCGGTGGGGGTGTACCCCCACCCTACAGTTGGATCGTCACCATGCGATCTGGGATCAGAAAATGCGCGAAACCCCCGCCTTTTTGGGCGGGGGGTTTTATTAGCAATAGAAATCGCGGATCTTTTTGGCGCGGCTGGGGTGGCGGAGCTTGCGGATGGCTTTGTTTTCGATCTGGCGGATACGCTCACGGGTAACGCCGAAGATCTGACCGACCTCTTCAAGGGTGTGCGTTCTGCCATCGTACATACCGAAGCGCATCTTCAGCACGTCCGCCTCGCGCTCGGTGAGGGTATCGAGGATCTCTTTGAGCGCCTCGGCAAGGAGCGCATTCGAGGTCGCATCCGCAGGACCAGGGGTGCGCTCGTCCTCGACGAACGAGCCGATGGACGTATCTTCCTCGTCGCCAACGGGCGTATCAAGCGAGAGGGTATCGGCGGCGGTGCGGTTTGCCTCGATGATTTTCTCAACGGGCAGGTTCAGCTCCTTTGCGATCTCCTCAACGGTCGGCTCTCTGCCAAGCTCCTGCACGAGCTTGCGGTTGCAGCGGGTAGCCTTATTGATGACCTCCACCATATGCACAGGCACGCGGATGGTGCGCGCCTGATCCGCGATGGCGCGGGTGATGGCTTGACGGATCCACCACGTTGCATATGTAGAGAATTTATTGCCTCTTTCCCAGTCGAATTTATCGACTGCGCGGATCAGGCCAGTATTGCCCTCCTGGATCAGGTCGAGGATATGCAAGCCACGACCCGAATACTTCTTCGCAATGGAAACGACAAGGCGCAGGTTCGCCTCGGTCAGCTTATTCTTTGCCTCCTGATCGCCTGCGGCGATGCGCTTGGCAAGCTGCACTTCCTCCTCAGCGGACAGGAGCTTGACCTGACCGATCTCCTTGAGGTACATACGAACAGGGTCGTCAAGGCTGTACTCAGCCGCGAGGTCAACAGGATCGACAAGATCCTCTTCGTCCAGTCCCGAAAGATCGATGTCGTCCTCGCCGCCCAGACCGAGGTCAAGGTCGTCACCGATGTCGATATCCAGCTCGGCGGTCACGATCTGAATATTCATCGCCTCAAAGCGGTCGTAGATCTCCTCGATCTTCTCGGGCGAAAGCTGCATCTTTTCGAGCTGCGCATTCAAGTCGGATGCACGGATCATGCCCTCTTTCTTGCCCTGCGCGATCAGGTTCTGCAACGCTGCCTGAACGTCTTCAAGATTCTTATTTACAGTAGTCTTTTTGGCATTGCTCATGGAATACCCCTCTTTATACTCTGAATGTTACCTAATTTTTTCGTGCCGTTAAACTATACCTTGAATTTATGGTTTTGGCAAGGGCTTTTTTGCGTAATTTTTTGAATTTCGGGCACTTTTTCGCAAAATTTCTTTTGCTGACCACAGTTTTCCCCAGATTTCCGCAAAACATACAGTTTACTTTTTGAAAAAAATTCGTTATAATTAAGATAATGTATGGCTATGCCCATTTTTATGATACGTGAGGCGTATCATCGGCATCAAAAAAGGCTTCAATTCTCAAACACGAGGTATTTCTATGACCGAACTTTCCCACATCCGCAATTTTTCCATCATTGCCCACATCGACCACGGCAAGTCCACCCTTGCTGACCGCCTGCTCGAAGAATGCAACGCGATCGAGAAGCGCGAAATGGAAGCGCAGATCCTCGATTCGATGGAGCTTGAGCGCGAGCGCGGCATCACCATCAAGGCGACCGCCGCAACGCTGAGCTATCGCGCAGACGACGGCGAGCTTTATGACCTGAATCTGATCGACACCCCGGGGCACGTGGACTTCAACTACGAGGTCAGCCGCAGTCTTGCCGCCTGCGAGGGCGCGGTGCTCGTCGTGGACGCAAGTCAGGGCGTGGAGGCGCAGACGCTTGCAAACACGTTCCTTGCGACGGACGCAGGACTGGAAGTTCTGCCCGTGATCAACAAGATCGACCTTCCCTCTGCCCGCCCCGAAGAAGTCAAAGCAGAAATCGAGGACATCATCTGCATCCCTGCTGAGGATGCGCCCGAGATCTCGGCAAAAAACGGCATCAACATCCATGCCGTCCTCGAAATGATCGTGCACGGCATCCCCGCGCCGTCGGGCGACCGCAACGCGCCCCTGCAAGCGCTCATTTTCGACAGCCAGTATGATTCCTACCGTGGCGTGATCGTCTACACCCGCATCAAGCAGGGCGCGGTGCGCGCAGGCATGGATATCAAGATGATGGCAACAGGTGCGGTGTACAAGGTCGTTGAGGTCGGCTCGATGAGCCCCAAGGGGCTTCAGCCCAAAGACGCGCTCGGCGCGGGTGAGGTCGGCTATATCACCGCATCCATCAAGACCGTTTCCGATACGCAGGTGGGCGACACGATCACATCGCTCGACGACCCCGCTTCCGCACCGCTCCCCGGCTATCGCCCCGTACAGCCAATGGTCTACTCGGGCGTTTATCCCGCAGACGGTGCAAAATATCAGGATATGCGCGACGCGCTTGAAAAATTAAAGCTCAATGACGCATCGTTCGTCTATGAGCCCGAAAGCTCCATCGCCCTCGGCTTTGGCTTCCGCTGTGGCTTCCTCGGACTTTTGCACATGGAGATCATTCAGGAGCGCTTAGAGCGCGAGTACAACCTCGACCTCATCACCACCGCGCCGAACGTCGTCTACCGCGTGACGAAAAACGATGGCACAGTCATCATGGTCGATAACCCCCTCGATTACCCCGACCCGATGGAGATCCAGTTGGCAGAAGAGCCGTATGTCAAGGTCAATCTGATGGCACCGCAGGAATACGTCGGCAATATCATGGATCTTGCCACGAGCCGCCGCGGCGAATTCAAAGACATGGTCTACCTCGATGCCAACCGCGTCGAACTGCACTATGATATGCCGCTCAACGAGATCATTTACGACTTCTTCGATGCGCTCAAATCGCGCACACGCGGTTATGGCAGTCTGGACTATGAAATGATCGGCTACCGCCCGAGCCGCCTCGTCAAGCTCGACATCCTGCTCAATGGCGATATCGTGGATGCGCTCAGCTTCATCCTCTTTGCCGACAATGCCTACCCCCGCGCACGCAAGATCTGCGAAAAGCTCAAGGATAATATCCCCCGCGCGCAGTTCGAGATCCCCATTCAAGCCGCCATCGGTGGCAAGATCATCGCCCGCGAGACGATCAAGGCGGTGCGCAAGGACGTGCTCGCCAAGTGCTACGGTGGCGACATCACCCGCAAGAAGAAGCTGCTCGAAAAGCAAAAAGAGGGCAAGAAACGTATGCGCACATTCGGCACAGTCTCCGTCCCCTCCGAGGCATTCATGGCAGTGCTGAAACTCGACGAAGAATAAGGACACCCTAATGTAGGGACACCCGTCCTCGAGTGGTCGCCTACCGCAGTCACAATACGCGATCATGTCCAGTTTTGCGCACAATTTGACGTTTTTGACTGTAGGGTGGGGGTACACCCCCACCGACAACGTTGCGACAACGGAAATGTGCGTTTTTCGCACAATTTTCCGACGACCGCCAAAGGCTTCTCCTTGGGGAGAAGCTGTCACAAAAAATCTATCTGATTTTTTGTGACTGATGTGGGGGAACAACGTTGCAAATTTAGGAAGCAGTCGCGTATTATGCGTTGGCGCGGGAGCGCCC